>DHJA01000263.1 GCA_002404095.1 Planctomycetaceae bacterium UBA4732 | reverse complement strand
AGACACAAGTAATCATGTCTCGCACCCTCGCTTTGGAATAGGTGTTCGTCGAAGTTAAAGATAGCCCCGTCAGGGTTAAACCTGGCGGGGTTTTTTCGTGCGCCCCCCCTAATTTCGTTCAGCCGCGACCCGAAGGGGAGCGCTCTGACAGAGCGCTCCCCTTCGGGTCGCGGCTAAACAAATCTGCGTTACATTCATACGATAATGACGCTCACCCGCCTGATCGTCTCACCATCCCACCTTGCAGGAGCTAGGACATGCTCTCCCTCCCCTCACTAGCCATCGGATTATCTCTTTTCGCCGCTGACAACGCTTTCCAACCCAAGCCCCACGATTGGCCGCAATGGCAAGGGCCGGATCGCACCGCCGCCAGCGCCGAAACCGGTCTCCTCCAGGATTGGCAGAAAGAAGGCCCGCCGTTGGCCTGGCGAATCAAAGGTCTCGGCGAAGGCTTCAGTACGCCAACCGTCGCGGCCGGCCGCATCTTCTCAATGGGCAACATCGAGAAGAAGGAATACGTCATGGCCTTTGCCGAAGACGGCGGTAAAGAGCTGTGGACGCATGAAGTCGGCGTCGTCCGCGCCAGCGGCGGCGGCTACGCCGGGCCGCGCTGCAGCCCCACCGCCGACGGCGAGTTTGTGTATGCGCTCGGTCTGAATGGCGATCTGTTGTGTCTGAAAGTGGCGTCCGGGGAAGAGGTCTGGCGTACCGATATAATCAAGAACTTCGGCGGCAAGCCAGGCGGTTGGGGTTACGCCGAGTCGCCGCTGATCGACGGCGATAAGTTGCTCTGCACGCCTGGCGGCAAGGACGCCACCCTCGTCGCCTTGGACAAGAAGACGGGCGAACCGATTTGGAAGTGCGCCGTTGCGGGAGGCGACAACGCCGCTTACGCTTCGATCATCGCCGCGGACGTGGACGGCCAACGACAGTACGTCCAGTTCCTCGGCGGCGGCGTCGTGGGCGTGTCAGCCGACGGCAAGTTCCTGTGGCGCTATGACCACCCGGCCAACGGCACAGCCAATTGCTCCACCGCGCTGTTCAGCGACGGCTGCGTCTTCGCCGCTTCCGCCTACGGCACCGGCGGCGGGTTGGCGTGCATCAAGAAGGACGGCGATAAGTTCACGGCCGACGAGACGTATTTCACCAAGCATATGCAGAATCACCACGGCGGCATGGTGCTGCGCGACGGCTACCTCTACGGCGCCGACGAGGGCCAGCTCACTTGCATCGAGTTCAAGACCGGCCGCATCGCCTGGGAGACCCGCGCCACGGGCAAAGGCTCTGTCACGTGCGTCGGCAACCGTCTCTACTTCCGCAACGAAGGCGGGCCGGTGATCCTGGTCGAGGTTAATCCTTACGAGTACGTCGAACACGGCCGGTTCACGCCGCCGGACAAGACGGACAAGCCGTCCTGGGCGCATCTGGTCGTCGCCAACGGCAAGCTCTACATCCGCGATCAGGATCTGCTGCTTTGCTATGACGTGAAAAAGCGGTGAACGTCTCCCGCCTTTACAAACCGGCGCGTAGGGTTGTTGCAACCCCTTCCCTGCATATAACATTCTGATCCAGGATGACAACCGGCAGCGGACGCCGCCGCCCCTTGGTCGTCCTCGCCTTAGCGCCGTCTCTTCGGAACGGGAAGAAGTTCGGCTTGTACCGCGCTATCCGAGCCTGCGGGTCGTGGCGCCTGAACAGTCTTCATTCCTGGTTAAGTCCGGAATTCCGTCCGGATTGACTATAGCAATTGCTACGCATCGGTTAACTTTAGACAAGATGCGGTGAATTGGCAGGTTCGGAAGTCTGTGGTGAAGAGGCAATCTATGGTGCGGGATCTACGCGGCTCGCGTATGCTCATCACGGGAGCGTCGAGCGGCATCGGTCGCAGTCTGGCGCAACAGGCCGCGCGAGCGGGGGCGCGCGTTGCTCTGACGGCGCGCTCCGCCGACAAGCTCGACGAGCTAGTCGCCCAGCTGACTGCGGAAGGCGCCGACGTGACGGCGATCCCAGCCGACTTGACCTCCGACGCCGAGCGGCGACGATTGCTTGAGGTCGTGACCGGGCGCTTCGACGGCCTGGACGTACTGGTCAACAACGCGGGCGTGGCCAGCGCTGGCCATTTCGCCGACGGAACGGAAGCGGTCCTGCGCCAGGTGATGGAGGTCAACTTCTTCGCCCCGGCGGAGTTGATGCGTCTTGCCTTGCCGGCGCTGATGCGCGGCCGATGTCCGGCGGTCCTCAACGTTGCCTCCATGTGCGGCCGGCGCGGAATGCCGGCCTGGACCGAGTACTCGGCCAGCAAGTTCGCCCTGTGCGGCTTGACCGAATCGCTGCGGGCGGAGTTCGCCCGTTTCGACGTGGACGTGCTGCTGGTCGTGCCAGGACTGACGAGCAGCGACCTGAGCCGGCACATGCTCCGCAGCGAGGCGCGTATGAAGATCGACTTCAGCCGCGGTATGAAGGTGGACGACGCGGCCCGGAGCATCCTCGACGCGCTGCGGCGCAATCGGAGCGAGACGGTGCTAGGAAGCGACGCCCGCTGGATGTTGTTGGCCAACCGATTCTTTCCGCGCTGGGTGGATTATTTGATCGCCCGGCGCGTGCGACGGTTGTATGCGTCGTAACTCTGGCGAGCCGGGTCGCGTAAGCGCCCGGAGTTGTGTTCAGCGATTGTATGGAAACTCCGGGCGCTTACGCGACCCGGCTCGCCTGGGTTTTGAAACGACTTAATACCTCCGAGAACGACCTGATGTGCGGCATCGCGGGAATCATTGATCTGTCGGGAAAACGACGGGCGACGCCTGCGGGCGCGGTGCGCAAGATGGCCGACGCCATCATCCACCGTGGGCCGGATGAAGACGGCTACCTCGAACGGCCCGGTCTGTCGTTCGCTTCCCGGCGCCTTAGCATCGTCGGCCTCGCCGATGGCCGACAGCCCGCCTTCAATGAAGATCGCAGCGTCGCCGTCGTCTTTAACGGGGAACTCTTCGACTACCCAGAGATGAAGGCCGAGCTGGAAGCGCACGGCCATCGCTTCATCACCCATTGCGACACCGAAATCGTTCCGCACCGCTGGGAAGACAACCAGGAGGATATGTTTGCCCATTTGCGCGGCCAGTTCGCCATCGCCCTATGGGATGAACGGCGCCGCCGTGTGATCCTCGGCCGCGACCGCGTCGGCATCTGTCCGCTCTACTGGACCCGCCAGACCACCGCCGACGGCGAATGGCTGTTGTTCGGCTCGGAAATCAAGGCGCTTCTCGCCTCCGGCATGGTCGAGGCGAAACCCGACCCGCGCGGCATCAACCACATCTTCACGTTCTTCTCGCTGCCCGGTCCCGTCACCTGCTTCCAAGGCGTGCAGGCGCTGGTCCCCGGCCATTATCTGTCGATTCAGCTTGGCGCCGACGGCGAGGCGGCCCGCGTCAGCGACCATACCTACTGGCAGTTGGATTACCCCGATCAGGGACAGGAATACTCCGGCAGCAGCCCCAAGGCGTTGACCGATGATTTCGAGGAAGTGTTGTTGGGGGCCGTGAAGCGGCGCCTGCGCGCCGACGTTCCGGTCGTGTCGTACATCAGCGGCGGCGTCGATTCCAGCGTCGTCGTGGCCATGTCGAGCAAGGTGCGCGGCTCGCCGATTCCGTCGTTCACCATCCGCATCATGGACCCCAAGCTCGACGAAGTGGCGCAGGCCCAGGTCACGGCGAAATGGGTCGGTACGAATCCCACCATCGTCGAATGCGGCGCGTCGGAGGTGCTGAACAACTACCCGCGTCTGATCTGGGCCGCGGAAGGGCCGGTCGTGGATACGTCCTGCGCGGCGCTGCTGCTGCTGGCACAGGAGGTCCACCGCCAAGGCTTCAAGGTGGCGCTGACGGGCGAAGGCGCAGACGAGTGGCTGGCTGGCTACTCTTGGCACAAGGTCAACCGGGCGCTCGGCTACCTCGACTCCATCCCCGGTCTGCCGCTTGGCAAAATGATCCGCCGCATGATGGCCCGTAGAATGGGGGCTTCGCAGCTCTCCGATGCGTACACGGCGCGGGCGGAGGAGGCGGTCGGCGGCCACAACGGCTGGCACGACATTTACGGACTAATGAGCTTGTCCAAGGAGAGATTCTATAGCCCGTGGATGCGCGAGACGCTGGCGGGTCAGGTACCGTTTGAAGACCTCGGCTTTGACGCCGACAGGATGCGCCGCTGGCATCCGCTCAACCGCGAATTGTGTCTGGGCGGCCGCTGTCACTTGCCCGGCCTACTGCTCAACGCCAAGGGCGACCGCGTGGCGATGAACAATTCCGTCGAGACGCGGTATCCGTTCCTCGACGAAGCGGTGGTCTCCTTTGTGTCGAAACTCGATCCGAATTGGAAGCTGCGCGGCTTCCGCGAGAAAGCGTTGCTGCGGCGCGTGGCCGAGCGCTGGCTGCCGAAAGAAGTGGCGTGGCGCCGTAAGGGCATGTTCCGCGCCCCGTTGACCAGCTTTCACCTGGAACAGGCGCCGCCGTTCATAGACCAGCTGCTCAGCCCTGAATCGCTGCGGCGCACCGGCTATTTCAACCCGGAAGCCGTGACGCACTGGCGCCAAGCATACCGCCATTTGCGCGACGGCAGCCTGTATCGCACGTCGGTCGAATTAGGCCTGGTCGCGGTGACGGCTACGCAGCTCTGGCATCAGACGTTCATCGATTCCAGCCTGGCGGACGTGCCCTCGTTCGGAGGGGCGAGGCGCGAGGGGCGAGGGGCGATTGAGATTCCGAATGGGGCGGCGTTGACCAACGGGGCAAATACTCGCCCCTTACCCCTCGTCCCTCGCCCCTCTTAAAGGAAGTCGCCATGTCCTATTCGCTTGCGACTTTGTGGTACGAACGGTCGCGCTATTTGCCGGGCGTACTGGCCGTCGCCTTCAGTTCGTTGTTGATCGCGTTGCAGTGCGGCCTGCTGCTCGGTTTGTTCTCGATCACGTCGCTGCCGATTGACCATACGCACGCCGACATTTGGATGGGGGCGCCGAAGGTTTTGAGCGTCGATCTCGGCGAATCGATCCGCGAGAGCATTTCCGCCCGGCTGGAAAACCAGCCGGAGGTGACGCGCACGGAAATGTTCCTCCAGGGTTTCAGCTACTGGGCCAAGCCGGCCGGCGGCCGTGAGTTGTGCATGATTATCGGCTCCAATCTGGGCGACAACGCCCTGGGCCGTGTGGACGCGCTGGACCCCGATCTGCGTTCCAAGCTGTCGGAGCCAGGCGCCGTGGTCATTGATGATTCGGACGTGGGGCGTCTGGGCATGAAAGGGGTCGGCGACACGGCCGAGATCGCCGGCCCGAAAGGGCCGCGTACGGTCCGAGTGGTCGGCTTGACGCACGGCCTCAAGAGCCTGGCCGGCCCCTATGTGTTCTGTTCGCACGGCACGGCCCGCGAACACCTAACCATGCTGGAAGGCCAGACGACCTACGTCCTGGGCAAGTGCCGCAACCCCGCCGACGCCGAAACCGTGGTGAAACGGCTCAAGGAGCAATACCCGGATCAATCGACATTTACGAGCGCCGAATTCTCGTATCGATCCCGGATGCACTGGCTGACCAAGACCAAGGCGGGCATCGCCCTGGGCTACGCCGCCGCCTTGGGCCTGTTGGTCGGCGCCGTGGTGACGTACCAAACGCTGTCGGCGGCGGTCAAAGGGTCGCTGCGCGAGTACGCCGTCCTTCGCGCTTTGGGCATCCCGCGCTGGCGCATGGCGTTGGCGGTGATGGCCCAGTCGTTTTGGGTGGGCGTGATCGGCGTCGGCTTGTCGTTTCCGGCGGTGTACGCCCTGGCCTTCGTGGCGGCGAGCATGGGCCTGGACGTGATTCTACCGTGGCAGCTCCTGGTCATGGCGACCGGCGTGACGCTGACGATGGCCCTGTTGTCGGGCCTGCTCGCCCTGCGAACGCTGCGGCAGGTGGAACCGGCGATGCTGTTAAGGTGAAAGTAGTCAGTAGTCAGTAGTCAGTAGTGTTTAGCATTCGGTCAGTGACAGTATGGCGTTCACTACTGACTACTGACTACTGACTACTCTCTGGAAGGAGGCGCTACGATGATGGTTGATCCAACGTCGGAGCGGCCCTTACTCGGCCGACAGTTGACGCGCGTCTTCGGCGAAGGCGAGATGCGGACGACCGCGCTCAACGAAGTGTCGATCGAATTGGAACGCGGCCAGGTGGCGCTTCTCATGGGGCCGTCGGGCAGCGGCAAATCGACGCTGTTGGCGGTGCTGTCCGGCCTGCTGCAACCCGACAGCGGCCAGGTGATGGCTCTCGGCCAAGACCTATGGAAAATGGCCGAGATCCAGCGCGAGCGCTTTCGCCTCAAGCACTGCGGCTTCATCTTTCAGGGCTACAACCTGTTCGCCGCCCTGACGGCCCGGCAGCAGTTGGAGATGGTGGTGCGCTGGGGCGAGGGCGGTTCGGCGAAGGAAGCGCGCCGCCGGGCCAACGAAATGCTGACGCTGTTGGGGTTGGGAAAGAAAGCGCACCTTCGCCCCTCGGAATTGTCCGGCGGCGAAAAGCAACGCGTGGCCATCGGCCGCGCCCTCATCAAGGACCCCGAATTCTGTTTCGCCGACGAGCCGACCAGCGCCTTGGACTGGGCGCACGGCGAGCAGGTCATCGAGTTGCTGCGCAACGCCGCCCACGAGCGCAACGCGACCGTGTTGATCGTGGCCCACGACGCTCGCATCATCCCCTATGTGGATCGCGTTTACAATCTGGAAGACGGCTGTTTGCACGAGAATGAGGAAGAAGGGCGGGCGGAAGAGCCGCACGACCACACCGGACGTAACGGCAACGCCTCGGCCCCGCTACCCCAGCATACCCTGAGGAGATTTCTCCAATGAATAGTCCCCGTCAAGACTCGTCGCCGTCGCGGCCGCGCCTCCGCCTGAACGTCTGGGTGGTCGCCATGCTGGCGGCGTCCGCCGCCGCCCTCACCGCCTGGGCGCTCACCTCGCGCGCCGAGGCGCCGCCCGCCGCCAACCCGGCCGCCGCGACGCGCACCGACATGCGTTATAACTTCCTGGGCTTCGCCGACCTGGAGCAGGGCGTCACACCGTTGTACCCGTTACAGCCGGGCCGCGTGGTCAAGGTGTTCGCGCACGGCGGCGACGCGGTCGCGGAAGGCGCGCCGCTGTTCACGATGGACGACAAGACGGCGATGGACCAGATCGACGCGGCCGAGGCCGACCTGACCGACGCCCAATTGCAGCTGGAGGAGGCCCACAAGCTCGTGGCGCAGCACCCGCTGCAAATCGACGGCCAGAAGCAAGCGGTGGAGGCGCGCAAACAGGAGGCGGCCGCCGGCCGCGCCAAGGCGGCTGAAGCGGAACGGCTGCACGGCAGCCAGAACGCCAGCGCGGAGGTCGCCCGCGCGGCCGACGCCCAAGCAAATGCCCTAGAGGCCGCCGCCCGTGGCGAAGAGGCCAAGCTGCGCTTGCTGGAGCTGGACGACCCGTCCATCGCTGTGCGGCGCGCCGAGAACGCCGTGGAGGGCAAGCAAACGCAACTGCGGAAGGCGCAGCTGGGGTTGCGCGAATGCACCGTTTGGGCGCCGGCCAAGGGCGTGGTGGAACGTGTACAGATCAGTGACGGCGAATCGCTCGGGCCGTCGCCGCTCCAACCGGCCGTAATGTTCGCCGCCGACGGGCCGCGCATTATCCGGGCGGAGGTGGAACAGGAGTGGGCCGGCCACGTCGCCCTCGGTGAATCGGCCACGATACAGGATTATTCGGCGTCCGGCCCGACGTGGCATGGCAAGGTGACGCACTTGTCCGACTGGTACACGCACCGGCGTTCGATCCTGCTGGAACCGATGCAGTTCAACGACGTGCGGACGCTGGAGAGCATTATCACGCTTGATCCCGGCCAGCCGATGTTGCGTATCGGCCAACGGATGCGCGTCACGCTGGGCGGCGGGAGTTGATTGAGCGGGCGCGGGGTCGTTTAGCCGCGACCCGAAGGGGAGCGCGGGAGAGACGCGCTCCCCTTCGGGTCGCGGCTAAACGACCCCGCGCTCAGGGACGGACACCCATGCCATCCGCCGTCGAACCCATCCCACCGACGCCGACGCCGCTCTGGCGCAAAGCGCTCGGCAACTCGCTGGTGCGGGCCGGAATCATCCTCGTCGGCCTACTGATCGTGTTCGCACTGTTGGCGCCCGTCTTCGCCCCTTATGATCGCGTCGCCTACCAGTACCCCGACGGCCTCAACGCCGACGGAATGCCGCTGCCGCCTTCGGCCTCATTTCCCCTCGGCACCGACGGCCTCGGCCGTGACGTATTCATTCGCCTCCTCTACGGCTCGCGAATATCGCTTACAGTCGGCGTTGCCGCCATGCTGGCGGCCGTCGCCTTCGGCGTCGTCATCGGCCTCTACGCCGGCTATTATGGCGGTTGGGTCGATGTCGTGTTGATGCGCTTCACCGACGTGATGATGGCCATTCCCGCTCTGCTGCTGGCGATGGCGCTGGCCGGACTGTTGAACGTGGGGCGGACGGTGGCGGTGCATCTGCCCGGCTTGCCAAAGCCGATATTCGAGTTCAAGCTCGAACGCGGCCTACTCGGCATCCTCCTGGTCATCGGCGTCGTCAGTTGGACCGGCATCGCCCGCGTGGTGCGCGGCCAGGTGTTGGCCCTCAAGGAACGCGCCTTCGTCGAGGCGGCCCGCGCCATCGGCTGCTCGAATACGCGCATCCTGTGGCGACACCTTCTGCCTAACGTGCTGCCGGCCATCATTGTCTTGTCCGCCATGAGTACGGCCGGCACCATTGGCCTGGAGGCCGGCCTCAGCTACCTCGGCCTCGGCGAGCCGGAGCCGGCGCCGTCGTGGGGTACGATGATAAGCGAAGGACTGCCGTACTTCACCGTCGCGCCGTGGCTGGTGCTGGCGCCCGGTTTCGCCATCGTCCTCGCCGTCCTCGGTTTCAACCTGCTCGGCCAGGGGTTGCAGGACGTACTGGACCCATATCACAAGGGGAGGACGTAACGTGCCGTGCCATTCCTCCCGCGCTTGGATTTCTTTCGCGCTGGCGGTTTCCCTCGCGGCCGTCGGTTGTCAGGGCGACGAATCGGCCGCGCCGCCGACGACCGGCTGGGTCGCCGATACGCTGCGCCTGGGTCAAGGCTCCGACTTCCGCAGCCTCGACCCGGCCATCGCCAACGACACCGCCAACGTACCGATCGTACGCATGTTGTTTCAGCCGCTGCTCGACTACGACGACGGCGTCAACCTCGTGCCGTTGACGGCCGAGGCGCTGCCGACGCTCTCAAAAGATGGCAAAACCTATACTTTTCATCTCCGCAAAGACGTTAAATTCTCCAACGGCCGCGGCGTGACGGCCGACGACTACCTCTACTCCTGGCGCCGCGTCATAAACCCCAAGACGAAATCGCCGTGGGCCAGCTTCGTCACGGATCGCGTCGCGGGGGCCAAAGAATACGCCGACGGCAAAGCGGCGGACGTCCAGGGACTTCGCGCCCCCGACTCGCACACCCTCGAAGTTACGCTGCTCCACCCGGACCTGACGTTTCCCTACGTCGCCGCCATGCCTTTCTTGGCGCCCGTGCCGCGCGAGGCAATCGAGAGCGTGAAAGACGAGGCGGAACGCAATGACCATTTCGCTCTGCATCCCGTCGGCAATGGGCCATTCGTCTTCAAGGACTGGCAGCGCGGCCTGCGCCTGCGGCTGGAACGCGACCCCCACTATTGGGGGCCAAAGCCGAGCGCCCTGGACGCCATCGAGGTGCAGTTCGGCTTGGACCCGCTCACGCTTCAGCTAATGTTCGAGCGCGGCGAACTGGACCTGATGGACCGCATTCCCTCCGCCGCTTACGTTCGCCTACGCAAAGATTCGCGCTGGCAGCCGAATTTCGAGTCGTTGGTTTTCAACGGCGTCTATTATCTCGATATGAACTGCGAGATGGAGCCTTTCAACGGGCCGAACGGCAAAAAAGTGCGCCAGGCGATCAGTTACGCTGTCAACAAGGATCGCATCGTTCAGCTCGGCAATGGCCGTTATGAAGCCGCCAAGGGCGTGGTCCCTCCGCACATGCCGGGTTACCATTCGCTGGTGAAGGGCTACCCCTACGATCCGAAAAGGGCGAAAGAACTTCTCAAGGAGGCCGGCTATCCCGACGGCCTGCCTGAACCTTTGACCCTTTGGCTGTCCAACGAAGGCGATCAGGGCTCGCTCATCGCCCAGGTGGTCCAACAGGACCTCGCGGCCGTCAACGTCAAAGTGAAACTCAATCCGGTCAACTTCGCCGTGTTCAACCCCGCCGTCTCCAGGCGCAACAGCGTCGCCTTCTCCTTCTACGGCTGGTTCCAGGACTATCCCGACCCCAGCGACTTCCTTGATGTGCTTTTTTCCAGCAAATCCATCTCCGATGTCGAGAGCAATAATCTGACCTTCTACAGCAGCGAGGAGGCCGACAAGCTGATGGAGGAGGCCGACCGGGAAACTAACCCGCAAAAGCGCATGGACTTGTACGCCCAGGCGGAAGAGGTGATCGCGGACGACGCTCCCGTCGTGCCGCTTGTCTATCCCGTGGAAATCTGGCTACATCAGTCCTGGGTGAAGGGCCACAAGCTGCACCCCGTCTGGCTGGTGCGCTATGAAGAATTGTCGATCTCCCCGCCATGATTCGACGCATGTTCTATCGGCTGACGCAGAGCGTCGTCACCCTGCTCGGGGTGTCGCTGCTAGTGTTTTTCATCACGCACGCCATCCCGGCCGATCCGGTGGCGGCCGTGGCCGGGCCGCACGCCGACAAGGAAACGCGCGAACGCATCCGCAAGGAACTCGGCTTGAGCGATCCGTTATGGCAACAATACGGCCGTTATGTCTGGCACGTACTCCAAGGCGACCTGGGCAAGTCCTTCGTGACTGGCGAGCGCGTGACCGACGCCATCCTGACCCGTTTTCCAAGCACATTGGCGGTATCGGTGGGCGGCGTGGCGATCTGGCTGCTCGTGGGCGTGCCGCTCGGCGTATTGACGGCGAAGTATCGCGACAAGCCGATTGACCGCATAACGTTGGTGCTGGCGATGATCGCCATCTCGTTGCCGACGTTCTGGCTCGGCCGGCTGCTGCAATACCAGATCGCCTACCGCGACGGCATTCTGCCCGTGGCCGGTTTTACGAACTGGTGGTGCCTTATCCTACCGTCGCTCACCCTCGGCGTGGCTGGCGCCGGCTACTACGCCCGTCTCGTTCATAGCAACATGCTGGAGGTGTTAAATCAGGATTACATCCGCGCCGCCCGCGCCCGCGGCCTGTCGGAACCTGTGGTGCTGTTCAAACACGCCCTGCGCAACGCTCTGATTCCTGTGCTGACCGTGTTGGGTATGGATGTGGCGGGCCTGCTGGCCGGCGTCGTCTTCACCGAGAGCATCTTCGCGCTGCCGGGCCTTGGATCGCTGGCCCTGCAAGCGGTTCGCAACCTGGACGTGCCTATGATTATGGGCACGGTGCTGTTCTCGGCGGTGCTGGTCGTGGGCGCCAATATTATCGTAGACGCGATCTATCGGCTGGTAGACCCGCGGATTCAGCAGACGGCGTAGAGCCGTTTAGCCGCGACCCGAAG
>DHJA01000236.1:11703-35403 GCA_002404095.1 Planctomycetaceae bacterium UBA4732 | reverse complement strand
GTAAAAAGGGTTACAGTCGAAGTATGAGCGCCCCGTCGGGTTAGGGCCGTTTGGTATCGGCGTTCCCTGCCGGCGACGCACAGGCCGCCGCCCCCAGACGGACGGTCTGCAAATACTCCATTCCTTTGGAGCCGGAAACCGTGTGATACCGCAGCACCGGCGGACGGGCCGACGCTTCCATGAAGGCAAGCAGACGCTCGTAGCGGACGGAACGCATATGCCGTTCGAGCTGCTCCGGCGTCACCCCCCAGTTCTATGTAAAAGAGCGTGTCGGAGCGCCGACATCCTTGTAAAATGCGCACGCGAGCAGCCCGGCTCGACCCGGATCGGCCCCAGCAGCGTCCAGAAGACCTCGACCCTCTTCAGGATCCCGAACCCTTACCGGGAATTCAGGAGCAACGCGCCGTGACTTGAGATGGATACCTGTGCTATCCGGCAAGGCAACTTTTCGGAAGCATTTGTAAGCCGTCGCCGGCCCGCTCGAGCGCGAGCGAATCCGCGTTACTGTCCCCAAACCTCGCGTTGAAAAGTGGCGCCGCGAATCGAACGGGAAGGCCGTGAAGCCGTTTCACAGGCCGGCGGAAGGAGAGAATGAAGCATCGGCTAGGGGGTGAAAAGCGGAACGCCGACAGCCGCGGCCGCGGCCTTCAACTTGCCGTCCAGCGTAGCCAGGGGCAAGCCACGACGACTCGCAAGTTCGAGGTAGGTAGCGTCGTAAACCGAGAGTTGATAGGTTCTGGCCAGGACGAGAGTTTCTCTCCAAGCCCGAGGCGCCGTCTGTTCGTCCACCACGATCGTCATAGTCCGAACTTCAGCCAGGAATTGCAGCACCTTCACTTCCGTCGTTCGCTTTCGGCGCTCCCCGACCAGCAAGCAGTTCGCAACCTCAACCGGCCACAACGAAGGTACGAACGCCCGCGCGTCCGGCATGGCGTCGCCGACGCTCTCCGCATAGGCATTGGCCTCATCCTCAAAGGCCCAGGCCATGACTATGGAGGAGTCCAGGACGAACCGTTTCTGGGGCTTCCTTGCTCTTTTTTTACTTGGCATAACGCTTCTTTTCGACGCCGCTCATCCCTAAAATCGGCGACCCTCTTCGATCAGATCACGAATGGTCAGTTCGGGGCCGAGGGTCACGCCTTTCCGCAATTCGCGGATTCGCCGCATCGCTCCGCGGGGGTCGGGCTTGTCTTCGGCCTCCGGAGGGACCAGCTGCGCCACCGGCTGACCGTGCTTGGTAATCAGAATACTCTCGCCCTGCGCCACCCGAGCCAGGAGTTCCGCCAGGTGGGTTTTCGCTTCGTAGGCGCCGACTGTTGTCATAGACTTTCTCTCAATAGAATGGACCAGTTGAATCCGACCAGTCTAACAGATCAGAGCGGAATTCGCAACCATCATCTTTCGGGGTAGTGTCTCCCACCGCTCGCCCAGGTCGCCGACTCAGCCGTTGGCCAAGAATTCCGGCGAACTCTCGAACATCAGACGGATCGTGTAGTCGCTCATCCCGGAGGCAGCCCAGCCGTTGATCTCGTCCGCGCTGGCCGTGCGGTGGAGCAAGGTGGAGTAGTATAGCGCGACCAGGTCGGTGCGGAACTCCAGCCCCAGCAGGAAGTTCTCCGCCACCTGGGCCTCGGTCTGCCCGCCCCTCAGTTCGGCGACGTGGCCCGTGATCTCGCCGGCGTCAGCCGTGCGGTTGAGCAACAACTTGTAAAGCGCCTGCACGAAGCGCTCCGGCGGCGAGCCGCTGTTGGTCAGCGTCTGGGCATGGAGGAAGAACTCCGGACTCCCGAGGATCCCGCCGAGTATGGTCTCCTCGCTAAACCCGGCCAGCAGGCCCGCGACGTGGCTCTGCTCCTCGACGCCGTCTGCCGTGCGGCCCAGGTAGCTCCGATACCAGCCCTTGACCAGGTTGTCGCGGCCTTCCGCCGAGTTCTCGATGCCCTGCTCCACCACAGCCGGGCCGTTCGGCGCTCCATTCAGGACGGCGACCCAGCCGTTCAGTTCCGCCACGCTGCCAGCGCGCCCCAGCTCATCGAGATACAGAGCCTGGATGAACCGCTGTTGCGGTGACAGGCCCATGAAGGCGGCGGTTCGGTCCGCGGTATCTGGACTCAGGTAGACGCTTGACGATATGGCATCGGTGATCGGCGTGCTGGCGATGTCGTTGTAGTTGGCGGCGCCCGTGAAGCTCCAGGAGTCGCTGTACGTCCCGGCGTTCGTGTGTGACGTATTCAGCGTCACACTGCCGACAGCGGCCCCCGTCTCGCCGTTCACGCCGGTGATCGACGTGATGGTCGCCGTGTGCGGGCTGCCGTCGAACTTCACGGTGTACGGCGTCACCACGACCGTCGCGTTGGCCTTGTTGATGGTGTCGGTGATGGTCGTGCTGGCGATGGTTTTGTAGTTGGCGGCGCCCGCGAAGCTCCAGGAGTCGCTATACACGCCGCCGTTCGTGTGCGTCGTGTTCAGCGTCGTCGTGCCGACCTTCGATCCTGTTTCGCCGTTGACGCCGGTGATCGACGTGACGGTCGCCGTGTGCGGAGTGCCGTCGTACGTCACGGTGTACGGCGTGACTGTGAACGTCGCATCGGCCTTGTTGATGGTGAAGTTCTTGCTGTCGGCGCCGCCTGTATGGTTGGCGTCGCCGGCATAGGTGTAGCTCGCCGCAGCCAAGCCCGCCTTCACGTTGTTCGTGTAGCTCGCCGTCGGCGTTAGGTTCAAGCCCCCCGCTCCCGTCACCAACACCGTGGCCGGCGTCTGCGCCAAGCCCGTGTAGGTAAACGGACCACCGTTGATCGTCACCACGACCGTCGATGAGGCCATGTTGATGGTATCGGTGATCTTCGTGCTGGCGATGTCGTTGTAGTTGGCGCCTGTGAAACTCCAGGAGTCGCTGTACGTGCCGGCGTTCGTGTGCGTCGTACTCAACGTGACGACGCCGACAGCGGACCCCGTCTCGCCGTTCACGCCGGTGATCGTGTAGGTCGCCGTGTGCGCACCGCCATCGTACGTCACGCTGTACGGCGTGACCACGACCGTCTCGTTCGCCTTGGTGACCGTCAAGGTCGTGCTTGTGTCGGTGGCGGCGCCGAAGCTCTGGTTCCCCGCGAAGGCGTAGGTAACGGTATACGGACCACCCGCGACCCCCAGACTCGCCGTGCTGAACGTGGTCGTGAAGTTGCCGCTGCCATCCACCTGGGCGGTCTGGGTGACCGAGTTGAGCGTGATCGATACGCTCGATCCCGTAGGAAATGCCGCGCCGGAGCCTAGATGGCCCGTCAACGTGGTCGTGGAAGTGCCGTAGACGATGGACGGTGAGGCGAGAGCGCCGAAGGTCGGGACCAATCTATTATTCGTCAGGCTGAAGCTGGCGGGGGTCGTGATGCCGCTAGCCGTGGCCGAGACGGTGTAGCCACCGCCGGTGCGGTTGGCCGTGGCGGTGGCACTCGCCGTGCCGGTGCCGCTGATGGTCGCCGGGCTTCCACTGATGGTCGCCGACGCCCCGCTCGGCGGCGGGGTGAATGTGACCAGACCGCCCGCCACGGGTTCGCTCGGGTTGTTGGCGGTGACCGTCACGACCAGCGGGGCGGAGAAGGCGGTGGATACGTCTGTGGACTGGCCGCTTCCCGAAGTGACGGCGATGGTGAACCCACACGACTCGAAGGCACGGATATCCACGGTGCCGTTGACGAGGCGCGGATCGCCGCGCGAGTCGGTGGTGACGCCGGTGGGAATGAGGGCGTTGTTGCCCGCGTCGATGGCGGGGCTGCCGGGCAGCAGGGGCATCGTCTGGGTCGGGCCGCCGTAATGGCCCAGAGGGACCAGGCCCAGGTTCGTCAGACTGGGCAAGACGATGTTGCCGTTGACCCCGTTGGTGAGCCCGCCGGAGCCGCCCGTGCCGATCAGGTTATAGCTGCCCGAGACGTCGGCAAATAAGTTCAAGATGTCACTGGCCCCGGAAGAGTTCGTATTGCCGGCGACGATGGTGTTGGTCAGCGTGGACGTGCCGACCCTGATGTACAGGCCGCCGCCGACGCCGCCGTTGGCGGAGTTGCCGCTGACGGTGCAGTTGGTCAGCGTCGCCGTGCCGCTGTTGAACAGGCCGCCGCCGCTGCTGGCGCTGCCGCCGCTGATCGTCAGTCCCGAGATTGACGCGGTGACACTCGCATCGACCTGGAACACCCGGCTCAGCCCGCCGCCGCTGACCGTCACGCCCGCCGCCGGGCCCGTGATCGTCTCCGTCCCGGTCGTGTCGCTCAGCTCGAGCTGGTTGCCGTTCAGGGTGATCGTCTTTGGCGTGTTGAACACCGTTTTGTCAAAGGTGATCGTCTCGGCCCCCCGGTCGTATTCGCCTGGACGATCGCCTGGCGCAGGTCGGTCTGACCAGTGATGGGCGTGTCGGTGGGGTTGTTGACGACGATCGTTGATAAAACACAACGGTCCTCAAGCGCCTCAAGAGCCAAGTGGGTCCGACGTGACGCCTGGCGAATGGTGCGGGCGGCGGGGCGCGTGAACAACTGGCGAATCCAGGAACGCATCAACATGGGAACTCCGGAAACAAGGTGAAATAGCGGCGAAAACCGTCCGTCCCGCGGGCGGACTGAGCCAGGGGTCAAGGGTATCATACAGATCCCGCGGCGCGGACCGTCGCCGCAACGTCACCGAGACACTCGGTGGGGACCACGAAGGAACTCTCCAGCAACTTCTCGTCGTCGTTGATCAGGTCGGGGAACCGCCGTGGCAGCAGCGCCACGGCGAAGACTTCTTGAACGCCGCTCTCGAACTTGAGCAGTGCTACCGTCTCGCCGCGGCGCAGGTCCACGACGCAGACGCCGCATGTCCGCTGCTCCGGCGCGAGCCGCTCGGTGATCGGGATGCCGCTGAAGACGGCCGACTCGCGGACCTGCGACAGCCCGACGAAGGCGAGATCGCTCGCGAAGTCGAGCCCGCGCGTGAACCCCGGCACGGCGGCAACCGCCTCGTACCGCCCGGTGTTCAGGTCCACGGCGCCGAGCGTCCCCGAGCCCGATTCGCAGACCCACAGCCGGCCGCCGTACCAGCGCGGCGAGTGGGGCATCGACAGGCCTCGGCAGAGGATCGTGCCGGAGTCCACGTCCATCAGGACGCCGCCCCTGGCCTTGTTCGGCCGCCAGCCAGCCATCTCGTTCGTCTCGCCCAGCGCGGTGACGTACTTCGGCCTGCCGTCCACCATCGCCAGGCCGTTGAGGTGGCAGCGGTCCGACGGCTCCAGCTCGGTGACGAACGGCGGCCGCCAGCGCGGCACGAAGCTCGACTCGGGGTCGAGCGTGGCGAGACAGGAGAAGCGGGTGTTGACGAACCAGAGCTGGCCGCCGGCGCCGTAGGCCATCTCGTGGATCAGGACGTTGCCGGTGACGTGGCTGGAGCGGGGCAGGAAGCAGGCGTCGTGGGCGCCGGCGGGCTCCAGGCGGCGGGCGACGTCGCGGTTGTCGCGGAACTCCCAGACCTGAATGGTGGTGCCGATGGCGAGCTTCGCACCGCCGTCGGCCAGGGCCAGGCCCATTGGGGCCTGGAACGCGCGGTAGTGGGTATTGAGGTGATCGCCCTCGTCGCGGACTATCACGAGCCTGCCGGCCTGGTAGGTGGTGACGAGCAGCGACGCGGCGATCTGCCGCAACAGGGCGGGGAAGTTCGGCGTGTGGGTAGCGCGGAGCGGCCCAGGGTCTTCCACCTTGGGGAGGGTCTGGGCTGGCGTCAGGCTGTCGTGGGCGGTTCGGGTCGTCACCAAACACCTCATAAACGCGCAGGAATCCGCCAAACCGGTGCGCATGATCGGCACGCACGGGCAATGTCAGCGGGTGAAACGGGTCGCCGAACGCTGTTCGGTCCTATGGAACTTCGGATGCGATCAATTACTTCGCTGGAGATGGACCTTGACGAGACAAGGAGGAAGTTCACTCCTTGCAACGCATCCGCACAGCGCTGCGAACCTACCAGGGTTCGTCGTGCGGCAAAAGGAAGCGTCCCAGAGGACGCCGCGATTAGGTTTGGAGGGGGCGCGTTATCTATCAATTCTTGGTTTACGCATCGATTCCTCGCAGAACGGGGCAGCCTTACGGTTAAAGTCGAGACTCACCTTGCCTCGATCACGCCGCCGTCCCATCCGATCTTGCACTTGGGCAACGCCTTCGTTAGCTCGTCGATACCCGCGGCGGTGACCTTTGTCTTTCTCAGGTACAGCAACGTCAAGTTCGTGAAGCCCTTGAGGTAGGCCAATCCTGCGTCGCTCACCTGCGAGTTATCGCAGTTCAGTTGCGTAAGCGGCATTCCCTTCAGCGGCGACAGGTCCGACACTTGGCTGCCGTGGATCATCAGATGCGTAAGAGACATCCCTTTGAGCGGCGACAGGTCCGACACTTGGCTCGAGTCGCAATTGAAAAGGTAGAGCTTCATGTCCTTGAGCGGGGTCAGGTCACTGACCTGGGTATCCTCGATCGTGAGCCTCTCCAGGGGCATCCCTTTGAGCGGCGACAGGTCCATGACTTTCCGCGATCCGCTCAAGTCGAGCAAGCGGAGCGTTTGCATGTTCTGCAACGGGGACAGGTCGGAAACGCCCGTGGAATACAGATCCAAACGGGTCAATCCCATCCCCCGCAGCGGCCAAAGGTCGGTCACGTTCGCTCCCCTGATATGAAGGACGTGCACGCCTGGCATCGCCCGAACGGGGGAAATGTCCCGCAGTTCGGGTCCGACAATCCACAGATCGATTTCGTCGTGGCCAGGCCACTTGATCTGACCGCTGTAGCCCGGGTTGAGTTCTTTCAAGCGAGCGATGACAGCCTTTACCTGCTCGGCCTCCGGCATGGCGGCCACGGAACGCTCCCAGGCGGCCGCGTCGAGGAAAGCCTTGGCGGTCTTCACGTCATGCGGCGCCTCTTGACTGACCCGCACGACCTGCCGGCCGTTTTCCGTGACGGTGATCAGTTCCCGACTTACGACCTTGCCGTCCTTGCTGGCTTCGACCGTGTAACTACCGGGCTTCAGGCGGATTTCCTTGGCCCCCGCTCCCGTGATGACGATATCCGACCCGTCGATCTTGATGCTGACGCCGGGGTCATCGACTTCGACGACCAACGTCCCTTCCGGGGAGAACAGGCGGACGACCGTGCCGCGGAAATTGGTGACGCCGGTCGCCTCCGTGAAGCCGAAGCCGCCGACCAACATCAGGAGTACGGCCGCGGCGGTTGCCCAACGGCGAGTACGGAAACGCCGCCGAATCGCCGGCACAGCTTCTGGCGTTGCCGTCACCAGCGGCGCCTTCGCCACTGGCGCCAGCGGAAGAGTCGGTGAGCCTTGCATCTCCGCCAGCCCACGCCCCAGCAGGTCCGCCACCTCTCGGGCCGTGGCAATGCGGTCGTCGGGTTTCTTGGCGTGCAGTCGCGTGATGATCTCGCAGAGCCACAGCGGCACTTCGGGGATGATCTCCGGGATCGGTCGCGGCGTATCCTCGACCACCCGTTTGAGGACGGCGAGCGTGCTTTTGGCCCGGAACGGCGGCCGACCCGAACACATCGTGTAGAGCACACTGCCCAGGCTGAACAAGTCGGCTCGATGGTCGAGCTTTTCGTCTTGCGCCTGTTCGGGGGACATATACATCGGCGTCCCGGCGATGGTTCCCGACTGGGTCAAACTGGCGTCGTCGGCGGC
This sequence comes from Planctomycetaceae bacterium UBA4732, assembly GCA_002404095.1. GTDB lineage: Bacteria > Planctomycetota > Planctomycetia > Gemmatales > Gemmataceae > UBA4732. Next base: position 27,717 of record DHJA01000236.1, on the reverse strand, counting down.
ACGGGCCAACCCGAAGTCGGTGATCTTAACGCACTGGTTGGGGCCGGCCTCGATGAGAATGTTTGCCGGCTTGACGTCCCGGTGAATGAGTCCTTGAGCGTGGGCGGCGGCCAGCCCCTCGGCGATCCGCCGGCCGATCCGCACCACTTCCGCCGTCTCCAAAGGCCCCGTCCGATCAAGCCGTTGCTGGAGCGTTTCTCCGGGGATGAACTCCATCACCAGATACGGCAGCGGTTGCTCCTCGACCGCGTAGACCTGGACGACGTTCTCGTGCCGAACCTTGGCCGACGAGCGGGCCTCGCGCACAAATCGTTTACGGGCGGGAGACGTGGCGGCGATCTGCGCGGTCAGCGCCTTGATCGCGACCACGCGCTGCAGCGTCTCGTCGAAGGCTCGGAACACGATGCCGAAGCCGCCACGACCGAGGACTTCGAGAACCTCGTAATGTCCGATGCGGCCGAGGGAGTCCCGCCAGGTGGGCGGCTCGAGGAAACCGAGCGAATCGTCCGGCCCGGTCTGTTCGCCCACCGTCCTGTCCAGGTGATCGGCGGCCGGGTGGTCTAAGAGGGGGTCGGCCTGATTGTGAGCCTGCAGCAGCGCCTCGACGTTGTGGCGGAGGGCGGCGTCCTCGGCGCAAGCTTCGTCCAGAAAAGCAGTCCGCTCTGCACTGGTGGTCTTATCCAGGGCCGCCAGGAAAACGGCTTTCATCATGTCGATGGTCACAGTCATCGCGGCTCCTCGGCTCGTTGCTGTGCGGTCGGACCCTCCACGCAGGAGTTCCATCCACAATGCAAAAAATCAGGTCAAAGTGTCTCACGGCGGCGAAAAAAATGACTTACCACGCCGGCGCGTCGCCCTCGCCGCCGATGTCGCAGCGAAGCCACGCCCGGGCGGAACTCCATTGCCGGTAAGCCGTTGCGCGCGACACGCCGAGGGTCTCCGCAGCCTGTTCGATGGACAGCCCGGCGAAGAAATGTAGTTGGACGATTTGCGCCGCCACGGGGTCTGCCGCCGTCAACCGGGTGAGCGCTTCATCCAGCGCGACGATCTCGTCCGGGAGGGGTCGAATCGGCACATCCAGGTCGTCCAGTTCGACACGGTGGAAGTCGCCGCCGTGCTTGACGGCTTTCTTCCTCCGAGCATTCTCGACGAGGATGCGACGCATGGACTCCGCGGCCGCGGCAAAAAAGTGCCCCCGCCCCTCGAACTTCTGGTCGCCCACCAAACGCAGGTACGCCTCGTGGACCAGGGCGGTGGGTTGGAGCGTCTGTCCCGGCGTCTCGACGGCCAGTTTATGGGCGGCCAGTCGGCGCAACTCGTCGTAGACCAACGGCAAGAGCTGGCCGGCGGCGTTGGCGTCGCCCTGATGGATAGCGGATAGGATTCGGGTCACTTCGCTCATAGGCGAGACCGAAAGGCTTTGGACGGGTTGGTTCCGCAACCGGAGGAACCCACTTATCATTATCCGAGCGCGACTCCATTTTCAACGCCGTCGGCGACCAGTCGCCAGGCCCCCAGACCTGGTAGTGTCTCAGTTTGCCCCATAAGTCCCATAGGACCTATAAGACCTATAGGACTTATGGGGCAAACTGAGACACTACCAGGGAGGGCTATAGGCAATCGCGCGGGTAGTCCGGCCGAACCGTACCAGCACGTTCCGAGGGCAGGCGCAAGCGCTCCGGCCGGAGGTTTCCCTTTTGCCACGTTACGGATCGCTTATAGGCCGTCCGAAGCGCCGGGATAGGGATAAGGTCCGATCCTGCCCTGGACGCGGTAGACGCGATCCTAGAAGCCGGGAAAGGGTATCCGGGCGATACCTTCTATTCCGCCTTGCGGCTGCCGTGGAGGTCTTTCCGAGCGGTAGTACGTACTACCCGAAGGGCGCGTTTCGGGACGTTTTAGGACGTTTCGGCAGAACGCGCGAAAGTGCGAAAATACCTTGTTTTATAGGCTTTCCTAGCGTTTCAGGGGGGGTTAACCGAAAAATGAGACTTTAGCGTTAGCAAACCGGCGCTATCGGCCACTCAGCCACCTCTCCTGATTGTAGAGTCGTACCCTACCTCTTTCCCATCTCGGACGGAGCCGTCCGGCGTCGTTGGGGCCGACGGATGCTCTTTCACGAAAGATACAGGAGGCTTACATTTGGTTCAAGGCTTCCTTACTCCGCGCGGCTAGTCAACGCCGCGCCGGTCTGACTTCCGCCGTCGCCTGGCGTTCGCTGTTCCTGGATGCGACAATACAGTTAAGGTCTCATGCTCGCTCGTCGATCCAGACGCACACATCAGGAGGAATCACCATGCCCCACCCACCCACTCGGGTCGTTTTGGTTTTCGTCGGACTTTTTGCCTGTCTTAGCAGCGCTGCCCCGGCATTATCTGCCGGCCCGCCCGCACCGAAAGAAGCCGCTGCCCGCCTGGACATTTACGGCGACCCCCTGCCGGACGGCGCGACGGCCCGGCTTGGCACGGTGCGATTTTCTGGTACGGGGCAATTGGACGACGTGAACTTCTCGCCAGACGGCAAAGTTTTGGCGGCGGCGAACGACGGCGTTCTGTCTCTCTGGGACGCGCGGACGGGCAAGGAAATCCGGCGTTTTGGCGAACGACAGGGGAGCGGCTGCTTTCAAAAGGGTTTCGCCTTCTCTTCGGATGGAAAACTTCTGGCCGAGGCAGGTTCGCTTTATGTGAACATCTGGGACGTGAAGGCGGGCAAGCTCCTTGTTTCACTTAAAGGCGAGTATCGGTCATGTAGCATGGCGTTTTCCCCTGACGGCAAAACGCTGGCGGCGAGCGGCCAACGCAGTGTGCAAATCAAAGGACTTTTTACCAACGTCAACAACGCCGCCCTTTGGGAAGTGGCGACGGGCAAGGAACTGCATGATCTCGGCGAAGCCGACTCCCTTGTAGCCTACTCCCCGACCGGGGACGTGGTGGCTTCCTGCCGGGGCGCGAGTATATCCCTTTGGAACCCGGTCACAGGAAAACGACTCCTGAAGATCGATACGGGACAAAAGAATTTGTTTGCAATGACATTCGCGCCAGACGGCAAGATTCTAGCCGCTGTCGGGACGGATCGGAAAATAGTATTCTGGGATCCGGAAACGGGCAATAAGATCCGCTCACTTACGGGCCATGACGATGCCGTCACCTTCCTTCGTTTTTCGTCGGACGGCAGAACGCTAACCTCTCGCAGCGGTTCCGCGACGGTTCTCTGGGACGCGAAGAGCGGAGAGCAGATTCGGACGGTGAAATTACCAGCGTCGCGCGGGGAGAGGGCGGCGGACCTCTCACCCGACGGAAAGACATTCGCGACTACGATCGGCCCCCATGCCCGCCTATGGGACGTCACGACGGGTAAAGAGAAGCCGACGGGGCCGGTCGCCGCCTGCTCGGCTATCGTTTTCTCCCCCGACGGGGGAACCCTCTTCACAGGGGGGTACGCTTACACTGGCGCCCACCGATTCGCCATGCAGACTTGGGAGACGGCTTCCGGAAAGCTTTTGCGAGAGTGGGATGCGGAACTGACCGTCATGGAAATGGCCCTTTCTCCCGACGGCAAATCGCTAGCGTCCGCAGGCTGGTCGATGAAGAACTATAAAGCAGGAGTGCGTATCTGGGACGCGGCCACCGGCAGAAGCCTGGCGCACACCGAAGAGGCGTTTAGCGACGTCAAGCAACTGACCTGGGCGCGAGACGGCAAAACCGTGTCGTTGCATAACGACGATGGCCTATTTATTATCGACGCGGAAGCAGGCAAGATGTCACGCCCAGCTGGCCAGACTATCTCAGCGCGCAAAGATACTGACAAGATGTCGCACGCGGTCGGCCAACGCAACGGGCGTCGAGAGGAAGCCGGCTTTGCCGTGGAACTCACGAACGACTCCAGACCGCTTCGCTTGTGGGAAGTGGCCACCGGCAGAGAGGTGGCCCTATCGCCACCGTTCCCAGGCCCCATCCGGGCGACAGCCTTCTCTCCGGACGGCTCCTTGCTGGCCGTGGGTGGCGTGGATGGCGCCGTGTGCCTCGTGGAAACCGCCAGCGGTAAGCGAGCGAAGCAGTTTCAGGGCCGCAAAGAATGGGTAGACGTGCTAACTTTTTCGCCGGACGGCTCGACGTTGGCGTCGGCCGGCGGAGACTCCACTGTACTACTTTGGGAAGTGTCAAAGGTAGGCGCACAAGTCCCAAGTGTTTTGAGTATAAAAAAGATAGAAGACCTATTAAACAACCTTGATAGTGAGGACGCGGCGCAGGCGTTTGCGGCGCGGCAAATCCTGACGGCGGCTCCGAAGCAATCGGTCCCGCTGTTGCTCGCGCGACTAAAGTCCTTGCCCCCCGGCCCGTCTCCGGAGCGCCTTGCACGACTGATCGCTGGTCTTGACGCCGACGACTTCCAGGCGCGCGAAGGCGCCTCGGCGGAGCTTGCCAAGCTTGGAACGTCGGCGGAAGCTGCTCTACGGACAGCGATGAATGGCGACCCTAGTGCGGAAGCCGGCCATCGTTTGGATGATCTCTTAAAGAAGCTGACGAACGCCGAACAAACGCACCGGATACGGCTGTCGCGCGCCATCGCTGTGCTGGAGAACGCGAAGGCTCCCGAATCACGACAGGCTTTGGAGGAATTGGCTAAAGGGCCGGCCGAGGCGCCGACAACCATAGCGGCAAAGGCGGCAGTCGCGCGGCTCGCCCGGTTTCCCTCCGCGCCGTGAGCCGTCATTTCACCATTGGCGTCTTCATAATGTAGCCGTTGACCTCCTTGGCGCCGGGACTGCCGCCGGCGCCGACCGCCAGCGATTGACCGTCTGGCGACGCCGCCACCGAGAAGAATGTGCCGAACGGCATCTCCTCGGCCGTCAGCAATTTGCCCTGAGTTATGTCCCACGTTGCCAGGAAACCGTGGCTGCGCGGCGCCCCGCCCACGCTGACCAAACGGCCGTCAGGTAGGAAACGGACGCCGTACACCCAGCCCGGCTGCGCCATCGGCCATGCTCCCGGTTTTAGGTTCGGATTCGTCAGATCTCGCGTCACGGCGCCGTCGGCCAGGTTCCATACCTTGATGGATCGGTCGCTGCCGCCGGAGACCATTGACTTGCCGTCGGGACTGAATACGGCCGTGAAGACGCCATCGTGGTGGCCCTTCTCGAACTCCTTTGGCTTGTAGCCGTGGAACTCGCGCACTAAGGCGCCGGTTGTCGCGTCCCACAGTTTCAGGCTCGTGTCCAGGCTGCCGGATAGCACCTGTTTGCCGTCGGCGCTCCAGGCGATGCAGTAGATAGCCGCCGGCCCCGGCGGCTGTCCGGGCGCCGTCGGCGCCATCGTGTGCGCGGCGATTTCCTTGAGCGGTTGGCCCTTTATGACATCCCAAATGCGCACTTTGCCGTCGTGACAACCCGTCGCCAGCCGTGCGCCGGTATTGTCGAACGCCACGGCGTCCACGAAATTCGGGTGCTGGAACGATTTTGTGGGCGCGTCGGACGCCACCTTCCATTGCTTAATCGTCTTGTCCGCGCCGGCCGAGTAAAGCGTGTTCCCGTCCGGGGCGAATGCCACGTCGTCGGCCGCCGCGTCGTGGCCATAGGTCTGCAACGGCTTGATGAGATCGGCTGTCAACGGCATGCCATTCTGCGGCGGGCCGAGGCTCCATGTCTGGACCGACTTGTTCTCGCAAGCGGCGGCCAGCATCTGGTTGTTGGAACTGAAGCTGAGTCCATGAATCGGCCCCGGCGTCTTGATCGCCGCCAGCAACTTGCCATCCGCGAAGTTGTAGAGGCGCACCATCGGATCGGCGCTGCCAGTGGCGACGTAGAGATTGTTTTTCGCTACGGACACCGCTTGAACCGGCTTATCGCTTCCCTCGAAGGCGCGTTCATTGGCGCCGCTCGCCGCGTTCCAGAGCTTGACTTTGCCGTCGGCGCCCGCGCTCAGGACGTGCGTCCCATTCGGCGTCACCGTCAGGGCGTTTACCGCCGACCCGACCGCAGCCGATCGCGCCAGGCTGAACGTCTCAACGGTCGCCGTCTTGTCCGCGCCGCCCGCGACAATGGCCGGCGCTGTCGGGTGATAAACGACGGCGCGGACGGCGCCGGCGTGCGGGAACGACTGCAATTCCTGCCCGGTCGTCGCGTCCCAGATACGCGCGAAGCCGTCGGCCGCGGCCGTGGCGATTTTGGTCTTGTCGCCACTGAACCATAAGGCGGCGACCTCGGCCGGATGCGTGAGCGTCGTCACTTCTTTGGCATCGGCGACCATCCATATCTTGACTGTCTTGCCGGCGGCGGCGCCGACCTGAAGACCGTCCTTGCTGACCGCCACGGCCGTTACCGCGTCGGGCATTGGGCCGAACGTCCTCACCATCTTGCCGGTCGTCAGGTTCCAGAGTTTGACCGTCTTGTCGGCGCCGCCAGATACGGCTTGTACGCCGTCGGGGAGAAAGACGCAGCCGGCGACGCCGCCCGCGTGGGCGTCGATCACGGCCAGCACGTTCACATCGGAAAGCCGCACGGTCTTATCGGCGCCGGCCGAAACGAGCGTGCGGTTGTCGGCCAGAAAGGCCAGCGACTGGACGGCTCCGGTGTGATCACCCAGCACCAGCAGCTCTTTGCCGCTAACCGCATCGAATACGTGCAGCTGCGTCCCGGCGGCGTTTGTCACGGATGCTGCCACGCGCTTACCGTCAGGGCTGAGCGTGACGGCCGACGCGGGCGCGGCCAGCGGGATCGTCAAGGGCTTTTCCTCTTCCTTGGCGCCGGGTGCCGCGGTCGTCCAAACCTTCAGCGCCTTATCCGCTCCGATAGATGCGAATTTCGTCCCGTCGCCGCTTACCGCGACTCCGCCAACTGCTCCGTCGTGAGCCGGGATCGACTTCAGCGCTTTGCCGTCCGCCGCGTTCCACCATTGCACCGTCTTGTCGTCGCCGCATGACAATATGCGATCTCCTTTAGGCGTATAGAGCGCTTGCCGTATGGGGCCGGCTTGATGGGCTTGCCACACTAGAGTCGATGTCCACAGCTTCGCGGTTTTGTCGTCGCTGACCGTGACGACGTGCTTGCCGTCGGCCTGGAACATCGCGGCGGCGACCGGGCCGTCGTGGGCGAAGAACTCCAGCATCTTACCGTCGAGGGTGTAGACGCGCGCCCGATTGTCGGCGCCGGCCGCGACGATGCGGCTGGCGTCCGCGTTGAACCCTACGCCGCGCACCTCGGCCGGCGTGGTGATGACGCCGGCCGGCTTGCCGTCTGCCAACGTCCAGATCTTGACCGTCTTATCAGCCCCGCCGCTGACGATCCGGGCGCCGTCCTTGCTTATGTCGAGACTCGTCACCGCCGCGCCGTGGTCGATCTTCAACTTCGACGCTCCCGTATTCACGTCCCATACCTGCACCGTCTTATCGCCCGATCCGGACAGCAATTCTCCCTTCATCGTGTATCGCAGGGCCGTCACTGGCCCTGTATGGCCGGCCAGCGTCTTCACGTCTTTACCCAATGTAAGATCGAATAAGTGGATACTGTGGTCCGCCAGGCCGGCCGCCGTGAACTTGCCGTCCGGGCTGAATGCCACGGCCTGCACCGCCGCCGGCAAGTTCGGAAATTGCTTCACGACCTTGGCGTCGGCCGCGGTCCACACGGTCAGTGACTTGTCCGCGCCGCCGGCCGCCACGTTGCCCCCGTTGTTGCTGAACGCCACGGACAGGACCGCCAGTGTGTTGCCGGGAAATTGCCGCTCCAGCGCGCCGGTAGACAGGTTCCATAGCCGGGCCTGCTTGTCGGCGCAGCCGGTCAACAAATGGGCGCCGTCCGGGCTGAGAACGGCGGACGTCCCCTTGTCGGGGTGGGCGAACAGCTTCGGCGCCGGGACCGGCAACTGCCACGTTTTGATGCTGCCGTCCGCCGAAGCGGATAGCATTTGTTGGCTATTAGGGGCAAACGACAAACTGGTCACCGCCTGATCGTGGGCGCCAATCGATTCGGTCTGTTGGCCGTTTGTCTGGTTCCAAAAGCGAATCAAGCCGTCGTCGCTGGCCGAGGCAAGGTACTGACCGTTGGCGCTGACGGCGACGGCGCCGACTGCCGTGGGATGACCGGAGAACTGGCGTTCGGGCTGCTGCGGCTTGGCGAGATCCCAACTCCGCACAACCTTGTCGGCGCCGGCGGTGAAAACTCGCTTGCCATCGGCGCTGACAGTCGCGGCGGTCACGGCGTCGGGGTGCGTCAAGACTCGCGTGGGTGCGGGCGGCAGCGCCCAAAGTTTCAGCTGGCCGTCGCCCCCTGCCGTGAGTAGCTGGGTCGCCGGGGCGTTGAAGGCGACGCCGGTGACGGAGCCGCCGTGCGCCGCGACTTGGCGGATCAGCGTGCCATCGGCGGCATTCCAAAGGAACAGCCGTTGATCCTCCGTGCCGGCCGCGACATAAGCGCCGCCGAGCGCGACCGAGGCGACGCCGGCGGCCGGCCCCGCGAAGGCGCGGACCTGTTGACCGTTGGCGAATGTGGACAATCGGACGGTCTTATCGGCGCTGCCGGAAAGGATTTGGTTGCCGTCGGCGGACAGGGCCAGCGCGGTCACGGCGCCGTCGTGGGGCTTGGCAAGCGCTCGCGCCGGCGTTGGCGGCAGGGTCCAAAACTTGAGCAAACCGTCCTGGCCAGCGCTATAGGCGGCGTTGCCATTGGGATTAAGGGCCACCGCGGAGACTGGGCCGGCGTGGGCGCCGATGACGGTGATCGCCTGGCCGTTGGCCGGATTCCAGAAACGCAGCGTCTTGTCCGCGCCGCAGGAGACAAGGAGTTGGCCGTTGCCGCTGAAAGCGACGCCGAGGACGGCGCCCGTGTGACCGGCGAAGGAGAACAGCTCCTTGCCGTCAACGGCGTTCCACAACTTGACGAGGCCGTCCTTACCGGCGCCGGCGACTTTCTTGCCGTCGGGACTGACCGCGACGGCGTTCACTGCGTCGGCATGGGCGAATGTTCGGACGGCGTTGGCGGTGGGAAAGTCCCAGATCTTGGCGGTATTGTCCGAACCGCCGGAAGCGATGAGCGTCCCGTCCGGGTTGACTGCAACGCTAAGGACGAGGCCGGTGTGTCCATTCGGCCCGCCGAAACTCTTGAACTCTTTGCCGTCAGCCGCCTCCCACACCTTGATGGTTTTGTCGAAGCTGCCCGTGACGACGTACTTGCCGTCGGGCGTGAAGGCGGTCGTATAAACCGATTCGGTATGTCCTTTGAGAGTGAAGGCGACGTTGGCGGCCGCAGGCGGGTCGTCGGCCCTCGTCAAGGAGACGGCCAGCCCGCCGAGGAAAAGCATGGCGGGCGCGGTCAACATGATGAAGGGTCGTATCGCATTGTGGCGGATCATAGGAGCTGATCTCCGAGGAAGGCAGGTGGGAGGGCGTCCAGGCGCTGGCCGCATCATGGCAGGGGAACCGGCGAAGAGTTGTAGTGTCGCACGGCGGGACGAAACTGTCAATCAGACGAATCAGACGAAACCCTGGTACCCACGCTCTGCGTGGGCACCCACGTCCGGACGCTCTGCGTCCCGAAACTAAGGAGGGCGGGGCCATCGACTGCACGGGACGCAGAGCGTCCGGACTTCGTTCCCACGCAGAGCGTGGGAACCAGGAGGGATTGCTCCTTTGCTTCCTAGGCCAACTTCATTTTTCCACAATACGAGTCTCAAAACGCCGCGGCTTGCCTTTCCAGCCGACCGCGATGGTGTAACTCTTGCCGTCGCGCGCGACCGACAGGCGGATCGGTTCGCCTTCGCACTTCTCGTTCGGGTTGGCGATGCAGTCGGCGTCGGCGTTCTCCAAGGCGCCGGTCGCCAGGTTGCGGTGCATCTGGTAGAACGCCTGCAAGTCCGGCAACCGCCGCACGTCCGCCACGACGATGGCCGAACCGCCCTTGCGCGGCCCGTTGTTCATGACCGCCACGCGCGGCTTCACCGTCTGGAGCAGCACGGGGTTGTTGCTGGCCTCCCCTCCGTGATGAGTCACCTGATAAACGTCCACCGGGCCGATCTTGTCGGACGGGGCGACGAGCTTGTATTCCACGTTCCATGTCAGATCGCCCAGGTCAAGGAAGCGGAACGAACCGTAAGAAAGCAGGAAGCCCAGGCTGCGAGCGTTATCGCTTGCGTCCTCTTCTCTTGGCTTGAGTACCTTCGCCAGTGGATTGATCGGCGCCCCCGCTTTGTCCGCGATCACTTCGCCGTTGCCGCTCACACACAGCAGACGCAGCGACGGCGCGCCGTCGGCCTGCTTCAGCATAATCTCGTCGCCGGCCTTGAGCGTCTTTGACTTGCCGTCCGACGCCTTCTTGTACGCCGCGATCAGTATGGGAAAATTGGCGGCGTCCTCGGCCAGCGCGTCGGGGACGCCGTGATCATAGAAATGGCGGATCGGCATTAGCTTCGATAGCTTTTCGACACTGCCGTAATGATCCATGTGCCAGTGCGTAATGACGAGGTGGTCGATGGCTTTCACGCCGGACGCCTCCGCGGCCTTGGCGATGCGCTCGGCGTCGCGGGCGCCGGCCCAACCGCAGTCGATCAGCACCGATTCGCCGGCCGGCGTGACGATCAGCGTGGCCGCGCCGCCTTCCACGTCAAGGAAGGTAATGTTTAGGCCGCGCGGCTCGTCGGCGCGGGCGAGGGCCAAAGGCATAAGCAGAAACGCGGACGCGAGGAGCCAATGACGCGATAGCATAGGTGCATTCTCCGCACGAAAGAGGATAGCTAAACGACTCGCCCATGATCTCCTATTCACGCCGCTCCCGCAACCGAAAATCGCGAGGTGCGATAAACAACAACGCCGCCGAAGCGCTTGCGCTTCGGCGGCGTTTCCCTTAGGACGTTGAAAGGTCTTCAAGGGGTGGTCTTGTTGTAGTACTCACCGCCGGGGTCGCCGATGATGGCCGCGATCACGGCCTCGTCGCGTATGCCCATGTTCAGGTCGTTGATCCACACCTGATCGCCAGGATCCACGCCGCGGTCGAGCAAGTTGGCGTAATCCTTCGTCACCACGTCCATTTGGTACTCGGGGCTGCTCAGAATCGCGGCGGCCGTCACCCTTGGCGTCCCATTGCCATAGGCCTGCTGGCCTGTGGGGTCAATGGCGCGGCCGAGCGCGTCCCGGTAAATGGCGTTCAGGAAGCCTTGATATGTCCCGCCACCCTGGACGTTGTAGTACTCCTGTCCCGGGTCATTTACGATGTTGAAGATCAACTGTTCCACCGTATTGCCGGCCGCAAGGAAGTTCGCACCGGAGATCACGGCGGTAGGCTCGGCGGCGCGGTGCAGGTACTGCTGATAGACAGCCTGCACTTCTACGTTGTAGAACTCGTGGCCGGAATCCTGCTCGATGTCCAGGACTACCTGATCGCGACTAACGCCTTGGCTGAGCAGGCCGCTGAATGTCGCCAAGCCGCCGGCATCGACCGGCCGACGCAGCAGGTCGCGGTAGACCTCGGCGATGAAGCGCTGGTCGGCCGTACCGCGCGTACCGTCGGGAAGCAGTTCTTCCAGCAGAGTGAACGTCGCCGAATTGGAGGGCGCCTTGCCGGGATTGACGACAGCGATGTTGACGACGCCTTCGTCGGCGGCGAGCGAGACGGCGGCCGGGACCGTGACCGTCACTTGCGTGGGCGTGACAAGATCAGGCGTCAGGGTAACGGCGCCGAACGTCACCGTCGCGCCGGGCGCGAAGCCCGAACCGTTGATGACCACGGTGAAGGACGTATTCTCGAAAGCCGTGTTCGTACCTGCGCTCAGGCCGGTGGTCGTGACAATGCTGGCGACCGACGTGGTTGGCTCCACGATGGTCAGCGTGTCGGTCGTCGGGGCGCCAAGCGTGGCGTTGGTGGGCGTCCCAAGGGTGAACGTCAACGTCTGGTTCGGGCCGGGGTCCGACAACAAGGTTCCGGTGATCGTGCCGCTGGTCTGGCCGGCGGCGATAACCAGAGGACTCATCGTGACGTTGCTGTAATCCACGCCGGGCGTGGCCGTGCCGCTCAGCGTGAAGGGGATCGTCGTGTCCACGCTGGACGCGGCCGACAGGTTGATTGTGACGGTGAACGTGCCGTCGGTTTCGTTGACGCCCTGACTGGCCGTGCTGAACTGGACGGTCGGCAGCGTCGGCACCGCCAGACCCGCCGAGAACTCCGAGGTGTTGCCAATGGCGTCGGTGGCCGTCGCGGTCACCACGCGGCCGTTTGCCACCGAGACGTTGAGGGAGACGCTGATGGAAGCTTTGCCGTTGGCGTCCGTGGTCACGCTGCTCGAGCCGAGGAACTGCTGTCCCTCGGGGATGCCGCTGAACGGGTCGGGGTCGCTGGCGAAGAACTCGATGCGGTATATCGAGCCGGGTGCGCTCTGGAGCGTGCCGGTGATGTTGGTATTGCCACCGACCTCGACCGCCGTACTCAGCACCGGGAAGTTCTGGAAGTTGTTGGGGTCGTTGGGGGCGCCGTGGCCCTTGGAGTCGTTGGGGGTCAGACCGTCGTCCTTGGGGAACGCGAAGGCGTTGGTCAGGTCGATGCCCAGCAAGAAGGTCGGGTTGCTGCGGCCGTTCAGGAAAATGGAGTTGCCCTCAATGGCGTTGCCGATGTTCGGCTGGCCGGAGGCGGAGACCGGGTTGCCGAAGACGGCAATGCCGCCCGTGCCGTTGAACTCGACGAGGTTGCCGGCCCCGGCCGCGGTGCCGCCGATGAGGTTGAAGGACACGCCCGGCTCGTTGGGCTGCGAGGGGCCGAGAGGGGGGTTAAAGATATTGCTGCTGCGCAGGACAATACCGTGCAGGAGGTTGCCCACCGGGGTGACGCCGTCGGCGCCCACGCCGGAGAAGTTGCCCTGGATGACGTTACTCTGGCCGCCGTTATCGACCTCGATGCCGGCGCCGTTGAAGCCGACGACGTTGCGGGCTCCCGCCGTGGCGCCGCCGACGGTGTTGTTATTGCCTCCGGAAATCTCGATGCCGAACAGGAAGTTGCCGGCATCTGTGCCGAGCGCGCCGGCGTTCGGCACGGGGGCGGTGCGGACGCCCACGCGGCTCACCCCGTCGGCGGCGACGCCGACGAAGTTGCCCTGGATGAGGTTCCCCGTCGCGGGCGTGGTGATAGTGCCCTCGACGTGGATGCCGTCGAGGAAGTTCCCCGAGACGATGTTGCGATCCGCCGGGTTGGTGCTGCCGATCGTGTTGTTGGAGGCGTTGACGATGCGGATGCCGTCGCCGCTGAAGAGGGTCTGCTGCGTCGTGCCGGCGGGGTTGACGCCGACGAAGTTGCCGACGATGCTGTTGCCGTTGCTCTGGACGAGGATGCCGACGCCGCCGTTGAGGCTCCCGTCCGCCTGGAAGTTGGTGATGTCCAGTCCCTTGATGGTGCTGCCGCCGCTGCCGGCTCCGAGGGTCAACCCGTTGACTGCCGTCCCGGCGCTCGTGCCGTCCAACTGGATGAGGAGTACGGCGTTGTCCGAGTTTGCCAGCGTGTTGGTGGCGGCCACGCCCTGCGTGTAGCCATCAATGGTCAACGGCTTGATGATGGCCGGCAGCGATGACCCGAGGCTGATGGTCTGCACGCCGGCGCCGGGGATGTTGAAGTTAATCGTGTCGTTGACGCCGTAGGCGCCAACCGCCACCACGTCGGCGTTGACGTTGCTGCCCTGGTTGATCGACGTAATGGCCTCGCGCAGCGTCACCAGTGCATCGACGGCAATCGTGTCTCCTATGCTGGTCACCGTAATGACCGCTGGCGTCCGACGGTCTTCAAGTTGCTCAATGCTCAATAGGATACGGCGCGGGCGCGGGCTTTTCTGGCGCGCTGACGAGGACCACAGGTGCGAAAACCAGGAGCGCATGGACACACCTCGGGAAGAAGGTTCGGTGAACAGCTTGCAGCGCCGCAAGCGGAATGAATTATGCTTATACGGTTATCGACTCTATTGCAAGAATAAAACAGATAAAATGGAGAGACTGCACAAAATAACAAAACGACCCGATCGGTGATCGCCGCTTTTTTGAGACGCGCTCTCGCCTAAAGAACGTGGCGGAACGACGGGCGTGGAATTGCCGGAATTGATCGCCCCGAAGCTGGACGAATACACGCGCTTACCGTGAGATGTGGGACGTATACGCCGCCAGCCAGCCGCCACGCGCGGTCGTGGCGACCGAACCGGCTGGCGATCTGTCGCCAAGCGCTGTCACGGAGCGGTCTTGTCGAAGAACTCCATGAGCGGGTCGCCGAGGATGTCGGCGATCTGTACGCCGTCGGGCGTGCCCATCGCGAAGCGCGTCGGCGCCGGGGGGTCGCTGGGGGCGAAAGCGCGATCCAGGAAACGCCGGTAATACGCGATCACCAAATCCGTGTGGAATTCCGGCGAGGCGAACACCGCCGTTATCTGGTCCGGCGTCAGCGGCGGCGACGCGGGAGGGTCGTTCGGGGCGCCGAGTGGCCGCCCCAGCGCGTCCTCGTAGAAGGCCATGTTGAAGCCGCCGCGCGCCACGGCTTTGGATTGGTACTCCTGCGACGATACGATGATGGCGTCCAGCTGCTCCACGCTATGGCCGTTCACCAGGTAGGCCACGGAACTGTTGAGGCCGGCGAGGTCGCCGGGGTCGCTGGGATTCAGCGCCCGGTGTAGATATTGCAAATAGGCGTCCTTCACTTCGACTTGCAAGAACTCGTGCCCCGGATCTTGTTCGATGGCCAGAACGATGCTGATCCGGCTGACGCCAGCGTCGAGCTGAGATCCCCAGGACGCCAGGCCGGTCTGGTCGATGGCGCGGTGGAACAAATCGCGATAGACCTCCGAGAGAAAGCGTTGATTGGCTGTGCCGCGTGTGCCGTCGGGAAGCAATTCTTCCTGGACGGTGAACGTCGCGGCGTTGGACGGCGCTTGGCCGGGGTTGACGACGGCGATGTTGACCGGGCCCAAGGCGGCGTCGCTCTCGTCGGCGGCCAGCGAGACGGCGGCCGGGACCGTGAACGTTACTTGCGTCGGCGTGATGGAATCCGGCGTCAAGGTTACGGCGCCGAAGGTCACGGTCGCGCCGGGCGCGAAGCCGGAGCCGTTGATGACCACGGTAAAAGTCGAATTCTCGAAACCGCTGGACGTACTGAGGCTGGTGATTGTCGCCGTTGAAACGGGCGGCGGCGTAGAGTTGGTGATGGTGAAAGTTTGCGGGGCCGAGGGGCCGCCGCCCGGCCCGGCGGTCGCGACCGTGATCGAATCGGCGCCGACCGTGGTTAGGTCGGTCCCCGGGATGACGGCGGTCAGCTGGGTCGCGCTGTTGAAGAAGGTTTGGATCGGCGTGCCGTTGAACTCGGCCGTCGAGCCGTTGACGAAGTTCGTCCCGGTCAGGGTGATGTTGGTCTCATTATCCCCGACCGTGGCCGACGCCGGGCTGATGCTCGTTAGCGTCGGGGTCGGGTTAGGATCGTCAATGGTCAGGACGTTGGCGGCGGGGCTGCCGAGGGTGGCGTCGGTGGGTGCGCCCAGGGTGAAGGTGATCGTCTTGATGGTACCGGGGTCGGGCAGTAGCGTGCCGCTGATGTCTTCGGTGGTTTGTCCGATCGGAAAGACCAACGGGCTGGCCGTGACGCCGCTGTAGTCCGTGCCGCTAACGGCCGTGCCGCCCAGCGTGAACGGCACGGTCACGTTGCTGACCTTGCTCACCGTGTTGGCGCTGAAGTTGGCGACGTAGAGATTGCCGGCGGCGTCGAAGGCCTCGCCAACGGGTACGCTGAACCCGGAGGCGAAGGTGCTGACAACACCCGCGGGCGTCACTTTGCTCACCGCGTTGTTGCCGTTGTTGGCGACGTAGAGGTTGCCGGCCGCGTCGAAGGCCTCGCCTGTGGGGAAGTTGAACCCGGAGGCGAAGGTGCTGACCACCCCCGCGGGCGTCACCTTGCTCACCGTGCCGTTGCCTTCGTTGGCGACGTAGAGGTTGCCGGCGGCGTCGAAGGCCTCGCCTTCGGGTTCGTTGAACCCGGAGGCGAAGGGGCTGACCGCCCCCGCGGGCGTCACTTTGCTCACC
>DHJA01000236.1:7810-11523 GCA_002404095.1 Planctomycetaceae bacterium UBA4732 | reverse complement strand
ACTTTGCTCACCGTGTTGGCGCCGGCGTTGGCGACGTAGAGGTTGCCGGCGGCGTCGAAGGCCTCGCCTTCGGGCCCGCTGAACCCGGAGGCAAAGGTGGTGACGACGGGGGTAGGGGCGCCCGTGAGCGTCACCGGGATGCTGAACGTGCCGGCGGACTGGTTGACGGTCTCGGCTCCGGTGCTAAATTGCACCGTAGCGGATGGGACCAGGCGGCTTTCCAACTCTTCGAGATGGAGTACGACGCGATGACGCCGCCGCGCCGCCTGCCGGCGGGGGGACGCCTCGCCTCGCAGCAAACGAGACAGGGGTTCCAGCCAGCGTTGCCGCCAGGTATTGCTCGTCATTGCGTACTTTCTTCCGCGCGAACGGTTGCGGAGTAAATTCGTCGGGGGAAGGAACCTAATGAGTGTTACCGATGGGGAAGCGGTTGTCAAGGAGAATATTACCCAGTTGGCCCGGATTCCCCGATTCCCCCGGCGCTGTTGATGGCCTGATAGGTGTAATGTCATTGCCAATGATTCAGTACGATGTATGCGTCCGTGATCGTCGCGCCGGCCGCTTCCAGTTTACGGAGGGCGCGAACGATGTCGTGCGACTTCATTCTGCGCTTCTTGGGGTTGTCGTAGCGAACGACGAGGACGCCGAAATGTCGGCCCTGAGCTTCATCAACCAAGTCGTGCAGCTTGTTGAAATCATCGTAATTCCGCGATAAGAGCGAACGGCTCTCGCGGATCGCTTGCCGGAAGTGAACCGGATCCTTGACGCCGGCCAAACCTGCCTCGGCCGGCGTCCGAACGTCGTGTCCCGCCTGCCGCAATGCCTGGACCAGGGCGACTGCGGCGATGTCGTCGTCCAAGTAAAGCTTCACTTCTCGCTCGGTCGTTGTGTGGAGGAACGGGGAAGGTCGCCGCGAAGGTAGTTGCCCTCGGCGTCTATCACGCCCCGCGCTTGAAAAAATTCCCTTTCTTTCCGGTGATCTTCCTCGATCTCCGGCGGGTCGGACTGGCAGTAGGCGATGGCCTCGCGCACCGCCTCGACAGACACATTCCAGTCGGCGGCGACCTCCTCCGGCGTCGTGGGGTCGGGCGGCTCGGCGTCCAGCCACGAATCGTAAATGATCTCGGCGCGGATGCGCGTGCCTTTGAGGAAGAGCTGTTTGTAAGACGATTGCGGATGTGGCTCCAAGTGTTTCCACTGCGTCTGGTTCATGGCAACCTCCGAGAGTTTTGTTGGGTTGAGCGTTTTCTCCAGTATAACCAGGCGCGGAGCGGCGTCCAAGCCACTCGCGGAGCGAGTGGCCAACATCCCGGCGCCACTTTATAAAACCCCCTCCGCGCCGATCGTGAGCATCCTCTGAATCTCGTCGGTCTTGAAGCCCAACGCCATCGGCCGCACCACGCCCGGCAGAGCAACCACGTCGTACAGCTCCGTGACCATTCCCTCAAGGTTCACCCAGTGCGCCACATCGCCCGTTTTCAAATCGACCACGTACAGCCCGCAACGCGCCTCGATGCCTTTCGCGGCGAGGGCGTCGTCCAGCGCCAGTCCGCTGAAGGTCTTTTCGTGTCGCGGCCGCGATAGGCCCATCACCGCGTAATCGCCGACGAACGCCAAGCCGCGTAGGTAGCCGGGGCAGAACGTCAGCGGCACGAATACGCCGCTAGTGGCGTCGATGCTGCCGAAGTATCCCGTGCCGGAATTCAGCAGCCATAGCCGGCCGCGGTAGACGCGCGGCGAATGCGGCATCGACAGCCGCGAGGCGACGATCCGGTTGTCGCGCACGTCGATCACGACCCCGCCGTCCCTTCTACGGTCGCGCCAACCGTCGGCCGCGTCGCTGGTACTGATCGCCGTCACATAGCGCGCTTTGCCGTCTTCCAGAGCCAGGCCGTTGAGGTGGCAGCGGTCCTCGGCGGCCAGCTTGCTCAGGAAAGGCGGACGCCAGAGGGGCGTGAAGCTGTCGCGGTCGTTGAGGGTGGCCAGGCAGCCGAACTTGGTGTTGACGAACACCACGCGGCCGCCGGCTTCGACGGCGATGTCATGAATATCGAGGTCGCCGGTCGTGTAGCCGACCTTGGGGACGTAGAGGCGGTCGTGGCCGTTGTAGAGGTTGCCGGGTTGAAGCGCATTCTCGAAACGCCAGAGTTGGTAGAGCGAATTCATCCACAAAGTCTGACCGTCGGCCCACAAGCCCATGCAGCGGTTGAAGGTGCGCTCGAAGACGGCGAGTCGGCCCTCCGCTCCCACCCCGATTAAAAGGAGTTTACCCGTCTGGTAAGTAGTAAAAGCCAGGCTGACGCGCTGCTCGGCGAGCCAGGAGGGGAAATGGCGCGAGGCGGTCGCTTCGAGCCAAGGTTCGCCCACGGCTGTGGCGGCGGTTGCATTGTCCACGATGAAATCCTCGGTTATTTCCGCCCGTTCCTCTTGGGCTGCTTGAGCGAAGTCAGCGGCCCCAGCGCCAGCGTCGATACCCGATCGATCGGATACCGATCCAACACTTCACGGATCGTCTTTGTCGTCACCGCCTCATATGCCTTCAATTCGTCGTCCATCGTGCGATATTCGTGTTGGTAAATCCAGTGCATGCCCACCGCGATCATACGGCCCTTCGGCCGTTCGCTGGCGCGCACCACGCGCGACAGAATCTTGTTGCGCGCCTGTTGCAATTCCTCTTCGGTCACGCCGTCGCGCCCCGTGTCGCGCAGCACTTCCAACACGATTTCCAGGTTGCTCTCGGCTTCCTCCGGCTCGCCGCTGAACGACGTATAAAACGAACCCGTCCCTTCGTATTCGTGGTAGCTGCAATCGGCCGACTCCGCCAAGCCGGGATCGACCAGCGCCCAATAGAGCCGGCTGCCGGAGTCGTCGCCGACGATCATGCTCAACAGGTCGGCGGCGTGGCGCAGCGGCGAGTCGGCTGGCGGGCCGCCGCCCATCAAGATGACATGCTCCTGCGTCACCTTCTCTTTCGTCACGACTTTGAAGCCGCCGGAGCCGGGCGTCTCGCGCACACAGTCGCGGCCGACCGGCCCCGACTGCCAGGCGCCGCAGTGCTTTTCGACAAGCTGAATCAGCTCCGGCCAGTCGAAGCGGCCGGCGACGGCGACAGTGATGTTCGGGCCGATGTAGCGGCGCTGAAAGTAGGCGTGCATTTGATCGCGGCGCAGGTCGGTGATGCTCTGGACCGTGCCGAGGATGCTGTTGGCGAGGCGATGGTCGGCGAAAAACAGCCGCTTGGCGTTCTCGTAAGCGCAGGAGCCGGGTTGGTCCTCGTACATGCCGATTTCTTCGATGATGACGTTCTTTTCGGTGTTGAAGTCCTCATCGCGGAGGCTGGGCCGGAGGATGTCGGAGAGAATATCGACCGCTTGTGGCAGGTATTCCGGCAGGACGGCGGCGTGAAAAACGGTGTTTTCCTCACTGGTAAAGGCGTTATAGTCGGCGCCGATGCGGTCGAAGTCGCGGTTGACGTCGAGGTAGGTGCGGTTCGGCGTGCCTTTGAAGACCATGTGTTCGAGGAAGTGGGTTACGCCGGATACTTCCGGCGTCTCATCCCGGGCGCCGGTGCGGACGAAGAAGCCGAGCGACGCGGATCGCGCCGACGGACTGGTCTCGCCGATGACCTGTAGGCCGTTGGGGAGCTTATGGCTATGAAAAGGCACGACTTATCTCCAAAAGAAGATTATCCACAGATTACACAGATTAACGCA
>DHJA01000236.1:0-7682 GCA_002404095.1 Planctomycetaceae bacterium UBA4732 | reverse complement strand
TGCGTTAATCTGTGTAATCTGTGGCTTAATTTAAGAATTCCAACGGCTTTGGGCCGAGGGTGACGATAGTGAAATCGGCCGGCGGATGACGGCGGACGTGGGCGAGGATGGATTCCGCCGTCAGCGCGTTGACGGCCGACTGGATTTCGTCAAAGCTACGCACGCGGCCGAGGTTGTACCAGTCGGACGCCAACGCCAGGGCGCGGGCCGATGTGGATTCCTGCTGCATGATGAGCGACGACTTGAGGCCCGCTTGCACTCGCTCCACTTCTTCCGTTTCGATGCCGTCCGGCAGACGACGTAGTTCCCCCATCAGCACATCAAACGTCTCTTGGGCGCGCTCGTTGGTTGTGCCGGCGTAGGCGATTACGCTAGCGCGGTCTTTGAAGGTCTGGTAAGAAGCCCATACGGAATAACATAGGGCGCGCTTCTCGCGGATCTCGGTGAAGAGCCGCGAACTCATGCCGCCGGACAAAACGTGGACTGCGCCCATTGCGGCGTAGTATTCGGCGTCGCCGACCGGCACACTGGCGTAAGCGGTGGTGATCTGCGTCTGAGCCAGGTCTTTGGCGATGTGCGCTTGCTTCTCGCCGCGAGCGCCGAGGGGAGGCGGCGGCGGAGCGTCGCCCTGCCAGTCGCCGAAGAGACGTTCCACTTGATCGCGCAACGGCGCCCACTCGAAATTGCCGGCCACCGCAAGGATGGCGCCGCGCGGGCGAAACAGGCGGGTATGGCGCTCGCGTAACTCCTCAATAGTCAGCGCGGTAACGCCCTCGACAGTGCCACGATGGTCGTTGCCGAGCGGACTAGGGTAATGACGCTTACGCAACTCGACCAGAATCTTGGAGCGCGGCTCGTCTTCCAGGCCGCGAATGTCTTGAAGAGCGAGCGAGCGCACGGCCTCCATCTCGTCGTCGGGCAGATGTGGCCGGCGTAAAATATCGCCGTAGAGGTCGAGGGCGGCGGGCAGGTTGCGGGCGACGGTGGCGCCCCAAAAACGCATGTGGATGCTGCCGACGCTCTCGCTGCTGTCGAGGCCGAGATTGTCCATCGCCAGGGTAAGTTCCCGGCTGTCACGGTCGCCGGCGCCGCGCGTGATGAGGTCGGCGAGGATGGCGCCAGCGCCGAGACGGTCGGGCCGGTCGTAGACGCAGCCGGCCGGGATCAGGAAGTTGAGGGCCGCCGAACGCACATGCGGTATGAGTTCGGCCAACAGGGTCAGTCCGTTGGCGAAGGAATGTTGAAAGACTTCTTGCGGCACGAGCACCTCTAAATGGGACTTATAGTTTACGTTTGGCGGCAAAACATCACATCTCATGCGTATCGGGCACAGCCTTGTATAGCGTCTTGAACCGGCGAAACCCAAGGCGTCGATAAAGGCGCTGGGCGCCCTCGTTCCGGGCGGTGACTTCGAGCAAGGCGCGACCCAGACCCGCGCGCCGGAAGCCGTGCAGCGTCTGCAACACCAACGCCTCGCCCACGCCGCGTCCGCGCCAAGCCGGCGTGACGCCGACGTTTTGAATAGCTCCCACGCCGCCGCGCTCGTGCAACCCCTGGATGGCGCCGCATGGACCGGCCGGACCGACCGCAAGCCACGTCGCTCCCGGCAAGAAATTAACGCGGCGGCTGACGACGTTCATCAAGGTGACGCAACCGTTGGGACTGCTTAGACTCGGAAAAATCACCGCGTCAATTTCCTGATGGAAGCTGTCATTCAAAACCTCGGCGTGCGCGGTTAAAACCTCTTCACTCCACGGAAGCAATTGAAAGTCGGACGGCAACACCAACGTCGGCAGGTCGTGGAGGTCCACCTCCATCTTGTAACGCTTGAAATAGGAGATGGCTGTCGTGACCATCATCGCCTGCACTCCGCCCGTCCCGTGGATCGACGCGCTCTCCAATTCTAGCAGGGCCGAGAGAAAGGGTCAAAGGGGCTAATATCGACGAGCCGCGACCGTGAGGGAGCGGTTTTGAGCCGCGTGACGCCTCCGCTCCCTCACGGTCGCGGCTCGTAACACCCCTTATGGGACAGACTCTCACCCGCTTCGCCGTTTGACCATTGTGATCTCGTTGCCGGAAGCGTTATGTTCGACGTGGTCCATGAACGTCTGAATGAGCAACAGGCCGCGGCCGCTGACTTTACCCAGGTTGGCCGGGTCGGTCGGATCGGGCAATAGTGAGGGATCAAAGCCATTGCCCTCATCGCGTATCGCAAATGTGGCTTCGTCGCGCGTCATCGTGGCGACGACGCGGACGCGGCGATCGCGGTACGGCTCCTGGTAACGGCGTTCCTTCGCCAGACGATAGTAGCCCTTCTCGTCGGTCTCGCGCTGCTCGGAATTCAACCCCAGGTTGCCGTGGAAAATAGAGTTGGTCAGCGCCTCGTGCAGCGCCACGCCCAGCAGCATTCGACCGCTCAGCTCACACAGATTCATGCGCGTCAGGTCGCTTTCGAGATGGCTGACCAACGGCGCCACCATGGAGCCGTCGTTTTCGATCTCGTAATGCATCACGGCGCGCATGACCGTGTCGAGGATGCGGCGTTCGCTCACCTTGGTCTGGGCGGCGGAGAACACCTGATCGAGCGTTTCGGCGAGGTTCTGTGCCAGGCTCTGCTTGGGAACGTAGCTGGCCGCCCCTTTTTTGAGAGCGCGAATCGCCAGGTCTTCGCTGCCATGAGCCGTCATTAAAATGACGGGCGTCAATGGGTACTTGGAGCGCACGGCCTCGACCAATTCCAGGCCGTCCATTTCTGGCATGAGCATGTCGGTAAGGATGACGTCGGGCGACACCTTGGGGATGACGTCCAGGGCTTCGATGCCGTTGCCGGCGAAGAAGGGCTTCCAGCCCTCGGCCTTCTGAATGATGGCGCCGGCCAAGCGCCGGTCCATCGCGGAGTCGTCCACCACGAGTACAGTGCGGAAGTCTCCGGCGGCGGGGTCGTTTGGGGTCATGGCAGGTTCTCCTAGGATGGGGAGCGGCCGGCGGCGCGCAGCGCCGCTGACAGCCGTTCCAGAGCTTGTTCAAGTTCGGGTACACCGGCGACCGCGGCGGCGACGTCGCCGGCGCGGCCGAGTTCTTGCAGGCGGTCGGCGGCGGCGGCGGCTTCGTCGGCGCCGAAGTAGCCGACCGCTCCTTTGATCGTGTGCGCGGCGCGACGCAAATCAACGGCGTTGCTCGCGGCGGCGGCCTTGCGCAGGTCGTTCAGCCACTGGGGCGAATCGGCCAGGAACACCTCCGTTAGCTCCCGCAATAGTTCCTCATCGCCGCCCACGCGGGCCAGAGCGACTTGCGGATTGAAGACCGACGACGGAGGCGCGGGTTCGCTCATGGTGCGGCTCGTTTCTTCGGCGGCGGCCGCCGCCGGCCGCGATTTCATGCGGTCGGCGAGGTCTGCCAGGACCAGGTACAGGTCGCGGAAACTGACGGGCTTGGAGAGGTAAGCGTCCATGCCGGCCTCCAGGCAGCGCTCGCGATCTCCCTTCATGGCGTGCGCGGTCAGGGCAATGATAGGCAGCCGACGGCCGGTGCCTACCTCGCCGGCGCGGATGCGAGTAGTTGCCTCCAAGCCATCCATTCCGGGCATCTGTACATCCATCAAAACGGCGTCGAATGGTTCAAGGCGCAGGGCGGACAAGGCTTCCGCGCCGTCCGCCGCCACCACCGCGCTGCAGCCGAGTTTCTGGACAAGAGCGACCGACATTTTCTGATTAAGCGGGTTGTCCTCCGCGATGAGCAGGCGCAGCGGGCAACTGAGACGCGGCAACTTTGAGCGTGCGCCGGGCGCGGGCGTCATGCCGCCCGATTCGGCGGAAGCGGGCGCGACGGCACCCGGAACCACGACGAGCGGTACGTCGAATTGAAAGACGCTGCCACGGCCTAGTACACTTTCGACCCAGAGGCGACCGTTCATTGCTTCGACGAGCCGGGCCGAGATGGCCAGGCCGAGGCCCGCGCCGCCGTAGGGCCGCGCCATCGACCCGTCGGCCTGCACGAACGGTTCAAAGATCGCCTTTTGCTTATCCGGCGGCACACCGATGCCGGTATCCATCACCTCAAAATGCAGAATGGCATCCACTTCCTGTCTTTCATTCTGCATTTTTATTGTAACAGCCACCTCGCCCTTCTCCGTGAACTTGACGGCATTCCCCACCAAATGGACGACGACCTGGCATAACCGCTGCCAGTCGCCGATGAGGCGATCAGGGACGCCGGCGTCCACCCGCCAGGCCAGTCTCAGTCCCTTGGCGTGGGCGCGAGTGGTCAGCCTCCTGAGAGCGTCGTCGAGAGCCGCGCGGAGGGCGAATTCTCGCGGGGCCAACTGGAGTTTACCCGTCTCCATATCGGCGAACGCCAGGAGGTCGTCGATGACGACGAGCAGGGCGTGCGCCGACGACTCCACGTCTTTCAAATGGTCGTGCTGTTCGGGCAAGAGAGGAGCGGCGAGCATCAACTCGGTCGGGACGAGAATACCGTTGACCGGCGTACGCAGTTCGTGACTGACGTTGGCGAGAAACTCACTCTTGGCCCGGCTCGCTTGTTCGGCGGCGACTTTGGCGCGGCGCAACTCTTCCTCTTCCTCGCGGCGCGCGGTGACGTCGGCGTGCGACCCGGCCATGCGGCTGATCTTCCCGGCGGCGTCGCGCACGGCCACGCCGCGCGCCAGAATCCAGCGGTAGGAACCGTCTTTGTGACGCAAGCGGTGTTCAAGCGAGTATTCGGTGAGCCGGCCGTTGAAATAGTCGTCGATGGTTTGCTGGGCGCGGTCGCGGTCGTCGGGGTGCAGCCGGCTCGACCACTCCTCGAAGCGATTGCTAATTTCGTTATCTTCGTGGCCGAGCATGGCCTTCCAACGCGGCGAGAAGTAGACCTCGGCGCGTGTTACGTCCCAATCCCATAGTCCATCGCGCGAGCCTTCCACCGCCAGGGCGAAGCGTTCCCGGTTGCGCCGCAGTTCGTCTTCGGCGCGCATCCGCGCCGTCACGTCGCGCAACACGATGACGCCGCCGCGCGGCAAGCCCTGCGCGTCGCGCAGCGGCCGACCCGTGATGCTAACGAGGACGCCGCCCGGAACGTGCGGATTGCGAACCAGCATTTCGACTTGATCGGTTTCCTCGCCGCGGAGGGCGCGCGCGAGGGAAAGGTCGCGCGGGTCAACGAGGGCGCCGTCGCCAGGACGGCAGAGGCCATACCGTTGCGGCCAGTCCTTGAGCGGAACGTTGACCGGTCCCTCGCCAAGGATGCGACGAGCTGCGGCGTTAAAGAGAACGAAACGGCCGTTCTCGTCGGCGGCGATCAGACCGTCGCCCATGCTGTCAAGGATGGCGGGCAGTAGACCGGCCAGCGATTCCGGACTTGGCGCCGCCGGAATGGGCGCGCCGTCGCAGACCGGGCAGGCCGCGGCGGCCCCGTCCGTTTCCCATTGGTGTCCCTGGATGCAGGTCAAGCGCCCCGACATGCCATGACCCTTTCCCGACGCGCCGTCGAACGGAAGAATGCGCCGTTGCGCTTTTTCCTCCCCAAAGGAAAGTAACCGCGCGAAGGGCATTCTTGCAAGGAGATTCAAAAGAAGTACAAAAAGACGGCAACCCGT
Organism: Planctomycetaceae bacterium UBA4732; assembly: GCA_002404095.1. GTDB lineage: Bacteria > Planctomycetota > Planctomycetia > Gemmatales > Gemmataceae > UBA4732. The sequence continues at coordinate 2,089 of DHJA01000236.1, read as the reverse complement.
GACGGCCGGCGCCGCCGGGCGGTTGACCCCTGACTGAGGTTCTTTCCGATGCGAATGACACGATTAATTCTGGCCACGGCGGTGATGTTGACGGCGCTCGGCTTCGCCCGCGCCCAGTACGGCGACCTCGGCGATCTGAAAATCGCCAAGCCGGACGACAAGGTAGACGTGAAGAGTACGCCGGCGCCCAAGGACGCGGTGAATCTTTTCTTCGGCAAGAACCTGGATAGATGGGTGATGCGAAACGACGAGAAGAAATCGGCCGAGTGGGAGGTGCTGAAAGGCGGCGTCGCCCAGGCCAAGGCGGGCGACATTATCACCAAGGAGCAGTTCAGCGGTCATTTCATGCTGCACGTCGAATTTCGCGTTCCCTATCTGCCGGACCAGAAGGGCCAGGGGCGCGGCAACAGCGGCGTCTACGTTCAGGGACGCTACGAGGTGCAAGTGCTGGACAGCTACGGCCTCGACAGCAAGAACAACGACTGCGGCGCGATCTACGAAGTGGCGGCGCCGCTGGTCAACGCCTGTAAGGCGCCGACGGTGTGGCAGAGCTACGACATCGAGTTCACGGCGCCGAAGTGCGCGGACGGCAAGAAGACCGAACCGGCGCGGATGACGGTGCATCAGAACGGCGTGCTGGTCCAGGACGACGTGAAGATTTCGGTGGACAACACGCGCGCCGGCCGCGGCGGGGAACCCTGTACACCCGGCCCGATCATGTTGCAGTATCATGGGGCGCCGGTGCAGTTTCGCAATATCTGGCTGGTTCAAAAGAAGTGAGACAAGCAACATTTCGCTGCACGCCGTTTAGCCGCGACCCGAAGGGAAGCGCGTCTCCCCCGCGCTCCCCTTCGGGTCGCGGCTAAACCGCGCCTCGCTCTCCCGTCTCAAAGCGTGTGATCTTCTCAACGCGCCGGGCGTGACGGCCGCTCTCGAATTCGGTCTCTAACCAGATCCGCAACATCCGTTCAATTAATTCCTCGCCGAGCAAGTCGGCAGACAGACTCAGTACGTTGGCGTCGTTATGCCGCCGACTCATCTCGGCGGTAATGCTGTCGTGGCACGGCGCCGCGCGCACGCCCTTGACCTTGTTGGCCGCGATGCACATGCCGATGCCGGTGCCGCAGATCAGGACGCCGCGCTGCGCCCGGCCCTCGCTGACGGCCAGGGCGACCAGAAAGGCGTAATCGGGATAGTCCACACTGTCCTTGCTGTGCGGGCCGACGTCCTGAACTTCATGGCCGAGCTGCTGCAAAACCGTGGCGATGCGGCGCTTGACCTCAAATCCGCGGTGGTCGCTGCCTAATGCAATTTTCATGACGGAACCTATGGAGAGCGTCGCGAACGACGGAAAATCGTCGGCTCTGTCGATCTTAGCTATTTAGAGAGGCGTTGGACGCGGACTGCTGAACTTCGTCGATCAACGGATCGAGGAAATGCCAGATTTGGGCGGCGCACTCTTCGTATACTTCGCGCGGACAACCGACCGGATCGGCGATGTCGGCGCCGTCGGGACTTAGCAGACGCGGCCGCGCCCCCAGTCCGCCGTAGCGCTCGGCCAACACTTGCAGATGCCCGCTCGTCATGGCCACGAGGTAATCGGCTTGCGCGGCCAGATCGGGCGTCAACGGCCGGCTACAATGGCTCGCAAGGTCCGCGCCGTAGGCGCGGGCGACCGCGACGGCCTCCTCCGCGGCCGGTCCGCCGGAGAAAGCGGACAACCCCGCTGAAACAATGTGGAAGCCGCGTGCCGGCAACTCCGCGGCCGTGCAGCCGATTCGTTCCGCGAGCTTTGCGATGCACAACGCTTCGGCCAGGGGGCTGCGGCAGGTATTGCCGGTGCAAACGAAGACAAGAAGGCAAGTCGATTGTACGTCTGGGATGGGACCATCGGCCACAACGATCTGCTTTCGCGCTGGAAGAGAAGGCGGATGCTCGTCCGGCCCGCTGCCGGAGCAGCGTTTGTTTTATGTCTGGAAGCCAGCATTGACAACCTTCGCGGACTTGGCGAACGGATTCGCCGATCCTGTGACAATCTAGTAACCCGGCTAGGTTCCATAATGAACTACAAGCCCGGAGCGCAAGCGAC
>DHJA01000088.1:25663-26094 GCA_002404095.1 Planctomycetaceae bacterium UBA4732 | reverse complement strand
CTGCATGGCGCAGCCGGCCTTGTGCGTGATCGGCACGACGCCATCGACGTTCGGATAGCGCTGAAGCAAATCGGTCGCCCTAAAGCGCTCCGAAATGTACTTACTGGTGGAAGCGGAACAATTGACAGTGCTAATGAGGGCGATGTAGTTGCGTGTGCCGTAACGGCCGTCGCCGCGGTCGTAGCCCATGAAATGGCGTTGCGCGGGCGCGCCGGCGGCGTCATCTCCGGGATGAAGGGGCGGCGGTGGGCAGTCGCGGCAAAAGGCGTAGTCGCGCTCAAAAACGTCGGCCGAGAGATTGTGAACGTGGACGTGAGCGCCGGCGGCAATGTCCTCGCTGGCGAAGCCAATAATCTGGCCGTACTTGCGAACCGCCTCGCCCTTGGCGATGGGGCGGACGGCGATCTTGTGGCCAAGGCCGACGCGGCGGG
>DHJA01000088.1:12312-25563 GCA_002404095.1 Planctomycetaceae bacterium UBA4732 | reverse complement strand
TGTGGCCAAGGCCGACGCGGCGGGCGACCGTGAGGACGGCTCCGTCGAACTGGTATTCCTGACCGGGCTGAAGAGGCCGCGCGGCGACGGCGACGTTGTCCTCCGGTCGTAGGTGGACGGCGGCGTGAGAGAGCGGTATTGGCGGCATAAAGGAGGTCTCGACAACGGGGACCGGAGCGAATCGTGTTGCCACGATACTTGAAACGCTGCTGATTTGCAAAAAAATCTTGCGTTCGGTTTACGGAGAAAGCAGTTTCCGCCGTGAAGTAAATGCTAAGAGTCGTAGTTCAGTCAACGACGAGACAACCAAGGCGAAGAATGGGAACCGGTTGTTCGCGGCGCCCTGCTTATGCCGCAACCTGAACGCCGCGGCTGGCAGCGATTGTGCGGGGTTGCAGCGCCGCCGCTCCGACAAAATCACGGGAAGGCCATTGCTCTTCATGGCAGAGTTCCCTAAGATTAAACGGACAACTTGGTGGGTATCTTATCCAGAGTGGCTGAGGGATTGGGCCCTGTGAAGCCACAGCAACCGGTTCTCCGCAAGGAGATCGCTGGTGCTACCTCCTACCCGGCTTTGGCCGGGAGAGATAAGATCGTGTGCCTGGCACGCCTCTTTTCTCGTTTCCCAAGCGGTCGCTTGATCGCTTGCGGAAGCTCCCCTTCTGGACGATACGCACCTCCGACTTTGATGCCATCCCCCGGCGTTTGGAGGGTTTGCTCCGTGTCTTCTCCCTTCGTCCGCGGCCTGAAGTGCCGCATGTGCGGCCAGGCCTATCCGGCCTCGCCCATCAACTTCTGCACCGAAGATTTCGGCCCGCTCGAGGTCGATTACGACTACGACGCCATCGCCGAGGCCGTTAGCCGCGGCAAAATCGAGGCTCGCTACAATAATATGTGGCGCTTCCAGGAATTCCTGCCGCTCGATGGCGAACCGACCGTCGGCAAACAATCCGGCGGTACGCCGCTGATCCGGGCCGACCGCCTGGCCTCGGAATTGGGCGTCGAAAATCTCTGGATCAAGAACGACGCCGTCAACTTCCCAACGCTGTCGTTCAAGGATCGCGTCGTGGCCGTGGCCCTGAGCAAGGCCCGCGAGTTTGGCCTCACCACGGTCGGTTGCGCCTCGACCGGCAACCTGGCCAACAGCGTGGCCGCCAACGCCGCCGCCGCCGGGCTGGAAAGCTACATCTTCGTGCCCTACGACCTGGAGCCGGCCAAGATTCTCGCCACCAGCATCTACGGCGCCAAGGTCATCGGCGTCAAAGGCACCTATGACGAGGTCAATCGTCTCTGTACCCAGGTGGCCTTCAAATACGGCTGGGGCTTCGTCAACGTCAACCTCCGGCCGTACTACGCCGAGGGGTCCAAGACGTTCGGCTTCGAGATCGCGGAACAACTCGGTTGGCGGACGCCGCGGCACGTCGTCTGTCCGATGGCCGGCGGCAGCCTGATCGGCAAGATCGACAAGGCGTTCAAAGAATTGCACAAGGTCGGCCTGATCGACGCGCCGAACTGCAAGTTTTACGGCGCGCAGGCGTCCGGCTGCGGCCCGATCAGCACGGCGGTCAAGAACGGTTGGGAGTCGCATCGGCCGGTGCGCAAGCCGAACACCATCGCCAAGTCGTTAGCCATCGGCGACCCGGCCGACGGCTACTTCGCGGCCAAGCTGATCCGCGAATCGGGCGGCTGGGCGGAGGACGTGAGCGACGCGGAGATTGCCGCGGGGATGTACTTACTGGGCCGCACGGAAGGCATCTTCGCGGAGACGGCCGGCGGCGTGACGGTGGCGGTGGCTCGCAAGTTGTTGGAGCAGGGGCGCATCGACCGGGATGAGGAAATCGTGTTGTGCATCACCGGCAACGGCCTGAAGACGCAGGAAGCCGTGGCCGGCCTGCTGGAACGGCCGATGGTGATCGGGCCGAAACTGGAAGAATTCATTCCACTGGTGGAAAACGTCCGCGAACCCGCACTGGTATAAAAGGTCTCACGCAAAGGCGCAAAGGCGCAAAGAGGTTGAGAGAGCATGTATCTGTTTCTCGTTCCTTTCTTCGGGTCTTCTTTGCGCCTTTGCGTGAGACCTTTTGTCTTTAGGAGTTGCCATGACGATCAAGATTCAGATTCCGACGCCTATGCGTCAGCACGCCGACGGCAAGACCACCGTTGAGGTCGCCGGCGCCACCGTGCAGGCGGCGTTGGCCGACCTTAGCGCCAAGTATCCCGCCATCGCCGAGCGCGTTTTCAAAGACGGCAAGGTGCGCCAGTTCATCAACGTCTACCTCAACAACGAGGATATTCGCTATCTGGATAGTCTCGCAACGCCCGTCAAGGACGGCGACGAACTGGCGATCATCCCCGCGGTGGCCGGTGGCTGACGAACCTGAGGAAGCTCCCGACGGCGTGGCGGTCTTCCCGCTTATACCGCCGGAGTTGGGCGTCGATCCGCTGCTGCTGGCCGTACTCCATGCCGTCGTTTTTCTCTCCGGCTCCGACGACGAAGTAGTAAATCCCGACGCTTCCTCAGAGGCGTTGGAGTACATGGCCACCTACCTCCAACAGCTTCAGGGCGAACGCCTGCGGCGCGCGCGCGAGGATCTGACCTGCCTTCGCACCTACGGCCGGCAAGAGAAGTGGCCTAAACAATTGACCTTGTTTCTCAAGACATTTCTCACGGATTTCGGCGTCGGCGACCATAGTGGGCCGCTCACTCCGTGAGCGGCCGGCGACTCGCGGAGCGAGTCGCCCACATTCGGAGGCGTAACGATGGACATTGCCCTGGAACGGTACAGCCGGCAGATGCGCTTCTACGGCGTCGGCGAGGCCGGCCAGAAAAAGCTGCTCGACGCCCGCGTGACGCTGTGCGGCTGCGGCGCTCTCGGCACGGTGCTGGCCAACGCCCTGGTGCGCGCCGGCGTGGGCCGTCTGCGCCTCATCGACCGCGATTTCATCGAGACGAGCAACCTGCAACGCCAGGTGCTTTTTGATGAGCATGACGTGGCCGAGGGGCTGCCCAAGGCGGAGGCCGCGGCGCGGAAGCTGGGCGCGATCAACTCCGCCGTGCATGTTGAGCCGGTCGTTGTGGACATTGACCGCACGAATATCCTGGAACTGGTGGGCGACGCCGACCTGATCCTTGACGGCAGCGACAATTTCGAGGTCCGTTATCTCATTAACGACGCCGCCGTGAAGCTGAACAAGCCGTGGGTCTACGGCGGCTGCATCGGCAGTCACGGCCAGACGATGACGATCTTGCCGGGCGAGACGCCGTGCCTGCGCTGCGTCTTCGAGGCGGCCCCCGCGCCGGGCGAGGCCGGCACCTGCGAGACGGCCGGCGTACTTGGGCCGATCGTCAACGTCGTCGCCAGCTACCAGGCTTCCGAAGCGATCAAGATCCTCGTCGGCCGGCGCGATAAGGTGAGCCGCGAACTGCTTTACTTCGACATGTGGGAAAATGAGCAGCGGCGCATCAAAGTGGCGCCGCTACTGGGCAAGGTGGATTGTCCCTGTTGTCAGCACCGGCGCTTCGAGTGGTTGGACGGCGAACACGGCTCGCAGACGACGAGCCTGTGCGGCCGCAACGCCGTGCAGGTGTCGCATCGCACCGCGTCGCGCCTCAATTTCGAGGACATGGCTCGCCAACTGGAACACATGGGCGAAGTGCATTACAATCGCTTTTTATTGAAATTCAACGCGGAAAATTGCGAATTCACCGTGTTCCCCGATGGCCGCGCCATCATCAAGGGCACCGACGACGTAGACCGGGCGCGGACGTTGTATGCGAAGTATGTGGGGCATTGAGTAGTGGGCGACGGACGCGGCGTGGTAGAATAATTCATATAAAGGAGGTGTTGCCATGTCAGATTTGATCCTGACCGAAGAGCAAGCCAAAATCGTTGCCGCGTCGTTCGACTTCGTGATAGTCCGCGATGCGGGGGGAAGGGTGTTGGGGCACATTGAGCCGAAGCTCACCACGGAACAGATCGCTGAGTTGAAACGTCGCGCCCGCTCTCCTGGGCCCTGGTTTACTGGCGCGCAGGTTCAAGCCCGTCTGCTCGCGCTGCAGGAAGAATGGGATCGCACCGGCGGCTTCGACGAAGTCCAAATGAAGGAGTTTCTCGCGCATCTCGACACGGCGGACCCCGGCCACATGCGAAATAAAGGATAAGCAGGATGTCTTATTCCGTAGATTGGTCCGACGATGCGCGCGATCAACTCGCCGCGACTTGGCTCCGGCCGCTCGCATCGCGGCAGGCGATCACTTCGGCGCAGAACCAGATCGACCGGCTTCTGGCGGCCGACCCGCTGCGTCATGCCGTCTCTGCCGTTGAGGGACTCTACTCTTCCGACGTGGCGCCGCTCCGGGCGCAATAGGAGATTTCCGACGCGGAGCGGATTGTAACGGTCGTCGCAATCCGCTGGCGTCCTTGATACCATCCCGCAAAGGAGCTAGGCCATGAGTAGTGCCGTCGCCGCCCCTCCCGTTCCGGTTGTTAGTCAAACCCCGGCGTTGTCGTTCCACCGCTTTACGGTCGAGCAGTATCACGCCATGATCGACGCCGGTATTTTGAAGGATGGGGAGCGGTGCGAACTATTGGAAGGATGGATCATCGACAAAATGACTATCAACCCTCCCCATGCCACTTGTATTGCGCTCGCCCAGACTTATCTGCTATCCAAGCTGCCATCGGATTGGACGCTGCGAATCCAGTTGCCCATTACGCTGGCGACCGGCGAGCCTGAGCCAGACCTGCTTATTGCCCGTGGGCCGGTTCGCCGCTATGGTCAAAGCCATCCGACGCCGAAGGAGATTGGCTTGCTCATCGAAGTCGCCGACTCATCGCTTGACATCGACCGGGAATTCAAGAGCCTCGTCTACGCCCGGGCCGAAATTCAAATCTACTGGATCATTAACCTGATCGATTCGCGCGTCGAGGTCTTTACCGATCCGATAGGGGGTAAATCCCCCGCCTATCGAAAGCACCGCAACTATTCGGCGACACAAGCCGTTCCGTTCGTCCTAGACGGCAAAGAAATCGCCCGCATCCCCGTCCGTGAACTATTGCCATGAGCGAGTGAGTGATGATCTATCTCGACAATGCCGCTACCAGTTATCCGAAACCCGAGGCCGTCTACCAGGCGCTCGACGCTTTTGCGCGTACCAGTCTCGCCAACCCCGGCCGCGCCGGCCACAAGATGGCCCTCGCCGCCGAACGCGCTCTCGACGACTGCCGGCACTTGCTCAACCAGCTCTTTCACGGCAAGGGGCCGGAACGCTTCGCCTTCACTCTCAACTGCACCGACGCCCTTAACATGGCCTTCAAGGGCGTCCTCGACGAAGGCGATCACATAATAACCAGCGACTTGGAACACAACAGCGTTAGCCGGCCGTTGCGCGCCATGGAAAAGGACGGCCGCATCAGCCTTACGCGCATCAAGGCCGACTCCGACGGCTACCTCAACCCCGACGACGTGCGGCGGGCGCTTACGCCGCGCACCCGGCTTGTCGCGCTGACGCACGCCAGCAACGTCCTCGGCACGGTCCAGCCGATCGCCGAGATCGGCCGTATTGTGCGCGAACACGATCTTTTATTTCTGGTAGACGCCGCCCAGACGGCGGGCGTCGCGCCCATCGACGTGCAAGAAATGAACATCGACCTACTTGCCTTTCCCGGCCACAAGTCGCTTCTCGGGCCGACGGGAACCGGGGCGCTCTACGTTGGGCCTCGCATCACGCCGCGGGCCTGGCGTGAAGGCGGCACCGGCGGCGACTCCGCCAGCGAGACGCAGCCGCGTGAATTGCCCCACTTCCTCGAAGGAGGTACGCCCAACGTCCTCGGCGTGGCGGGGCTGGCGGCGGGCATTCGTTACGTCCAGGCCCAGGGCGTGGAACAAATTCACGCCCGTGAGAATGAGTTGATCGAACGACTCCGCCTGCGCCTTGAGGCAATAGACGGCGTCACCGTGTACGGCGGGCGCGACGCTTCGCGGCGCGTGAGTACGCTGAGTTTCAGCGCGGAGGCTCTGCCGGCGGCGGAGCTTGCCGGCGTTCTCGACCAGGCCTTCGACGTGGCAGTGCGACCGGGGCTTCACTGTTCCCCGTACATCCATCGCGCCTTGGGTACGCTCCCCGCGGGAGGAACGGTTCGGGTCAGCACCGGCCCGTTCAACACCGCCGCCGACGTAGACGCGCTGGCGTCGGCGCTAACGGAAATCCTCGGCTAATATCAGTTCTCTCCCGTGCGGCGAATTTTCCTCTTGGCGGCGAAGGCCGGTATGGGGATAGTAGGGTAGAACCCGGCGCGTGAGTCGCGCCTTTCATCGGAGAATCCCGAAAATGTATAAGACGAGTCGCCGCCCGTTCCCGATTGCCGTGACGGTACTGCTGGCCGGCCTAACGGCGCTTGCCGGTCGCTCGACCGCCTTGGCCGCCCCCCTCAAATCCGATTCCGTCGTCAAAGCGACCGCCGTCGCCGAGAAACCGGACGCCGACGGCAAACAGGTCGTCACCCTGACGCTGGCCATCGACAAAGGCTGGCACCTCTATGCCAACCCCGTTGGCTCAGAAGACTTCGCCTCCGTGCAGACCGTCGTGAAGGTGAAAGCCAAGGGGGCGCTCGACAATGTGAAGGTCGCTTATCCGGCCGGGAAAGAAGTAAAAGACGCCACCCTTGGCGCCTACAAAGTGTACGAGGACAAGGCGACGATCACCATCACGGCCAACCGCGCCAAGGGTGATGACAGTCCGCTGGAATTGACCGTCAAAGTGCAGGCGTGCAACGAAAAGACGTGCCTGCTGCCGTCGGAAGTTAAACTGACGGCGGCGCCTTAATCACCGCCCCCGCCCGTTTAGCCGCGGCCCGAAGGGGAGCGCGTAGCCTACGCGCTCCCCTTCGGGTCGCGGCTAAACGAAGATATTTCCCACTTCAAGGATTTGCCCCATGACCTGTGCGACGACGGCGTTCCTCCTACTGGCGGCGTCGGTCGCCGCCGCCGATAAGCCCACGAACCACCTGGCCGGTGAAACAAGTCCCTACCTCCTTCAGCACTCTCACAATCCCGTGGATTGGTATCCTTGGGGCGACGAGGCGTTCGCAAAAGCGAAAAAAGAGGGCAAGCTCGTCTTCCTCTCCATTGGCTATAGCTCGTGCCATTGGTGTCACGTCATGGAGCGCGAGTCGTTTGAGAATCAAGATGTAGCCGATCTTTTTAATCGTGATTTCGTGTGCATCAAAGTGGACCGCGAGGAACGGCCCGACATCGACAATGTCTATATCACATCGCTGACCGCGATGCGTCGGCCGGGCGGCTGGCCGTTGTCGCTGTTCCTTACCGCCGACGGCAAACCGATCTACGGCGGCACCTACTTCCCGCCCGACGACCGCGAAAAAGACGGCAGCACGTTTCCCGGCCTCAAGACACTCATCAAAGCGGTGAAGAAACTCCACGATGAGAAGCCAAAGGAGTTTCAGCAACAGGCCGACGACGTGGCCGGACGGACCACCGACCTACTGGCCGGCCTCGCTCGCGGCGTCGGCCTCGTCACACTTGACCGCGATCTTGTCGCCGGGACGGTGGACGCCTTGAAGGAGCAGTTCGACCACACTTACGGCGGCTTCGGTTCCGCAGAGCGCAACTTCCGCGGCCCGAAGTTTCCGATGCCGCCCGCGCTGCTCCTCCTCCAGCACGAAGCCGGCCGCAATCGTAGGGGCGGGGTTACCCCGCCCCTACCAGATGAGATGGTCCAGATCACGCTCGACCACATGGCCCGCGGCGGCATCTATGACCACCTCGGCGGCGGTTTTCACCGCTACAGCACCGAGCGCACATGGACCACGCCGCACTTCGAGAAAATGCTCTACGACAACGCCCAGCTTTTGGAGGTGTACGCGAGCGCCTACGAGTCCGCCAAGAATCCGGCCTATCAGCGCGTGCTGCGGCAAACGCTGGCCTTCGTCGAACGCGAAATGACCGATCCGAATGGGGGCTTTTACTCCGCCCTGGACGCCGACGCGGACGGCGAGGAAGGCCGGTTCTACGTCTGGACCGATAAGGAGATCAATGCGGCGCTGGCCGACAAGGACGACGCGGCCTTGTTCAAAAAAGTCTACGGCGCCGACGGCGAACCGAACTTCGAGTCGAAGCGCATTCTCGTATTGCCGATGACATTGGCGGATCGGGCGAAGGAACTCAAGACGACCGAAGATCAGCTCGAAACGCGACTGGCTCCCTTGCGTCAAAAGCTGTTTGACGTGCGCGCCAAGCGGCCGCGGCCGTTTCTGGACACGAAGATTCTGACCGCTTGGAACGGTGAAATGATCGCCGGCGCAGCGACGGCGGGCCAGGCGTTGGACGACAAGAAGCCCATCGAAACCGCCGCCCGCGCCGCCGACTTCCTTCTTTCGCACATGCGCACCAAGGACGGCCGTTTGTTGCGCACCTACGGCGCCGCTCCGGGTCAGAAAGCGGCGGCCCGTCTTAAAGGCTACCTTGACGACTATGCCTATCTCGTGCATGGGTTATTATGTCTGCACGACGCGACCGGCGATAAGCGCTGGCTGGATGAGGCGAAGTCGTTGACCGACGTGATGATTCAGGTTCACGGCGACAAGGACGCCGGCGGCTTTTTCTACACGGCGAACGATGCGGAGAAGTTGTTCGCCCGCGCCAAGGACCAGTACGACGGCGCCCAGCCCAGCGGCAACAGCGTCGCGGCCCGAAATCTGGTGCGCTTGTGGGTCAAAACCGGAGAGGAAAAGTACGCGAAGGAAGCGGAGCGGACGTTCAAGGCGCTGGCCGTGGCGCTGAAAAGCAACCCAGCCAGCCTACCTGCATTAGCGGATGCTCTGGCGCTGTATCTCGACGCCAAGGAAAAGAAAACCCCTCACAAGCCCTGAGCGCAAGCGAGGGGTTTTCGCTTCACCCCTCGCTTGCGCTCAGGGCTTGTAAAAGTTGTTACTCACTTCTTGTCAGCGGCCGACGGCGTGACATATTCGACCGTCGCCGCCTTGCGGAACGCCTCGAAGGTCATCTTGCCGGCGCCTACTTCGTCCAGCAGTTTCTTCGACGCGGTGACGACCAGCTTACTCGGCAGCGCCGGCGGCGCCGCTGGCTGCGCCTTCGCCGCGGGCAAGGCGCCGGCCAGCGTCGCGGCCATTTTCGACAGGCTCCCTACCTTCTGCATAGCTTTCCGGGAAGCCTCGTTGTCGCCCGCCGATTCGTACCCCTTTGCCAGATGAAGGAAGAGTTGGGCGGTCGTCAAAACGCTGGCAGCGTCCTCCGGGCTTAGTTCCCTTTTAGCATCAAACGCCTTTTGGAGTAGCTCTTGGGTGTTTTTATAGGCGATAATCGCCGCCGGGTAGTTCTGCTGCTTCACGTGCAGGTCGCTCAATGTCATCCTGTTGCGAACTTCGGTCAACCACGCCGCATCGTCTTCGGGCGCCCCTGCCGGGCGGGGCGATCCAGACGGCGGCGGCGTGTGCCCGCCGGATGCGATGTATGGCGACCCCCCCGTAACACCAGGCACCCCGGTTCCGCCGGGAAAGGAGCCACCAGGCGGCATCCCCGCTGGAGCGCCCAACATAGGTGTATAGATAAGTTGAGGGTGCAAGATGCCATTCGCGGCATCGTCTCGAAAGGTGACGGCGACCGTGATCCGCTCGCCCTCCGCCAGCCTGGTGAAGTGCTTGCCGTTGTCGGCCAGCACCTTGAGAATGACATCGGCCAGCGGCGGCGGTTCGTTGACGGAAGTCCCATCGGGTTCCACCGTTTCTCCGCGCAGTTCCTTGCGGGCGCGATCCCACGCGCTGAGCGGTATCCTGTGGACAACACCGACGGTCGTTCCAGGAAGCGGATTGCTCGGGGGCGGCGGCAGGGTCGCCGTGTAGACGACGCCATAGTCCTTTAGGTACACTCCCTCCGGGTGCGGCGCGGGCTGGTCCGCCGGAACAAACGACCCCGCCATTCCATTGGTGCTGTTATCTCCCATGCTGGACTCGGTGATTTGTGCGGGCCCTATCAGCGGGTAGTATCGAACCCCACGATACGGCGTCAGGGTCTTGTGGCTGGGAAAGCCGTAGGCGTCTGCAAGGCCGTTGGCCAGCAACCGCCGTAGGATTTCCACCTCTTCTTGTATGTCGCCGGCCAAGACAACAGCAACATATTTCGTATCGCTGCCGATTTCTACTTTGGGGGCAACGGCTGGCGACGCCGGCTGGGCCAGCGCGGTCACCGTCCCGAAGACGGCGTAGGCCAGCGCCGTAGCCAACCCCATGCAAGTACGCTTCACGGTCTGCCTCCTTTATGGCTAGGAAATTGGGCTGTATACAGGGCGTCAAAGTCGCGTTCCACGGCGCCGAAGCGCTGGGCGGATTGGCCTTGCCAATCCTTAATTTGCTGTCGCAAATGGGCAATTTCTCGTTCGCGTTGGTAGTCGCGGTCGCGGTCGTCCTCGGCCAGGGCTTGCGTCAACTCGCTTAGGACGCGCAGACGATCTTCAATGGAGGACAAGTCGCGCGGCGCCGCCGCAACGATGGGCGGGACTGGCGAGCCGGGGGCGTCAGCCCCCGGAGTCGGGATAGGGACCGACGCCGATCCCCAGCGGACCACCATTTCGGAGCTTCTAACATGGATTTCCAGGCGCGTCAAAGCCGTCACGGCGATCAGGGCGACGGCGGCCGCGCAAGCCGCAAGGCCGATGCGCCGCCAACGCCGGGTTCGCCGCGCTTGCCGCTCGGCGGCCACGCGGTACAGGGCCGGCGCGTCCACGCGAACTTCGGGCGCCGGCGCCGCGGTCAGTAAGTGACGTACCTGACGCAACGCGGCAGCTTCCCGCCGGCACTCCGGGCAGCCGTTGATGTGGATTTCCATCTGATCTTGTACTGCCGGCGTCAGTCCGCCGTAAACAAACTCCGGCAAGGCGACGCGAACCTGGGCACAATTCATGGCGTGATTTCCTCGGGGCCGTAGCCTTGTTGTTCCAATCGCGTTCGCAACCGAGTCAGCGCGGCGGCGAAACGCGATTTGACGGTGCTGGCCGGCGCGCCCGTCAGACGGGCGATTTCCTCGAACGACAACTCTTCATCATGGCGCAGCGCCAGCACCACGCGCAGCGTTTCGGGCAGTTCCGCCGCGGCGCGGGCCATCAGGTCGGCCAACTCGCGCCGCCGGCACAACGTCTCGGCCGGCGCCGCCGGATCGACCGGCTCGGCTTCCATAAACGGCGCCGGATCGCGGCGTCGTCGGCCTGCATCACGCGCCACGTTCAGAGCGATGCGGAACAACCAACCCGGAAACGCCCCGGTCTCGCGGTAGCGCGGCCCCGACTGGTAGACGCGCAGGAACACCTCTTGGCACTGATCCTGTACCAAATCGGCCCGGCCGCTGTAGCGAAGCAGAAAGCGCGCGACGGGCCGGCGCCAGCGTTCGACGATGGCCTCAAAGGCCGCGCCGTCGCCGCGGCGCCAGCGCTCCATCCAGTCGGCGTCTTGCGTGCCCATAGCGTCCCAGGCGGCCCGGCCGATCTCCTGTAAGAGGTAACGAACGGGAGGGTCGAATCGACGAAACCGTCACGAGTTTTTCGTACAAGTCCCGAGCGCTACAAGCCCTGAGCGCAAGCGAGGGGTGAGACGAACCCCCCCTCGCTTGCGCTCAGGGCTTGTAGCGCTCGGGGTTAGTAGTAGTTTGTGAAATGACTGCTTATTCCACGCTCAACCCCGTCAAGTAGGAATCGTAAGCGCCTTGTTGCGTCCTTTCCGCTTCCTGTTTGTCCTCTATGCTCTTCTGCAGCTTTTCGATCTCCGTTTCCTGCGTGTCGAATTTCTCCAAGTAGCGCTTGTAGGCCGCCGACGTGGGCGGTACATTCGCCAGGTTCGCCCGTAGTCGCGTCTGGTCCTCCGTGATTGCCTTGAGTCGATTCTGTACTTGGGTTAGATCGCGCCGCGTCGACGCCAACTCGGCTTTGAACGCGAGCGCCTTGTTCAGCGCCTCTTTCAACTTATCGCTGGCCACGTTGCCGCTCAGGAACACTTTGATGGCCTGGTCGTCCGTCGCGGCCAGCCCGGCGACGTTGGTGCGGCTGCGCTCTTCAACCACGTCCAGCTTGGCCGTCTTGCCGGCCGCGACTGCCTGGTCAAAGCGATAAACGTCGCGGCTGACCTCGTTCACTTTTTCTAGCGCCACGAGCTGCCATTCGTCGCGGATGGGGTGTTCGATAATCAGGTCGCGGTCCTGCGGCGAACGATTCTTGACCTGATAACACTTGGTTTCGCGCAGCTTGTGCGTCACGTACATGACGCCCTTGACCACTTTAACGGCGATTAACTTCTCCGTGGAACCAGCGTGTTCCGCCTTGATCTCGACGCCCTGGTCAATCGCGAAGCTGAGAAGCCGCTCCTCGTTGGGCTGGAGGTCCATGATCCGGCCGTCGCCGGCGTAGGTGCCGCCCTCGTACACCGACACCGGACCTTGCATGAGGTCTTGGCCGGTGGTGTTTTTGAAGCGCAGACCCAGCAGCGGGAACTTGGCCTGAACGGCTTCGTTATAGATGCTGACCCGGGCGCCCTCGACGGGTTGATTGACGATCGGCAGCATGGCCGACTTCTGCCGCGGCAACGCCACTTTTTGTTCGATGATGTACTGGAAGTAGTCGCCGATCTCCGCGGCCGTCGCCGACGACGCTACCCCGGACGGGTCCAAGGCCACGACGCTGCCGATTTTCTTGGCCTTGTCCTTGTTGTCGCGCAACTGCTGGCGCCGCTGCTGCAATTCTTCGTAGTTCAGCCGGTTGTTTTCAAAGTTGAGGGGCGCGCCAGTCGTCGGATCGATGATACTGTTGAGGTTCGCCTGGTTCTGATAAGGATTGACGCGAGCGACCTGGCCGACGCCATTTTGTCCCAATTGACCACCGCCGAGGCCGCCCAGGGCGCCGAGGCCGCCGCCAAGCGCACCGAGGCCGCCGCCAAGCGCGCCGAGGCCGCCGCCAAGCGCACCGAGACCGCCGCCGAGTTGCCCGTTGAGCGCGCCCTGGTAAGTCGGCGGCCGCAGCGAGGCGAACAGCTCCGGCTCAATGGTCGGCCGCGGCACGAATAGCGGTTGATACAGGTCCATTTGGAAGGAAATCGGCCGGCTGGAAATCAACGCCATGCGCACGTCTTTCCAATCCTCATCGCTGGTGTTCTCGACGATGGCCCAGCCTTGCAGCGATGGTTTGCCTTTCTTGTCCAACACAAGACGATAGCTCGTCTTCCAGATCGGATT
>DHJA01000088.1:11815-12175 GCA_002404095.1 Planctomycetaceae bacterium UBA4732 | reverse complement strand
ATAGCTCGTCTTCCAGATCGGATTTTCAACGACATAACCGAGCTTAACCGTCCGCTTTCCTTCACCGGCGAAGTTCAGGCTGACCGTGCGTTTCTGGCTGTTGTGAGCGGCCGCCAGCACTTCGAGGGCGCGGCGGAACTCGGCGTCAAGCGAGCCGTTCAAAAAGCGCAGCCGCTGCACCTGCGACAGCGAAACGCTGCGCACGCCCTCCGCGCATAGCAGATTCAGCACGTCCACATCGACCAGCGTATCCTTCGGGCCGGGAGCGTGCTGCACTTCCATGCCGATGACGACGCCGGTGACGTTCCCCGGTTGGGCGGCGCCGTTCTGCTGAAGGACGACTTCGATCTTCTCGCCGCG
>DHJA01000088.1:11140-11708 GCA_002404095.1 Planctomycetaceae bacterium UBA4732 | reverse complement strand
GACGACTTCGATCTTCTCGCCGCGGGCCTGATTGATGATCTGGCCGAGCGTCGGGTTGTTGGTCAGGTCGAGGGCGAACGATTTCAGAGTTTTTTCCACCGGCTCCTGGCTGTCGTAGCTGACGGTGGACACCTTGCCGTCGCCGATGTCGGGAAGGACGAGGCTCTTCAGAAGATCGTTAATGTCGCTGACCGGGAAGGTCAGGTCCACGCGCGTATTGCCTTCGACGGCGCCCTCGCGCTGGAAGTAGCCGACGCCGCTGTTGAACAGAACGACTTGCGAGAGCGGCAGGTTCTTGCCGGCGGCGCGTTCGGCGTCGGGGCCGTCGCCCGGTTGGGCGGCGCCTAGCGTAAAGCGCCAGACGCCG
The DNA here is from genome assembly GCA_002404095.1 of Planctomycetaceae bacterium UBA4732. GTDB lineage: Bacteria > Planctomycetota > Planctomycetia > Gemmatales > Gemmataceae > UBA4732. Next base: position 11,341 of record DHJA01000088.1, on the reverse strand, counting down.
ATCGCGGCGAAGGCGACTGCGGAGATGAGGCCGAGGTAGAGGTAGGTGCGACGATTCATGAGTAACCCTCTCTCAAAAGAAGGAAGTGGAGACCACGACGCGGCGACTGAATGCCACGTCAGTATAACCGTCCGGCGGGGAGAGGGGTGTAACGAGTTTGTAATATGGATTGGGGGAGCGCGTCGTTTAGCCGCGACCCGA
>DHJA01000088.1:0-11032 GCA_002404095.1 Planctomycetaceae bacterium UBA4732 | reverse complement strand
CGGGTCGCGGCTAAACGACGCCTCTCGCCGGAGTAATGTTCCGATGCAAGACTGCGACATATGTTGAACACCGATTGGGATATTGTCGTCGTCGGCGCCGGCGCGGCCGGCTTGTTGGCCGCCATCCGCGCGGCCGAATGCGGGCGGCGCGTGCTGGTCCTTGAGAAGAACCGCAAGCCCGGCGTCAAAATCCTCATGTCCGGCGGCACGCGCTGCAATGTCACACAGGCCACCGACGAGCGCGGCATCATCGCCGCTTACGGGCCTCCGGGGCGATTCTTGCACTCCGCCCTCGCCGCCCTCGGCGTACAAGACACCATCGACCTTTTCGAGGCGGAGGGCGTCGCGCTCAAGGTGGAAGAGACGGGCAAAATCTTCCCCGTTAGCAACAAAGCATTGGACGTACTGGACGCTTTATTAAAGCGATTGCGACGCACCGACGCGACCCTGGCGCTGGAAGAACCCGTTAATGATCTTCAGCCGGAATCGCCCGGATTCATGCTGACCACGCCGCGCCGGGTTGTCAGCGCCACTTGCGTCATCCTCACCACTGGCGGTAAATCGTATCCCGGCAGCGGGACCACCGGCGACGGCTACGCCTTTACCGCCCGTTTCGGCCATACCATCGTTCCGCCGCGCCCGGCCCTTGTGCCGATTACCGTGGACGCCCCGTGGGTCACGGAGTTGCGCGGCGTGACATTGCCCGACGTGGGTCTGCGCGTAATGGAGGAGAAAGAGGTCCTGCAAGGTGCGAGAGGCTCTATGCTGTTCGCGCACTTCGGATTGACTGGCCCGGTCGTCCTCGACCTCAGCCGGGTGGTAAGCGGTCATGCGCGACCGCGATCCCTTGGGCTGGAAATGGACTTTCTGCCGACCTGGAAAGAGGCGGACCTTGACGAACATCTGCGTGTTGAAACGGCCGCGTCGGGAAAGAAGCAGCTTGCGGCCGTGTTGATGACGTTTCTACCACGACGACTGTGTGATGTGCTGTTGCCGCAAGCCGGTTTGCCCGCCGACCGCAAGGCGGCGGCTCTGAGCCGGCCTGACCGCGCTCGTCTCGTCGCCTGTCTAAAACGCCTGTCATTGCCGGTGTCGGGTACGCTCGGTTTCGGCAAAGCGGAGGTCACGGCCGGCGGCGTCGCCCTCGCCGAGGTCGATTCGCGGACCATGCAAAGCAAGCTCGTTCCGAACCTTTACATCGCCGGCGAGTTGCTCGACCTGGACGGCCCAATAGGCGGCTACAACTTCCAGGCGGCGTGGAGTACGGGTTGGTTGGCGGGCGGCGCGTCAGCTAAAGTCGGGCAGCCGCCAGCAGAATAGCCGATAATCATGCGCTTGGAGGGCCAGCGCGCCGACGTAACCGGAGGCCGGCGCCAGCGTGCGCAGCGACCAGGCCGTCGCCGCCTCATGGTCGCCGTCGATGTGGACGACGTGGGCCGGGTCGTCCTCGGTATGGCTTACCTCGACCCGCTCCAAGCCGAAGGAAAGCCCCAGCCCGTGCGCCTTCAAATAAGCCTCTTTTCGCGTCCACAATCGGAAGAATGTCTCCAACCGCCGCGGCGTGTCGAGCGCACGCAACGCGGCCGCCTCGCGCGGCGTGAAGAACCGATCCGCCAAGCCCATTTCGTCGCTGAACGGCCGTATGCGCTCCACGTCCACGCCGACTTCGCACCGGCCGGTCAAAGCGAACAGCGCCATCCCGTGGGAGTGCGATACGTTGAAGCAAAGAGGCGCCTCTGAGTCCGCCAGCCGCGGCTTGCCCCTCGAAGTCTGCGAGAATTGGACGCGCCGCGGTTCCAGCCCAAGACACTCGCCAAGCAAAAGACGCAACAACGCACGGGCGATAATGAATTCGGATCGCGCACCGGCGTGACGGAACCGCGCGGCCCGGTCGCGCTCTTCCTGCGACAAATATCGGCTCAAATCAGCGGCCTCAGCGGGAGAGCGGTCCAACGCCGCGCTCCAGACGTGGACCTCGTCCGCAGCCGGCTTCAACCGCGCGGGAGCGGCCGGCCAGTCGTGGGAGATCGCGGTCATGGGGAGGCGTGCGCTCATGTTAACCGCACCCTTACGATTCTCCGGCCGAAGCGCACCACCAGGCCGTCGGCCACTGCCACGACCTGATTGGGATCGGTCGCCTTCTCGCGGTCGGGGCCGATGGTCACGCCGCCGCTTTGGATGTGACGGCGCGCTTCGTTGTTGCTCTTGGCCAGATTCAGCAGCACCAGGAGCTTCGACACGGCGATCTTACCGTCGGCCAGGTTCGACGCCGCTATTTGTACTTCATCGATCTGAGTTGGGTCTTGTCGTCCAGAGAATTGCTTTTCCCATTCGCTCTGGGCCTGAACGGCCGCGTCCGTACCGTAATAAGCGCCTACGATGTCACGGCCGAGCGTCTTTTTCGCCTCCATCGGACGTTCAATGAGCTGTCTAATTTCATCTTTGGTGTGGTCGGTCAAGAGGGTGAACCAATCCGGCATCAATTCATCCGGGATGCTCATGGTCTTGGCGAACTGCTCCTTGGCCGACTCGCCGACGCCGACGTAATTGCCGAGGCTCTTGCCCATCCGCCGCACGCCATCGCGGCCGCGGAGGATCGGCAGCGTCAGGCAGACTTGCGGTTCCTGGCCGGCCTCTTCCTGGAGCTTTCGACCCATCATCAAGTTAAATAGCTGCTCGCTGCCGCCGAGTTCCACGTCGGCCCGGACTTCAACGCTGTCCTGTCCTTGCATCAACGGATAAAGGCACTCGTGCAAGTAGATGGGCACCGACGGCTCGGCACGAAAGCGCTTGGTGAAGTCGTCGCGCTCCAACGTCCGCTGCACGGTCGTCTTAGCGGTCAACGCCATCACGTCAAGGAAGGTCATCTTGCCGAACCAATCGCCGTTGTGCGTGACCTCCGCGCGGTTAATGTCGATGACCTTGCTGACTTGCAGGAGATAATCCTTGGCGTTGGCCTCGACTTGTTCTGGCGTGAGGCGCGCGCGCGTTTGGTCGCGGCCGCTGGGGTCGCCGACGAGGGCGGTGTAGTTGCCGATGATGAGGACGGCTTGGTGGCCGAGTTCCTGGAACAGGCGCAGCTTCCGTAACGGAACGGTATGGCCGAGGTGAACGTCGATACCGGTGGGGTCGATGCCGTACTTGACGCGCAGCGGCGTGCCGGTGCGGACGCTGCGTTCGAGCTTACGGCGCAGGTCGGCCTCCGGCGTGATCTGCTCGGCGCCGCGGCGGATTAGATCGAGTTGTTCATCGACGGTCTTCACGACGCGAGTTCCTTCATGCGGCGTGCGGATAGCGCGCCGCTTCATCTTGGCATTGCGACAGCACGAATTGGAGTGCGGCGGCAAGGCCGTCCAGTTCCTGCGCTAAGTAGAGACGAGGGTCAAGCGTGTACACAGTTCCCTGGAGGCGAGCGAATTCCCAGACCCGGCCGTTGCTAGCCGCGCCATACATAGTGGAATCGGGGACGCCATTCAACTTTTGGGCCGCGAGCATCGCCGCCAGGCACTGCCCCGACCCGCGCTCAAAATCATCCTTCTTAGCTTCGACCACTAGAAGGTAGGGCAAATCAAAGAACAGCGCTCCTAACGGGGAGCGTCTCGCCACGATGTAATCTGGAGTGCCGCAGAGATCGCTGTCAAAGGCGATTGCTTGATGGCTCCACAGCATCAGCCGATCCCGGAAGGGCTTCCACACTTCGCGCAAGATGGGAAAAATTAACGTCTCGGTAACGGAATACTCGCCCATCCGAGTAGGCATTTCAAGGAGATTGAATGCCAGTTCGGAACGGAAATAATCGCTGATTGAGGTAGCAATGGGCGCGACAAATTCCTCCTGGCGACACTCAAGGTGATAGGCGTGGGCGACGTCGCCGATGGAAGTGTAAGACGCGAAAGGCATGTTTCTACCTCCTAGAACAGTTAAGAATACATCTGTCCCCGCCCCACCGCCTCAAACGCCTGCGGATAATGGTCGATGCGCGGCTCGCGCTGATTGGCCGGCCACGTCACTGTAATTACGTCGATGCGCGCCGGACGATCAAGCAAGTGATTTTGCCGGAGATAATGGAGCGCTAATCGCGTCAAACGGCGTTGTTTCGCGTCGTCCACCGACAGGGCGGGGCGTTCAGGGTCGTCGCCGCCGGTCGAGCGAACTTCGACAAAGATAATACAGCCACCCTGCTCGGCGACCAGATCCAATTCGCCGTGAGGACAGCGATAGTTGCGCGCCAAGATGCGGCAACCGAGTCGGCGCAGGAAGCGCGCGGCGGCGCGTTCGGAGCGATTGCCGAACCAGCGTCGCCACCAGGGCTTTCGCGCAAGAGATTGCGCCACCGGCCGCGCCCTCGTAAATTAGGGCGCCGGCTTCGGCGCCGGCGTCTCGGCTTTCGTCGCCTTGGCCGCGCCTTTGGCGCCGACCTTGGGCTTGCGCTCGCGTAAGCGCGTGGCCTTGCCGACGCGGTCGCGCAAGTAATAGAGTTTGGCGCGGCGGACGACGCCAGTGCGCTTCACCTCGATCTTGGCGATACGCGGCGAGTTCAGCGGGAACTGACGTTCAACGCCTTCGCCCTGCACGATGCGGCGCACCGTAAACATCTCGCGCATACCACTGCCGCGACGGGAGATGACCACGCCGGTGAAGACCTGAACTCGCTCTTTCTGGCCTTCTAGAATGCGCTGGTGGACGTCCACCGTGTCGCCGATCTCGAAGGGGGCTATGTCGGTTTTAACGCCCACGGCTTCAACGAGGCCCATCAATCGATTTTGCATGACTCTCACCTTCCTTCGTTTCGTTCCAACCGGCGCCGGCGCTTCGAGCCAGCGATTGTTCCCGCCGCCAGCGGGCCACGGCTTCATGGTCGCCGCTCAACAGCACTTCGGGCACGGCCATGTCGCGGAAGACGCGCGGCCGGGTGTATTGCGGATATTCCAACTGTCCAGGGTCGCTATGCGACTCTTCGGTCACGCTTTCCGGGTCGCCCAACACTCCCGGCACGTAGCGAATCACCGTATCGATCACTACCATCGCGGCCACTTCGCCGCCATTGCAGACGAAGTCGCCGATCGAAACTTCGCGCGGCTTCAAACCCAGTCGGACGCGCTCGTCGAAGCCTTCGTACCGGCCGCACAGGAGCAACAGCCGTTTATGCTCCGACAACTCACGCACCAGCGGTTGCGTCAGGCGTTCGCCGGCCGGCGTCAACAGGATCAGCTGGCCCGGCTCGGCTTCCTTGGCTTGCACGGCCTCAACCGCGGCGAACAACGGCTCCGCCATCAGCACCATGCCGGGGCCGCCGCCGAAAGGGCGGTCGTCCACCTTATGGTGTTTGTCGGCCGCCCAATCGCGGATGTTCCAGAGGTTAATTTGCACGAGCTTGTTCTGGATCGCCAGCTTCAACAGGCTCTGCGTCAAATACCCCTGAAAGAGGTCCGGGAACAGCGTCAGCACGTCGAAGCGCATAATTCCCAACCAGCCCGAAGCGCCAAGCAAGGGATTCAGTCAAGCCCTTGCTTGGCGCTTCGGGCTGGGTCATGGGACTTCTTACGCGGTCGGGGCGGCCGGCGGAACCGCAGCCTCGGCCGGCTGCTGCTCGAACTTCGCCATGTACTTCTTGATGAAGACCTCGACGTTGTCCGACGGCCTGGCGCCCACGCTTATCCAGTACTTGATTCGCTCCGGCAGCAGCTTGACGCGCTCGTCGGTGTTTTTAAGCATCGGATCGTAGGAGCCAAGCTCCTCGATCACACGGCCGTCGCGCGGCTGGCGACTGTCGATGGCCACGATACGGAAATAAGGGCGGTGCTTGCGCCCGAGCCTTTTCATGCGAATGCGAACAGCCACGATATTCCCTTTCGTCGAGTACTCAGTAGTCAGTACGAATATGAAAACCGGCCCTGTCTTTCTACTGACTATTGGCTACCTCTTCTTCTTTTTGTTCTTCCGTTCCTTCGCGCGTTCCTTCGGCGATTTGCGATGGCCGGTGTCGCCCTTCGTCTTCACCGGGCTGGCGCCGGGCGAGAAAGCGCCAGCCCGGCCCATGCCCGTTACCATCTTGATGCGCTCCCAGATGCTCATCTTGGCCATCTTGCGCATCAGATCGCGCACTTGCTCGAACTGTCCCAAAAACTGCTTGATGTCGTGCGGTTCGACGCCGCTGCCCGCCGCGATGCGCCGGCGGCGGTTGATGTCGATCACGTCGGGGTTGCGTCGCTCCTCCTTCGTCATCGAGTCGATCAAGCCCTGGATGTGCCGGAAGGCGTCCTCGGGGTCTTCGCCTTCGGGGATCATGTCGCCCATGCCTGGCATAGACGCCATCACGTCCTTCATCGGACCCATCTTCTTCAGCTGCGCGAATTGCTTGCGAAAGTCGTCGAGTGTGAAGTCGCCTTCTTCGAGCTTCTTTTGTTGTTGAGCGATCTCCTCCTGCGACAGCTCCTTTTGGACTTGGGCGACCTTTTCGATCAGGCCCATGATGTCGCCGCGGCCGAGGATGCGCTGGGCCATGCCTTCCGGACGAAACGGCTCTAGTTTGTCCAGTTTCTCGCCGACGCCGACGAACTTGATCGGCACCTGGGCCACCGACTTGATCGACAACGCCGCGCCGCCGCGGGCGTCGCCGTCCATTTTGGTTAAGATGACGCCGTTCAATTCCAGGGCGTCGTTGAACGCCTTAGCGCTGTTGACGGCGTCCTGGCCGGTCATGGCGTCGCAGACCATGTAGACCTGATCGGGGCGCACGAGCCGGTCGATCTGCTTCAGCTCGTCCATCGGCATTTCGTCGATGTGGAGCCGGCCGGCCGTATCGAGGATGACCGTATCGAGTTCCGAATTCTTGGCATGGGCGACGGCGAGACGACACACATCTACTGGCGAGGCGGGCGGCGGCTGGCTGAAGACCGGCACACCGATCTGTTCGCCGAGAACCTTGATTTGTTCGACGGCGGCTGGCCGTTGCATGTCGGCAGCGACGAGCAGCGGCTTACGGCCGCGTTCGCGCAACATTAGGGCAAGCTTGCCGGCCGAAGTCGTTTTGCCCTGACCTTGCAGGCCGCAGAGCATGATGACCGTGGGCCGGTCCTTGGCGAAGGGGATGTTCGTATCGACCGGCCCCATGAGCTGAACGAGTTCGTCGTAGACGATCTTGACGATCTGTTCGCTGGGGTCGAGGGTGCGCAGCACTTCTTGGCCGACGGCGCGTTGTGTTACCTTTGCGATGAAGTCCTGGGCGACCGTGAAATTGACGTCGGCTTCCAGAAGGGCTTTGCGCACCTCTTGCATGGCTTCACGGATGTTGGCTTCCGTGATGCGGCCGCGGCCGCGCAGCTTTTTCAGGGCCTCCGAGAGGCTGCGCTGGATGCCTTCAAACATACGGCGTCCCTAAAACACACGAGCTGCTACGCGCAAAGGCGCGCGACGACAACCACGCGCCTTCACAGGGCGGTAAACCGTTAATGATACGCAAAATTGACGCGGATTGCAACGGCTCCGCCGTCGTTCTTCGTGACTTCCCTGATTTCTCAGCTACCGATTGAGTTTGCTGCGAATTTTTCAAGAATTCGCGCGCTCGGATGGTTCGCAAGTGATACCAGTTTGTTCACGAGAGCAATCGGCAAGAGTGCATTATCGTACATGTCGCAACGCAGCTTCTCGACATTGGTCAGAATAGACGCCAAGTTCTGAATCTTCTGTTCGCTCGGACGAGGATTGCTCTCGATCGTCGGAACCGTAACAACATGGACGCGATCCGTGGGCGTCTTGAAGATCAATTTGCAGCTGTAGTACGTGCTGCTGCCATAAGGATGGGCTGGGTTGACATTCCCCGGAAGCACGTAGCGATAAATGTAAACATCGTCGAGGAGCAGGATGCTTCCACTTGCCAGGGTCTGCGAAATTTCAGCGGCGTGTTCGACAAATGCGCCGCTCTTTTCAAGACCGGCAAGGTACAGGTTATGCCGGTCGAAGAGGAACCGCACTAGTGACCGCATCGGTTGATGCATATTCGCGGTCTGGCCGAAAAAAGCGAGCGGGCCGTCCTTGATGAACAAGAGGTGGTTCAAAAGTCCCGGCTTGGTTCGGAGGATCACGCGGATCAGGTGGAGCAGAATCATCTGCTCGATGGTCGTCGTCAGGTAACCTAGAATTTCTCGCGCACCCAGTTCATCGTCCACGACTTCATGAAGGCGAAAGACATCGGTCAACAGAATCTGGCCGCTGCATTCGGGGCACCGAAAGGTGTGGTCCTTGTTCAGGGACGCGCGATCCAAGCGGACGCTCTGCTTGCGACACAAGGGACAGCTGGCCAGGGTCCACGACGGGACGCCACCGCCATACTCCTGAAAGATGAACCAGCGCAACGTCTCAATCAACCTATCATCATCCATGTTGCGGCAGAAGAAGTCGAAGACTGCCCGACGGACGGATCGAGTTAGCGTAGTTTCGTTCTTGAGCGCGACGTTACACACCGGCAGGACAAGCTTGAGGCGCTGAATTTTCTTCAGTTTGGCGATGTCGTCAGGATCGATAAACGGCTGGTCTTCAAGCTCCTCCAGGTCCGCAACACTAAAGATGAGAGCGCCGAACTGAAAGAAGCAAACGGTGGCGGAGGGAAACTCCTTCTGGACGGCGACCTCGGTGTATCCGCCGTCAATCGCGATGACGTGTTCTATCGGGTTGTCCCGAACCGGGTCAAACAGCATGGAAAGATGGTCGCTCAGCTTTACGTCCCCGGCGCGTTTCGGTAGGTCGCACTGCGTTAGAAACCCCTGCACTTCGGCGTCCTGGATCAAGTGGCTGTGCGCCGCCTTGCTGGCAAACTCAGCCGGCCGTCGCCCGGTTCTGCTTGAATATCCCATGGCCTATTTCCCCGCGTCTTTCGAGAAACGGTCGATCTGCACCGGCACGACGAACGGGTTGGAGTAAGTCTTCATGCGCACAAAACCCTTGTCATCGCTGGCGCTAAACCGAACGAGGGAATCCGTGAAGTCCCCGAAGTCGTAATACTTTTTGATCTCCTTGGTTTCGTCCTCGTTGTTCAGGTGCGCGATGAACCAGTTCTGCGTGTTTTTCAGGATATTGCCGCTGATCGAACTGACCTCTTGAGTCGCGTAAATTAGCCCCAGGTTCAGCTTGGCGCCCTCCTTGGCTATCCGGTTGTAGATCTGGCTCAAATCCTTGTCTTCCTTGCGCGGGAAGAGGTTGTGGGCCTCCTCGAAGTAGAACTGGATGAAGTTGTTCGGGAGGTTGCCTACGAAGCGATTCATGGCGTCAGCAAAAGTATGCCGGCAAATTCGCTCGGCGTACAGCCGTTGAATCTCGGGGTCGCCTTGGGAAAGGTCCACGATGACGATCCGGCCTTTCCGCAGTTCTTCGATGATTTCTTGTTGGAACGGCTTGCCGACAGTTTCCGTATGTAGGTTGAGCAGGCCGCGCAGCTTAAGGTAGCCAGAGACATTCGCGCTGCCGCCGGGGGTTTTTTTCCGGGTCAGGAAGACTAGCATGGCCTTCAAGTCTTCGTCGGCCCATTCTCGCCCTTTGGTTCGCTTGTACTTGGTAAAGAAGTCGTTGCCGTAGTTGTCCCAGATAGTGCTGAACCAATCAGAGGCTTCCTCCAAGCCGATTCCTTTGGTCGGGTCGAGGCTGCCATCCTCGCGAACCAATTGGTTCAACTCTTTGTTGCCCTCGAACTTTACCAACATACCGGGCGGCACTTTGAAGCCGGCGCGATACAGGCAGCACTGGTAGGCCGCTTTCTTTCGCGAGTACCGGGTTTTCGCTGAAATGTCAGTCTCGTCTTCCGGTTCGGTCAGATCGGCGGACAGAAAGCTCGTTTCGTAATCGACTGTATCTAGGGCTAGATGACTGCGGATCAACTCGAACCCGGAGATCACGTCTCGGTAGAAGTTTACCTTCATGACTTTGAAGCCGGGTTTTTCCAGCACGCTATAGCGGGTCACCTGTTCCTGGTACATCTCGAAAATGGCCGTGCCTTCATCCTGCATGTTAGCGTTGGCGTACTCGCCATTGATGTCGAAGATGATCTGTCCAACGGCGTACTTCGGAACCGCGTCGGCTGTGAAGGGGTCCAACCTGGCTTCCGCGCTCTCGTTGGTCGGTTGGTCCAGCTTGTGCAGGGCTTGGCCGCTCATCTCCACGCTTGCCTGGATGATCTTCTTCACCGTGTTCGACTTACCGGTTCGCGTCATGCCGAAAAGAGCGGTCCGCTTGCCGAGGAAATCCTTGGGGCTGACGAACACAGGCACATCTTCCTCGCGGGCCTGAAATCTTCGGCTCGAACTGTAGCGGACCTTGCCCAGGCGAATGTCATTCGGCCGGCCAGGAACCTCGCCCTCTCGGAAATTTACGATGACCTCCAGCACGTCCGGGTTTGGCTTGACGACACTGTAGTTGTGGGCGCTGTAGAAGTTTTCAACGTCGGCGCCGTAATGCGTCTTGTCGTGTTCGTCTTTGTAGAAGGTGCCCAGGATGCGGCATTCCAGTCCCGAAAAGCTGAATTCATACCGGGTGAGGTTATCCAACTGCGACTTCTTGCCCGCAGTGCGAAGGTTGTCCTTGTAATACTCGATCATTGAGGAGATGACATCGCTGTCGGTTGGCAAATTGCTGGGTCGCAATGCCCGCAAGAGCAGCGCTTCCGCGACCTTGTCCTCGTTCTCATAGTAGGCGAGCAAGAACGAGCCTTGCGGAATGCCTTTGGCCCTCTGCTTCCAAGCGTCGGCAATCAGCAAATGGGCGCGATCGTAGTCGAGGCCGAACGGCCGGCCGATGAACATTCCGCTTTCGACCTCGCCCTCCCTGTTCCGCTTGAACAGATCGATTGAGGCTATTCGGGCAATCTCGGTGGATAATGAGTTCATGGATAGGGAGACTCCTGGGGCCGTCTCAGTCTGGCGGGCGCGCTGTCCGGCGTCCCAGGTGGGGCGCCCGCTCCTAACACGATGCCGGGCGTCAACGGCGCGTTTGTTGCCGGCGCGCTGTCCGGCGTCCCAGGTGGGGCGCCCGCTCCGCGGGCGCC
>DHJA01000043.1:9909-22954 GCA_002404095.1 Planctomycetaceae bacterium UBA4732 | reverse complement strand
GGCGGAAGGTGCGGACAGAGGCCGCGAAAGCATGGCACCCAACGGAAAAGTCACCCAAGTAAATGACGCACACCCGGGATTGCTTATCAGCGGCGTCGTGTTTGAAAGTGCGGCTAAGCACCCGGAGGGAAGGTGCGGCGACTGGATCCAACTCCGGGCGCCTACGCGACCCGGCTCGCCAAAACGGTAGTGGTTTGCCCGCAGACGGCGCGATAAACGCCCAGCGTGTCGGCGGCGCAGCGTTCCCAGGTGAATTGGCGCACCGCCTCCACGGCGCCGCGTCGCAATTCCGCTTGCCAATCGTCGTCCACCGCCGCGCGCCGTAACGCCTCGCGCCAGCCGTCCTCGTCGAGCGGATCGACCAAATGGGCGCGGCCACCGGCGGTTTCGACCAACGCCCCGGCCGTTGAACAAAGCACGGCGCCGCCACAAGCCATCATTTCCACCGGCGGTAGGCCGAAACCCTCGTAAAAGCTAGGATAAACCAAGGCGCGGGCGCCGTTGAGCAGGGCGCCCAGGTGTTCTTCGGGCAGATAGCCGGTGTATATCACTCCGCGATGGCGGGCTTCGTCGTGAAGGAATGCGGCCACGTCGGCGGAGTTCCAGCCCCAACCGCCCGCAAGCAACAAGGGGAAGCGTTCGCGCACCTCGGCCGGCAGTTTCACATAAGCGCGCAACAGCGTCATCAGGTTTTTGCGCGGCTCGATCGTGCCAAGGTAGAGGAAATAGCGCGGCGGCAGTCCCAGGCGACGCAGAACCGCCTGCACTTCCGCTTCGGCCATCGGCCCCAAGCCGGGACGCACGCCCATATAGGTGCGCGTGACCTGATCCGGGCGCAGGCCCAGTTTATGGATGAGTTCCTGACGGGTGAATTCGGAAATTGCCAGGAAGTGACGGCCCTGCGTTAAGCCCTTGTAAAAGTGGGCCGCGTATTGCGCCACGCGGTCGGCCGGGTGCCATTCCGGATAAAGAAGAACCGATAAGTCGGGTATGGTGACGACGGTGGGCAGATCCGTAGGCAGCGGGATATTGTTCGGCTCGTGATAGAGGTCGAAGCCGCCCCGGCGGCCGCGGAAGTGAAGTTCGGACGCCAGCCATTTCCTGGCAACCGCTCTAGCTCGGCCAACGCACCAGGCGCGCCAACCGAACCGAGACGAACCGGCCGTCCGTCCGGTCGGAGCCGCATCCGGCGCCGCTTTGGACTCGGGCAGCAGACGGCCGCGCAAACGCTGCCACAACGCACGACGTTTTTGCGCCCAAGGACCGGGGAAACTCTCGAAAACATCGTGCGGAGCCAGGTCATGCAGACAGCGCAGCAATTGCGCCGTGTAGTGTCCGATGCCGGTCCGCGCTCCTAGGGCCGACAGTCCGTTGACCAGTACGCGCATGCGGTTCTCGCGCCTTCATCAAGGAGAAAAGCGGGCGGTTTCGTCCGGTCAGGCGGCCCGGCGGGCGGGCGCCTGGCTCGCCAGCAACGCCTCCATGTCGGCGTCCACCATCATGCGGACGAGCTGGTCGAAACTGACTTCCAGCCGCCAACCCAGACGCGCCTGCGCCTTGGACGGATCCGCCAGCAGCAGGTCCACCTCGGCGGGGCGATAGAAGCGCGGATCCTGAATCACGTATTTGCGCCAATCCAAGCCGACGTGCCCAAAGGCGATCGACACAAATTCCTCGACGCTGTGCGTCTCGCCCGTACCGATGACGAAATCGTCGGCTTCCTGCTGCTGCAACATCAGCCACATGGCGCGGACGTAATCGCCGGCAAAGCCCCAGTCGCGCTTGGCGTCCAGATTGCCCAGCCGCAGTTCCGTCGCCAGGCCGAGCTTGATCCGCGCCACGGCGTCGGTGATCTTGCGTGTGACGAATTCAAGGCCGCGCCGCGGCGACTCGTGGTTGAACAGAATTCCGGAACAAGCGAACAAGCCATAGCTTTCGCGATAATTGACCGTCAAATAGTGGCCATAGACTTTGGCCACGCCGTAAGGCGAGCGCGGGTGGAACGGCGTTTCCTCGCGTTGCGGCGTCTCACGCACCTTGCCGAACATTTCGCTGCTGCTGGCCTGGTAAAAGCGGGCCTTGGGGCATTCTTGCCGCAAGGCGTCCAGTACGCGCGTCACGCCCAGGGCGGTGAACTCGGCCGTCAGGACGGGTTGTTGCCAACTCGTCGGCACGAACGACATGGCGGCGAGATTGTAAACCTCGTCGGGGCTGACCTCGCCCAGGACGGCGGCCAGCGACGTTTGATCGAGTAGGTCGGCCTGGAACAGCTCGACTTGGCCGCGCAAGTGTTCGATGCGTGAAAAGTTTTCGGTGCTAGAGCGGCGAACCACGCCGCAGACGCGATAGCCTTGTTCGAGCAGAAGCTCGGCGAGGTAGCTGCCGTCTTGGCCTGTAATTCCGGTAATGAGAGCGGTCTTGGTCATTAGAGCCGTCCTTGGCAGAATTCGGAAAACGCATCATCCAGAGCATGGAGGTATAACAAAGCCAGCGCGTGACGGTCAAGCCCGTTAAAACTATTTCAAATCCGAGGCGAGCCGACGGGTTTATCCGGCCGGGACAAGCCCGGAGGCTCGCCTCAGAGAATTGTTAGCGCGTTTTCGATTGCACCCTATCGCGCAGCGCCTCGGCCGCGGCCTGCCGTTGCGGGTCGGCGTCAGGGTCGTCCAAAGGGAGCCGTTCCATAGAGGCGCCCGGCCGCAGCGTCTGTTGTTGCCATTCACTTTTCAGGGTCCGGGCCAGGTCGGGCGACAGGCGACATTCCAGATCGCTTTCGGGCTGGACGCCCCAATCGTCGCCGGCGCCCGCGCCCGGCTTGCGCTGGATTCCCTTGCCGCTCGGGCGGAGGAAGACGCCGTTGGTCAGCTTCAGCGCGGCGCCCGGAACGCCTAGCGCAAACTGCGTCTGCACACTGCCTTTGCCGAGCGTGCGTTGGCCTGCAACGACCGCCCGGCCGCGATCCTGTAAGGCGGCGGCGATCAACTCGGCGCCGCCGGACGTTTCCCCATTCACTAGGACAATAATCGGGAAATCGGTAAACGCATTTTGGCCGTCGCTGCGATACTCCATGTCTTCTTTACCACGGGCGTGAACCGTGGCGATCGCGCCTTCGCTGAGGAAAACGCGAGCCGCATCGACCGCTTCGTCGAGGAAGCCTCCCGGACACCAGCGCATGTCAAGAACAAGGCCGCGAAGGCCGTCGGCGTACAACGCGGCAATAACCTGGCGGAGTTCCCCTGCCGAACCTTTATTCAGCGCCGCCAACCGGACGTGAGCCAGCCGAGACCGCGAATCCATCCAATAGGTCCAGGAATTGTCGTCTTGTCGAGAGAGGCCGGCTATCGCTTCCGGCCGAAAACGCTGGGCGTCGATAGTCGCGGTCGTCGCCTTGGCCCCGGGCCGGCGAAAGGTCATTTTGAGCGGCAGTGCAGGCGGTTTGGTCGGCGCCGGCGCGAGTGTTCCTCCCGGCGGGGGCGGCGGAGGCGGCGGCAAATCATTATGGGGGTCCGGCAAATCGGCCGGCTGAAGGAGACGTTGAAGAAGCTCGGACCGGCCTAATTCTTTCACTGGCTTGTCGTCGAGCTGCATAATCTCGTCGCCGGGCCGGACGCCGGCCTGTTGGGCAGGGCCGCCCGGCTTAACCATCGTTACGGCAGCCGGCCCGAAGCCTGCGTTGTCGCTCAACTCCAAGCCGTAGCTCTCGGCGTTCTCTTCCACCGCAAGGTTGCGGCGCATTTCTTTCCCGGTGACGACGCCCGAGTACGGATCGAGACTGTGGGCGACTGATTGACAGCAAATCAACAGCGGCGAGCGGTCGCGCAAGGAAGCGGCGTCGCCGATGTGTTCGTGGATGTGCTGGATCAGGTCTAAGACGGCACGGTCCGCTTCCGACGCGTCTGCTTGGTTCCCTTCAAGCGATATCGTCTCGGCCGACGCCGTTCGCGCTTTGCCGGCCGTACTCTCGCGGATCTCGGCGCCCAGGCTTCGTGGGACGGGCAGGCGCGCGGCTTCGTACAAGCGGGTCAAAGCAGTCTCTAGCAATTCCTCGCGGGAGACCGGACGGACGTAGTACGCGGAGATTTGGTCCGTCGCGCGCAGAAGGGCCAACGCGAACACGCGAGCTTCCGCTTGGTGCGGCCGTGGACCGATGGGCGAACTGGTCGGCCCCGGCGGGGGTATAGGGGCGGCGAGAAGTATGGACGCGAACATGGCGACAGAGACGGCCAACGGGGCGCGCATTGAAAGTCCTTCCGTGGACGGAGTGCGATCCTTGCGTGCGATAGTCTATGAAATGCACCGAAACGGCAGAAGGCCAACCTGCCGATCGGGCGCCCCTCTCGATCTTGGGGGTAGGGGCGGGGTTTCCCAGCCCTTAGCGTCACAGGGCGGGGAAACCCCGCCCCTACGGCCCCCGCCTCCAAAATGGGCAGCTACATCCGGTACAGGCCATCGGCACGGCGGAACGTCAGCCGCGGAGGGTAGTCAGGGCAGGTGGACGTCTCCAACCCCCGTCCCGCCGTCGGGATTCATCGCACCGCAGGCCTGCTTTGGCTGGTCTGTTGGAGCAAGCCGTGGATCAAAATGCTCATGTGCGGGTAGTAGTAAGATAGAGGGCAACCGTCGGCCCCCACAAAGGAAAGTTCATGGCCAACAGCCAGATGAGCGGGGTCATCCAGTACCTTCGCAGGACGACGCTTCTGCGGGATGGGGCGGGGCTGACCGATGGGCAACTGCTGGGGGACTACATCAGCCGCCGAGACGAGGCGGCTGTTGCGGCCCTCGTGCGCCGGCATGGCCCGATGGTGTGGGGCGTCTGTCGCCGTATCCTTGGCAACCACCACGACGCCGAAGATGCTTTTCAAGCCACCTTCCTTGTCCTCGTCCGCAGAGCGGCGTCGATTGCCTCAAGGGAGTTGCTTGCCAACTGGCTCTACGGAGTCGCGCGCCAGACGGCGTTGAAGGCCAGGTCAACCGTCGCCAAGAGGAAGGTTCGGGAGAAGCAGGTGATGGAGACGCCCGAACCAGCTGTGGTCGAACAAGACCTCTGGAACGATCTGCGACCGCTGCTCGACCAAGAATTGAGCCGCCTTCCCGATAACTACCGGGTGGTTATCGTCCTGTGCGACTTGGAGGAGAAGACCCGCAAGGAAACGGCTCGGCAACTCGGCCTGCCCGAAGGGACCGTGGGTAGTCGGCTGGCAAGGGCGAGGGCGATGCTGGCGAAGGGACTTGCTCGGCACGGTCTGGCGGCGCCGGAAGGGGCGCTGGCGGCGATGCTCTCGCAAAATATGGCGCCGGCGGCGGGAATGCCGACCTCGGTGCTATCTTCCACGATCAAAGCCGCAAGCCTATTTGCGGCGGGGCAGGCGGCGGCTACGGGAATGATCTCGGCAAAAGTTGCCGCCCTGACGGAAGGAGTGATGAAAACTATGTGGCTCACGAAGCTCAAAGTCGTCATGGTGCTGTTGGCAGCGGCCGCTCTGAGTGGTGCGGCGGGGCTGATCTTTCAGACACAGGCCGCGGAGCAGCCGAAGACGCCCGCGGCGACTGAGAAGGATCAGAAGCCCAAAGCGGACAAAGCCAAGGACGAGGAGAAACAACTTATCGACGGGTGGATGCTTGTTGCTAAAGAGCAAGACGGCAAGAGGCAGGAATATCCCCAAGGGATAGGGGTGACGCTCAACTTGACTGACGGCGAGTTTCAGCTCCTCGTACCGACGATCAATCCTCTGGGTAGGGGGGGCTTCTCCGACTTAACATATTACCATTACAAGCTTGATCCCAAGCAGAAGCCGAAAGCTATTAATCTTGTCACTGCGGACGGCGAACACAAACCTTGGTTACGGGGCATTTACAAGCTGGAAGGAGATCGGCTCGTCATCTGTTGGAGCGAAAAGGAAATGGAACGACCAACCGACTTTACAGTGAAGCCTGGTTCAGGCAGAACCCTAAATGTTTACAAGAGAGCCTTTCGTATCAAAGAGGTAGGTGAACGCAAGACGGAAGACCAAGGCCGCACCGGAGCGGCAGGCGACGGAAACGCCGCCGTGAACGCTGCACCAGAAAAGACGAAAATTTATACACCCGAAGAAGCCATGCGCGCCGCTTTCGGCGACAAGTCGATGACCGTTCAATTCCAAGTCCAATTAGTGCAAGGGACGATTGGGGTGAAGTCAGGCGACAAAGAAGAGAGTTCCTGGACGCTCGGCCACGGTCCTGGTGATGTGGGTCTCTACCCTCTACACGGACTGGACGACACGCAAAATCAGTTCTCAGTCGTGCTGACCGCAAAGGCGAAAAAACAACTCGATCGACTTGGCATCCACGACGTCAGCAAGCATTTTATGGAGAAGACCATTCGCGTGACCGGCCGGATTTCGATTGGCTCCTATACGAGCGAATCGATGACCGGGAGACACTACGAGTTGGTCGTTGACGACATAAGCCAATTCGAGGCGGTGGACTGAAGGAAGCGGCTCAGTCAGGGCAAGTGCAGGTCGCCGCGCCCGACTTCCCCGGTGAGGTTTGGCGCGTCGGGCCGGTGGGCGGCCCCGAGGAGCGCGTCGCGCGACCGCTCGGCCGGCCAGTCCGAATGGGCCGACCGCAGCAGGGCGGCGAGGCCGGCCGCTTGCGGCGCCGCGGCAGATGTTCCCGAGAACGGCCGCGTCCGCCACAGGCTCGGGAACGGCACGACAGCGGCGAAGTCTGGTTTGAGCGACGGGCCGTTGGGGCCGCACGAACTGTATTCCTGCCGCCGCCCCTCCCGATCCTCGGCACCGACGGCCATCACCTCACGACCGTCCGCGGGAAACGGAACGCTGCCGTGAACCGTTGTTTCCTCCAATCCGCCTCCGAGAACGGTTAAGTGAAACGATCCCGGCGTCCCGCCCACCAGCCGCACGCGCGCCGCGTAAGTGTGTCCGGCCTCCGGGTCGAACTTCACCGCGGCGCAACAGTGGCCATCGCCGATCTTTGCTTCACAGCGGCCGGCTTCGCGCTCCGTCGTCAGGTCTTGTACCGACAGCTCGTACACGGCGCCCGGACGCCAGCACAATTCGACCGATGGCTTTTCTCCCTCCCACGGCCGTATGAGATTGTCCGTCCGGCCGGGCGCCCATTCGTGCCGGCCGTCGCCGCCGTCGTGGAATGAGCCGCCCCAATGGCGCTGCGCCGTATTGCCGGCGCAGGCGAAGAACAATACATCCTCCGGTTTATCGCCCTTGCCGAGAGCTTCCGCCAGCGCCTTATGCACTGCTCCGCCGCCTTCGCCGTCGCTCCAGGTCGGCATGATGAGCGAACAAGTAATAATCCGCGCCCCCTGCCGCCGCGCCCAGCGCACCGCCTCTATAAACTGCTCCGGCTGCTCCGTTTCCCAATTGACAAATAGAAGCTCCGCTTCAGGGGCTATCGCGTGAACTACCTCGCCGCACAGGATGCCGTGCTGGCTGTCCTTGGCCTCCAAATTGCCGTCGATGCGGAAAGAGTGGGCCGTCACATGCTCGGGCAGTGCCTCGCCGAGATGCGTTTTGTACCCCCGAAAGCCGGAATCGAGTACCGCCACCTTGACGCCTTGGCCGCGCCAGCCCTTGGTGTGCCATGCTGGAACGCCCATGTCGGCCAGCAAATGGGCGCGCAGAGCGGACGGATTCGCATCGACCGTGTCAACGGTCGTTTTCGGGATGGATGCGGCGAAAGTGCGAGGAATGTAGAGAGAAAGGCAGGCGACGAGAAGAAGCAAAAGTAAGGAACGGACGCGCCTTTGCCGGCGCGGCGGCCTGATGAGTACACGGTCCATCATGATGCGGCGCTCCGTCGGCGGGCTGACATATCAGTCTACCCGCGCTGTACGGACAGAGCGCAAGGTTCATCCCGCCGCGCCGTTTGAAAGCGACCGTGACTGCTAATCTGTATCGATTTGGCCGGGTTAAACGCCTTGCACCATCTGGTGCAATATACCCAGCACCTTGCCTATGTTATCCACGTAGTATTCCTTGCGATCCGCCGTGACAGCCGTCCCGGTTAGCCTCAGAAACTTCCAGGCGCTGCCTGTGGTGACAACGCCAAACACCGTTCGCCCTAAGCGGTCCTCGCGTTCATTCATTAACTCAGCCGCCACCATGGCGGCGATGCACTGACCCAAACCACTCATTAAGTTGTCATTCTTGGCTTCCACGATGGCGACAAGAGGGGCGGCCATCACAAGTTGTAAGCCTGAAGTGGTCAAGACGAAGTCGCAAACGCCGTTCAGGCCTCGGGCCGAATCGCCGTCCAATGGTACTCCCGAGAAAAGCCCAAGCCGTTCCCCCTCCATACGCTTCAATTCCAGAAGCACCGGCGCGATGATGAACTCCGAACGCGCCTTCTCGGTGTTGATGGATAGGGCCACGGCCGCCCCCAATTCAAGCTGGGTTTGAAACTCCGAACGGACGGCCACGGGCTGCGCGGCGCCGAACAGATTGGCCTCGTCAAAGGCCAGACCGAGATCGTGCTGAACTTGTGGGAACAGAAAATCGCTGAACGCCATGGGAGACCCCAGGTTGAAAGCGATTTGCCGCGAAAAGAAGGGCGCGGTCGAACCGTTACTAAAAACGATACGCCGGCCGGGGCGTTTGGGCAAGCGCTCCGGCCGGCGTACAAAAAACCGTAGACCTCACTTGTTGAACACGAATTCCTTCGTATTCAGCAGCGCCCAAAGGATGTTTTCGTAGGCGACCTTCTTGTTCGTTGTGTTCTTGACGATGTGAGCCAGCGCCAAGTCGCGTTGCTCCGGCGTCGGCTTGCGAGCCAGCGCCCACAGGAACAATTCGTCCACCTTTTCCGCGTCGGGACGCGCGTCCTTGGCCATCGCCTCGGCCCGGCCGCCCGAGCGCGCCAATTTGCCCTGCACTTCGTCGGAGTTCAGCAGGTGCAGCGCTTGCGCCAGGTTAGCTTCGCTGACGCGCTCGCATTCGCACGCGCTGATGCGCTGCGGCCGGCCAAATACGTCCAGGAAATACGACGGAAACGCCTCGTCCGGCAACATGATCGCACGCTTGGGGGCGTAGCGATCCGTCGGTAGGCCGTTGAACTGGGCCGGACTTTCCGCCACCTGGTTCACCGCGTCGAACAGCACCTCGGCGCTCATGCGCCGCGGATAATAGCGGGCGTAATTCTGCTTGTCATGCTGGTTAAACTCGTTCGGCGTCGCGCTGAGCTGGTAAGTGCGGCTCATCACGATCGTCTTCACCAGATGCTTCAGACTATAATGGCTATCCACCAAGTCCTTGGCCAGCGCGTCCAATAACGCGGGGTTGGACGGCGGGTTGGTGACGCGCATGTCGTCCAAAGGATCGACAATGCCGCGGCCGAAGAAATGCGCCCAATAGCGATTGGCCACGGCGCGAGCGAAGAACGGATTGGTGGGATTGACCATCCAGTCCACCAGCTTCTGCCGCGGGTCGTCGTCCGAGCCGACGACAACCGGCTCGCCATCCAGCGGCTTCATTACCGCCGTCTGGCCCGTGCGCTTGTTCACGACGCTGCCCGAAGAGCGGTTAAAGACGGCTTCGCGGACCACCGCTTGCTGGGCGAACTCGCCGGGCACCGGGATCTTCTTGCGGCCGACGCGGCCGAAGTAAGCCGCAATGCCCCAGTAGTCGTCTTGGCTCCATTTTTCATACGGGTGGTGATGGCATTGAGCGCATGCCAGTCGCTGACCGAGAAACACCTGAGCCGTGTCGTCCACAAACTGCTGCGGCTCCTGCAGCTCCTTGTACCAGACCGTCGGCGGGTTACTCACTTCGTCGCCGCTGGCGCCGAGAATCTCGCGGGCAAACTGGTCGTAGGGCTTATCGCTGGCGACGGAATCGCGAATCCAATCGTGAAATGCGAACGTACCCTTGGCCCGCTCGGGCTGGTTGCGGCGCTTGACGCGGAGGATGTCCGCCCATTTGTTGGCGAAAAAGTAGCTGTAGTCCGGCGATGCGATCAGCGTCTCGACCAGCCGGTCCCGTTTGCGCGAGTCAGGGTCGGCGACGAAAGCCGTCACCTGGGCCGGCGTTGGCAGCGTGCCGGTCAGGTCGAGGGACAGCCGGCGAATGAACTGATCGTCCGAACACAATTCGGAGGGCACAAGTCCGAGTTCCTTCCATTTGCCGGCCGTGAACGGATCGACCACCGTTTTCGGCTCGAAAACGTAGGCAGGGATCGACACGCCGAGCGGCACGGTGGCGCGGAAGACGGAGACGTACGTTTGATAACGGACCATGACGGCGGCCTCGCCGCTCATCGCCAGGGTTCGCACCAGGCCGGCCGCGTCCACGACGCCGATCTCCTGATCGTTGCTCTCGTATTGAGCGCGGCGGGTGACGTCTTCCACCGTGTTATCGCTGTAGTGGGCGTAGACGGCGAATTGCTGCTTGTTGTTGCGCGTCAGAACGCGATGCTCGGGGAAGACCGTGATTTTCGTGACCACCGGGTCGGTCGGCTTACCGTAGGGCGTGCCGGCGGCGATCCAGCGACGGATCAGGCGGTACTCGTCGGAGCCGACTTCCATGCGTTTGCCGCCGCCGTGGGCGATGCCGCCGGACGCCTTGAGCAACAAGAGGCTGTTGTCAGGCGAAGCGGGGAACACGCGCCGGCCGCGCGCTTCTTTCACCAGAGCAATGTAGTCGATTTCGGGATCAAAACCGAGCAGAGATATTTTGAATCCGTTCTGTCCGCTGGCCTTGCCGTGACAGCCGCCGGAATTGCAACCGAGCTTGGTGAAGATCGGCACGATCTGGTTGCCGAAGTTGATCGGCAGGTTCACGTCGCAGTTGGCGGACGTAACCGGAATGGACAGAACTTTGTCGCCGTACACCGCCTTGATCTCGGTCGAGCCGTTGCCGACCGGGAGGACGCGGCCGCTCGGCGTGACGCGCGCGATCTTCTCATCGGCAACGACGTATTTCACGTCGCCGCTGAGGTCTTGCAGCCGGCCGCCGGCCAGACCCGCGGTGACGACAAATTGTTGGGCGTCGTCGGCGCTTTGCAGCGCGATTTTTTCCGGGTAGACAGTGAACGTCTGCACGTCGGCGGGCTTAGGCAGGACGAGCGGCTCCAATTTGGGACCGTCTTTGTCGCCGTAGAGGTCTCCGGCGGAGAGAAGAGCGACGGGCCACACGAAGGCCGCGACGGCCAGCAGCGCTGGCCAGCGAAGGCGTGTCATGGATGGATACCCCCCTAAAGGCGAGAAACGTCAGGCAGGATTACCGGCAGTAATGGCATTGTCACCCACGGCGCGCAAGAAAGCAAGCCTTTCCTTGCCGAAGTTGTACAAGCCTACCACAACTTCTTGGCGAGCGGGGGGGCGTCAGCCCCCTGATTGCAGCGTCTTGTCCCTATAGGTGTGCAGTAATCAGGGGGCTGACGCCCCCCGCTCGCCGGTTGCAACGACGCGCGGCCGTTTCCACAGGCCGACGGCCGACCGGGCGGGGAAACCGTTGACCCTCAGTTCGGAGCCGCGCAAGCGGATTTCCAGGGTATTGGGCAGCAGCCAGCGCGGGTCGTCCGCGGAGCAACGGCCGCTCAGGAAATGAACGCGCTGATTCGTCGAGCCGACCCAACGGCGCCGCGTTTCCGGCTGCGCATGGAGATAAGGGCCGTCCACGAGAACGTCCGTTTCGTTCAGGAGTTCAGTAACGGCGGGGTCGGGCAGCTGAAGGGCGTCTTCGAGAACGTAGCCGGTGAAGACCATCACGCTCAGACCCAGGCCGTGGGTCGCCCGCGCCAGCGCCGCCGCCGCCGCGTGCGCCAACGGCTCACCGCCGAGCAGCGTAATCCCTTCAATTTGATGCAACCGCGAGGCTTCCTCGATTTGTCGCGCCGCGTCGCCGACCGCCAGGCGCTCGCCGCCGTCGAAGGGCAGCATTTCGGGATTGCAGCAGCCCGGACACCGCAGCGGACAACCCTGGAACCACAGCGCGAACCGCCGTCCTGGCCCCTCGGCCTCCGTGGAGGGCGTGAGCTGCGCTAACTGTAAAAAAAGACTGTCAGGAATCCTGAAAGGGGATGACATCACTTCGTTCGTGGAGTCGCCATAGATCCTATAAGTCCTATAGGACTTATAGGACCTATGGGCAAACCGAGACGCTACTTAGGCTCCCGGCTTGCCAACTCAAACAATCACGCCGCGGCGTAGGCCGGCGTTTCCACTTCCGTGAGCCGGCGCACGCAGGCGGCGACCAGCCCGCGGAACACCTGAATGTCGAGTCCCGAAGCGGTGGCCGACGCCGGCTGCCACTGGACGCCCAGCGCGAACCATTCGCTGCCGTCGTCGGCCTCGATGGCCTCGATCACGCCGTCGAGCGCCTGCGCGCTGACCCGGAAGCCGCGGGCCAGCCGGTGGACGGCGCGGCGGTGTTCGCTGTTGACCACCACTTCGCCTTCGCCGTACAGGTCGGCGAGGTGCGTTCCCGCCAGCACGTTGATGGCGTGGCGCAGGCCCGGTTCCGGCGGATGGCGATGTTGTAGCGCTTCGGGCAAGTCGCGCGGCAGGTCGAAGTAGACGGTACCGCCGTGCGTGGTGTTGAGGACGTGCAGGCCGTGGTCGATTCCCAGGACAGGTAGTTTATGGTCATGGCACCAGGCGCAGAGCTGTTCGCCTTCGGCGGCCTGGCGCCGCGTCGAGTTGTCGTGGCCGGCGATGACCATGCCGTGAAGGCCGTCGAGGAGGTCTTCGCGGGCGCGGCCGCGCTGTTCGCCGAGCGGCACGGGGACGGCCTCGGCCGCGGTCAATGACGCGGCGATGCCGGCCGGCCATAGGCCGCAACCGTGGCGTTCGCGGCCGGTGGGATAATCTTCGCCGTAGACGCCAATGCGGATCGTGGGGGTGGGGTTCGCCAAGGGAGGACTCCTTTCCTCAGAGGATGATCGATTAAATGGGAAGGCGGGAGCCGAGGCCGCGGCGTCGTCCGCCCGATTCATTGTAGCATTGTAAACGATGAAGTGGGAATTGCTAGTGAAAAATCGAAAGAGGACGCGATTTATTTTCACGGCTTCTTCCGAAGCCCTGAAGCGTAAGCGA
>DHJA01000043.1:6944-9857 GCA_002404095.1 Planctomycetaceae bacterium UBA4732 | reverse complement strand
TCGCTTACGCTTCAGGGCTTCGGAGGCGTCTTCGGATCAACCGAACATCAGCAAGACGGCATAATTAGGGGTCTTCTCGAACCGGCAGCCGAGCTTCCATTCCGCGCCGTCGGGCGCGCAGCTCTTGACTTCCACGCGAACTAGGGGCATGGCCTGCGGTGCGTTGCACGGTCGCACTTTCCAGAAGGAGCCGATCGGTAAAGCGTTGGGAACCATCAGGCATAGGCCGCTCAGCGAGCGATCGAGCACCCAACCCTGCTGGGAGGGCTGCAACTCTTCGGGATCGTGGAGATCGAGCGTAACGGGGTGTCCGCCGCGTCTTATCGCCGTCCGACGCTCATGCGTACCGACGGCCGCGAAAGGGTCCGCAGCGGCGGCGAGCTTCGGCGCTTTGGACTTGCCTTTCCGCAGTGTCTTCAGACCGGCCGCGAACGCCACAAAGGCGGTCCCGATACCGATGAGTAGAATCAGCCAAGTTTCTTTCAGTAACAGAAGAAAGTCCGTTAAGCTGAAGTCCCACATATCCGCTTCCCTCGACAACATCATCGACCTAAGCCGCGCCCAAGTCTAGTACGCAGCCGGCGCCAAGGCAAATCGGCGGCCGAGACAGCGAGCGGCGGGGTTTATCCCCGCCGGTCCTCAGTCCTCGGGCGCGGCTTCGGAGCGTTCCGGGAAAAAGAACAACCCTTCGTCCGGTGAGGCCGGGGCGGGCGCGGCCGGCGGGAGGGTCGATGGTTCGGCGGCGTCCGACGGAAGGGGAGTATCCGCGACCGAAGGAGACGCGGCCTCGGCCCCGTCGCGGCGTTTGGCGCCGGAGCGTCGTCGCCGCGACCTCTTCCGGGCGGGCGACGTTTCCGACTCCGCCTCCACCGCGGCGTTCAGTTCGGCGCCGAATCGTGTGACCACATAGGTGCGGCTGCGCTTGTCGGTGTCCAGTTCCAGCAACCCTTCCTTTTTGGCGTCCTCCAGCAGGTCGCTGAAACTGCGGTAGCCGTGGTACGATTCGTTGAATGACGGCTTTTTCCGCTTCATCGTGTCCTTGACCATTGAGGACCACAATACTTCCTTATTCTCGCGGCGCAGGGCCAGCAGCGATTCCATCAACAGCGCGAATGCCTTGCGCTTCCCTTCGGGCAGGCGTGCATCCACTGGCGGCGCCAATTCCGACGCCTGTCCCAGATCTTCGTAGTAGATAAACTCGTCGCAGTTGTCGCGCAGCAGGTCGGAGGTGGATTGTTGCATACCCAGACCGATGACGTGCTTGCCTAGTTCCTTGAGCTTGGACACCAGCGGCGAAAAATCGCTGTCGCCGGACACCACGACAAAGGTGTCGATGTGGTCCTTGGAGTAGGCGAGGTCCATGGCGTCCACGCAAAGGCGGATGTCGGCGGAGTTCTTGCCGGTCTGCGCGCGGCGCGGAATCTCGATCAACTCAATGGCCGCTTCGTGCAGCGGTGCGGTGTAGGGGAGGAATCGGCTCCAGTCGGCGTAGGCTTTCTTGCAGACAATCTTGCCCTTTTCCACCAGCCGTTCCAGCACGCGCGCGATGTCGAAACGGTCGCGCCGGCCCTGGAAGCCCAGGGCGAGGTTCTCGAAATCAATGAACACGGCCAGAGAGCGTTCCCCATCGTTCACGGCAAGTCCTCGAAATAGCGGTTGATGACGATACAGTGTACCAGGATGGGGGGCCGTTGTGCTACCCTGCCGGAACGACCTCACCGGAGGAAGCCGTCCCATGCGCATCCGCGCCCGCTGGTATGCCACTGAAGCGATCCAGGATTTCGTTGGCCGCGATGGCCGCTGGCTTCATGCCGACCCTGACCCGGCCGCGTTACCCGACCTCGAAGCCGGCTGGGCCGCCCCCGGCCTGTTCGACTTGCAGATCAACGGCTGCGACGGCCGGAGCTTTAATTCGCCGAAATTGACGACCGATGCTGTCCGTCATGTCGTACAAGTCTGCCGCCGTCACGGGGTCGCCGGCCTATGTCCCACCCTCATCACCGAATCGGTCGAGGCTTTGCTGCATGGCTTTACGGTGCTGCGCCAGGCGTGCGAGTCCGACGCCGAGATCGCCCATGCGGTCCCCGCGCTGCATCTGGAAGGCCCGTACATCAGTCCGGAAGACGGGCCGCGCGGCGCCCACCCGCGGCGCCACGTCCGTCGGCCGGATTGGGACGAGTTCCGCCGCTTTCAGGAGGCGTCGGGCGGTCGCATCCGCCTGGTCACGCTGGCCCCGGAACAGGACGGCGCCCTGGCCTTCATCGAAAAGCTGACCGCCTCCGGGGTGGTCGTCGCCCTTGGCCACACGGCTGCCGACGGCGCGCGCATCCGCGATGCCGTGCGGGCCGGCGCCCGCCTGTCCACGCACCTCGGCAACGGCTGTCACGCCTTATTGCCGCGTCACGACAATCCCATTTGGGAACAGCTGGCGGCGGATGAATTGTGGGCAAGTGTGATCTGCGACGGCTGGCATTTGACGCCGGCCGTGGCGCGCTGCATCCTGCGCGTCAAGACGCCGGCGCGGGCAGTGCTGACGTGCGACGCCAGCAGCCTGGCCGGCCTGCCGCCGGGACGCTATGAGGAATGGGGCGATTCCTTCGAGGTACTAGCGGACGGCAAGGTGGTCGTACCGGGTACGAGCTATTTGGCCGGGTCTGGCGTGTTCACGGATACGTGCGTCGGCTGGGCCATACGCCATGCCGGGGTCGGCCTACGCGACGCCATCGACATGGCGAGCGCCCGACCGCGCGAATTGCTGGGGCTGCCTGACGAGCTTACAGATTTGATGTTGTTTGAGTACGAACCGGGCGGTGAGGTCCGTGTGACGGCGACCATGTCGGCATCCTGATTCCACCATGAGAAAAGCTACAGGCGAGCCGCAGAAAAGCTACAGGCGAGCCGCCGGGTTTATCC
>DHJA01000043.1:3323-6857 GCA_002404095.1 Planctomycetaceae bacterium UBA4732 | reverse complement strand
GCCGGACGGCGGGGATGAACCCCGCCGCTCGCCGTTGGCTCATTTCAACTGCCTGCCGATGTGGATAAAGCGCTCGCGCTTGCCCTCTTCCTCCACCAAGCGGGCGCGCGGCTTGAGCAGGTCGCTGCGCGTAATTATGCCGATGACTTTCTTCGGCTCCTCCGGCGACATCACCGGCAGCCGGCCCACGCCCGCCTCGGCCATGCGCTCCGCCGCCGTCCGACACGATTCCCAAGGGAAAACCGTGATCGGATCCTGATGAATCAGGTCGAAAGCGATGATGAGATCCTTGCCCGGCCCCTCGTCATCGGGTTTGAGCAGGCTGATGGACACCCAATCTTCTAGCAGGTTGCGCCGCGTGATCACGCCCAACAGCTTGCCGTCGCCGTCCACGATCGGGTAGGCTTGATGGCTCTTATTGCCGCCGCCAAGGAAGTAATCGCGCAGCACCTGCTTGACAGGCGTCTTGGCCGGAATCGTCACCACTTCCGGGGCCATCACCTCACGCACCGACACCAGTTCCAGAGGATCGACGGAGTATTCGCGGCTAATGTGGTAGCCGCGACGCGCGACCTTCTCCGTCAGAATTGAGCGCTTCATCACCAGCACCGTGAACCCGTAAGCGACGACCGAAGCGAGAAGCAGGGCCGGCAGCGCACTGATATCGTGCGTGAGTTCCAGGGCGAAGAACGTGCCGGTCAGCGGTGAGCGCATGGTGCCGCCCATGATGGCGGCCATGCCGATCAACGGCCACAACCGCTCGTCGCCGCCGGGCAAGTACAGGTACGACCCGACGAGGGCGCCGACGCCGCCGCCGATCATGAGCAACGGCGCCAGTACGCCGCCGGAGGTGCCCGACCCCAGCGCCGCGGACCAGATAAAACATTTCACGAGAAGCAGCGGCAGCAGGACCGCCAGCAGGACGCCTGGCTGAGCAAATTCGCTGTGCAATAGGCCGCCAATGACGTCTTTGCCGATGCCTAGCGAGCGCGGCTCAAAGTAGCCGCCGATGCCGATGATTAGGCCGCCCAAGGCCGGCCACCACATCCAATGAATCTTCTTCAAATGATGAAAAAGATCCTCCATTGCGTAGACGGCGAGGGTGAGGAGTAGCGCGAAGACGCCGGCGCACAACCCGATCACGGCGGCGGACCCGAGCAACTGGAGCGACGACCACCGCGCGAACTCAAGGTGCGGGGCGTATTGGATGTATGTGCCCTCTTCGAGCAGGAACGGCTGCACCACCGCGGCCATGACGCAGGCCAGGGCCACGGGGATCAGGCTGCGCGGCTTTAGCTCGAAAAGCAGCAATTCGACGGCCAACAGGACGGAGGCCGCGGGGGTGCCGAACGTCGCGGTCATGCCGCCGGCGGCGCCGGCGACGAGCAGGGTCTTGCGCTCGGCGGCGGTGAGGTTGAAGATTTGGGCGATGATGGAGCCGATAGCGCCGCCGGTCATGATGATCGGCCCTTCGGCGCCGAACGGGCCGCCGGAGCCGATGGAAATCGCGGAGGACAGCGGCTTGAGGACAGCGACCTTGGGCGACATGCGGCTGCGACCGATAAGGATCGCTTCTAGGGCTTCGGGAATGCCGTGGCCGCGGATGCGGTCGGAGCCGTAGCGGGCCATGAGTCCGATGATAAGGCCGCCGATCACGGGCACGAAAATCGACAGCAATTCGTGGCCGTGGACTGCGGCGGAATGGGGATGAAGGGGGTCGAACGAGATCAGATGGAAATAAAAGAGAGCGGTAAAGAAGTCAATCAACCCCAGCAGCACCCAGGCGACGCCCGCGCAGACCACGCCGATGACGAGGGCCAGGGCCGAGATCCAGAGCAGCCGCGCGCCTGCGGTGAAGTCGCCTTTTTGAAGCAGCCGTGCGCCCGCTTTTGATTCGGCGTTTTCTGTCATTTTACTGCCTCCATACTGCAATCCAACGAACCGCCAAGACGCCAAGAACGCCAAGGGAACCCGGCGGCTTTCCTTGGCGTTCTTGGCGTCTTGGCGGTTCAATTATTGCTCTCCGATCCGCGCAGCCGATTCATCGCCGCCGCTACACCTCCCGCATAACCGAATATCGCCGACCCCGCCACGAGGACGCGCGCCCCCGCCGTCACCACTTGCGGCGCCGTCTCCGCGTCGATGCCGCCGTCCACTTCCAGCTCAATGTCTTTCTTCGACTGGTCAATCATCTGGCGGACGCGGCGAATCTTGCCGAGCGTGTTGGCGATGAAGCGCTGACCGCCGAAGCCGGGATTCACCGTCATCACCAATATCAGATCCACATCGGGCAAAATCTCCGCCAGCATCACTGGCGACGTAGCGGGATTGAGGGCGACGCCGGCCTTCTTGCCGAGCTTCTTGATGTGCCCGACCGTGCGATGCAGATTGACGGCGTTTTCGACGTGAACGATCAGCGCGTCGGCGCCGGCTTCGGCGAAGGCGTCGAGGAAATCGTCCGGCGCCTCGACCATGAGATGGACTTCCAGCGGCAGCCGCGTCACCGGCCGCAGCGCCTTCACGACCACCGGCCCCATCGTTAGATTGGGCACGAAATGGCCGTCCATGACATCGACATGGACGCGGTCGGCGCCGGCCTGTTCGGCCTCGCGGACCTGTTCGCCGAGACGGGCGAAGTCGGCGGCCAGGATGGACGGGGCCAGCTTTATAGTAAGATCGCTCATGTCTGCATTCCTTCGGTGGGAGCTAGAGTGAGGCGGGCCGACGCCTGCCGGTCCACAAACCAAATTAATAAGCCGGTTGTCGGCCGAACGCGCTGCGACGGCAATCGGCGCGAGTCGGGTGGGCCTTCCAGCACCTCGACCAGCGGCTCGGCCTTGTCGGCGCCGGCGACGAGGAACAGCACTTCGCGGGCGGCGTTCAGGACGGGAAACGTCAGCGTTATCCGGTCGGCCGCGAACTTCGGCACATGGTTGACGACGACCCAACGGGTCGTTTCATCAAGGGCGGTGGTGTCCGGAAAGAGCGAGGCGGTATGGCCGTCCGGCCCCATGCCCAGCAGAATCAGGTCGAATACCGGCGGCGCACCGTTGGCATCGACGCCAAACGCGCGGGCGAGTACGGCCTGATAATCGCGCGCGGCGGTCTCACGGTCTGAGCGCTCCGCTTCGATGCGGTGGACGCGCGCCGGCGGGATGGGCAAACGCGACAGCATGGCCTCTTGCGCCGTGTGATAGTTGGAATCGTTGCTGGTCGGCGGTACGCAGCGTTCGTCGCCCCAAAACAGATCGACGCGATTCCAGTCCACCTGGGCGCGCAACCCCGGTTCGGCTAGAAGTTGGTAAAGGCGTTGCGGCGTGGAGCCGCCGGAGAGGGCGACGCTAAAGCGGCCGCGCGCGGCCACGGCCTCGGCGGCGCGGCGGACAAATTCGTCGGCCGCGGCGCGGCTGACTTCGGCGGCGTCGGCGAAGAGGCGAATGATCGGTGCGGTCATGGACTTTACTCCGCGGAAGTGAATCGTTTAGCCGCGACCCGAAGGGGAGCGCGTCTTCGCCCGCGCTCCCCTTCGGGTCG
>DHJA01000043.1:1595-3253 GCA_002404095.1 Planctomycetaceae bacterium UBA4732 | reverse complement strand
GGGTCGCGGCTAAACGATTCTCACTCTTATAATAAACTCTGCGCCATCCCTTGGGCCACCGCCATGCTCTCACGAAAAGCCGGGTCGCGCTCCCGGTCAGAAAGTTGCCGGCCGATCAGCTCGGCCGCCGACAGCGCCGGCACCGTCATGGTGCGCGGCGCCCCTTCGACGCCTTCCAACTGAATCGCCAGGCGCCGGCCCCCCTCCTCGACCACGAAGTTCAGCGCGGCGGGCCGGCCTTCCAGCGTACAAGCTAAACGGATGCGGCGCACTTCCGGCGGCCCTTGTTCCAAGCGACGGACGCGCACAAACCGCGGCCCTTGCGACGTGGAGAAGCACCAGGCGATCTCGACGCCGTCGTGTACCTTGCCGCCGTGCAAGCGCCAGCCGAGACGACGCGACACCCAGGCGCCGAGTTCCCACGCCTGGACGACCGCGTGCGGTCCATGTTCCACCGTCACTTCACTGACGGATTCCGCCGCGCCCGGCGCCGAGGCGGGATCGAGGCTCTGCGTCAGTAAGCGGCGCCAGTATTTCAGCCGTCGCCAGTTGAGGTCGGACGCCACGCGCCATTGGCCTCCCGCGCCGGCCCGCTCGATGCGCTCCAACCACGAAGCGGTCGCCGCCACGCCGCGCACCGGATGTTCCCATCCCAGGCTGTCGTACATGATCTGCTGAGCGTTTTCGGATAGATCATGGAGCAGCGGCCCGGCCAACGGCGGCGGTTGCGGCGCCGCCCACCACAGGTTAGTCGGCAGGTCGCCGATTAGCAACGCCCGCACCGCGAACGGCAGCCGTTCCACGGCGGCGCCGCCCGCGTGCAGCGTGACCTGCTCGACCAGGGCGTGCGCTCGTCCGCCCGCCATGAGCAACGGCCGTACCGTCACGCGCGCCGTGACCTCGCGTTCTTCGTGACCGGGTTCGCCTATCACTAGCAACGCCCGCGCCGGATGGACCGCTTCGATCTCGGGTAATTGCGCGTTGATCCGGCCGGCCTGTTCCAGGCTGTTGCAGAAGATCACCAGATTGGCCATGCGCGCCCGCTGCACCGGCGCGGACCCCGGACCTTGCAGCGCCTTCATCTGCCGCGCCAGCAGCCGCTCCACGTCGCGCAGCGGCGCCAGAGTTTCCGGGTTCGTGGTGAGAAGGTCCGTCGTCATAGCCTCCTCCACTGTCGGCCGTCCGGCTCGATGATTCGATCCGCCTCAATCGGCCCCCAGGAACCGCATTGATATTCCGGGATGTCGCGCGCCCGATTGGCTTCCCAATGTTCGAGGATCGGCATCACGAAGCGCCAAGCCGACTCCACCGCGTCGCGGCGCATAAAGAGCGTCGCGTCTCCAGCCATCACGTCCAACAACAAACGTTCGTAGGCTTCCGGCGTTTTTCCGCCGAAACTTGACGCATAATTAAACTCCATTTTGACCGGATAGATGCGCACTTTCGGCCCCGGCAGCTTAGAGGCGATGCGCATCGACAAACCTTCTTCCGGCTGCACGCGCAGTGATAGAACGGTCGGCTCTAGCGGCACTTCGGGATGGTCGTTGAAGAGAATGTGCGGTACGTCCTTGAACTGAATGGCGACTTCGGTGGACCTCTTGGGCAGCCGTTTGCCGGTGCGTAGATAGAACGGTACGCCGGCCCAGCGCCAGTTGTCG
>DHJA01000043.1:0-1530 GCA_002404095.1 Planctomycetaceae bacterium UBA4732 | reverse complement strand
GGCACGCCGGCCCAGCGCCAGTTGTCGATGAACATCTTGAGGGCGATGAACGTCTCCGTGGTCGAGTTGACCGACGACGGCGGCAGCGGCTTCTTCATCATGGCGAAGGCGTCGCGCACTTCCTTGCGGTAGCCGGGCACGCGCTTGCCGTTGACGTCGCCCTCGATGTACTGGCCGCGCACCACGTTCTTTTCCACGTCCTGCGGCGTCATATGTCGCAGGCAGTTCAGCACGCCTACCTTGGCGTCGCGCACCACGTCGGGCGCCAGCGACCACGGCGGCTCCATCGCCACGATGCACAGCACCTGAAGCATGTGATTCTGTACCATGTCGCGCAGGGCGCCGAGGCCCTCGAAGTAGCCGGCGCGCGTGGCCAACATTTCGCCGGTGTCGGGGTCGTATTGGGCAAGCCCTTCTTCCTCGGCGACGGTGATCTGCACGTGGTCGATGTACTTGCCGTTCCACAGCGGCTCGAAGATGCTGTTGGCGAAACGCAACACCAACAGATTTTGCACCGTCTCCTTGCCGAGATAATGATCGATACGATAGGTCTGATTTTCGGCGAACGCCTTGGAGACGGTGGCGATGACTTCGCGGGCGCTGTCAAGGTCGCGGCCGATGGGCTTTTCGACGATGACGCGCGTAAACGCGGTCTGCTCACCGGGGTCGTTGACCATTCCGGCGTCCTTGAGGCGGCTGACGCACATATCGACGAGGCCGGGCGGCACGGCGAGGTAGTAGATGCGGCTGGCGGGAATGCCGAATTGCGCATCGACGGCGTCGAGGCGCGCTTTGAGCCGGGCGTAGGCGCTGGCGTCATTGAAACTGCCGGGCACGAAGAAAAGGGATCGGGCGAAGTCGGCCCAATGGCCTTCGTCAAGGTCTTGGCGCGAAAAACGGCTGATGCCGTCGCGGGCGCGGTTTCGCATCCACTCATCGGGATCGCCCTTCACGTCACCCTCGGCGGGCAAGCCGAATCCGACGGCGGCGAAGTGCGACGGCAGTACGCCGTCCACGTTGAGGTTGTAGACGGCTGGCAGCAATTTGCGCCATGAGAGATCGCCTGGCGCGCCGAAAATGACCAGCTGGCACGGCTGCGGCAGCATGGACGGCGGGGGGGCGTCGGGTTCGATGGGCATCGGATATTCTCCGTCAACAAGCGGATCGCAAGAATACTCTATGATTTCCATGGTTACGAGGAAGGTTCCAGTGAACAACATGCAGCCCGCGTGTGCCTCTCGATCCGCCGGACAAAGACTCGGATCGGGCGGAAGAAAAAGGGCGGGCGTCGTTACGAATCGGAATGGCTCCCGACCTTTTGTTCGCCTCCGCACGCCCATTTCCTTCCTTTACCTATTGGTGCAAATGCCGAGCCGGGCTTGCGGGACTCCCGGAACAGACGCTGAGAATTTCAGCGTCCCGTTTGAAAGTACAGTTAGGGTCGCGGCTCGTTCCGTCAGCGCTTCGGATTCGCCGCCGGCCAAGGCCGTAAGGCCGACACGGCGCGCGACGGGGGTCTGTCGGCCTTAC
>DHJA01000179.1 GCA_002404095.1 Planctomycetaceae bacterium UBA4732 | reverse complement strand
CCCTTAGTCCCCCTTAGTCCCCTTCATCGGCTCCTGGTTTCCGTTCGCCAGAACCCGGCAGGAGCGCCTGGCGCAACACGACCCGCGCCCTTCGGTCGAAGAGCGCTATCCCACCGGGCAGATTTTTCTCGATCGCATCGCAGCCTCGGCGCGCGGCCTGGTGGCCCAGCGTCTCCTGCTGGAGCGCGACATCCCGGCCGTGATCGAACGCGCCCGGCAGCAATGGCAGCTCCGCGCGGCGCAATGATTTACTGCCTGCCAGGGCCGCTACGTCAGTGACTTGGAGCCACGCAGAACGCAGCTCCATCGGTCGACGACCACCCGACCAGCGTGACGGTCAGATTGGAGTAAACGCCCGGGCCGCACGGGCTAAGATCGTTGGGGACCGGCGGAATCACGACATTAACCTGATATAGCCCGACGGAGCCCGGAACCAGCCCGGCGTAAGCGGGTTTTTCAAAGCTTCCCGCGGGCTTCGAAATGGCAGGCCATGGGAGCCGCAGGGGTCGAGCGTTCGGCGCCAGTTCCACGTGGACGGCGAACGGGCCTGTTACCGCGGCCGCTCCCGTCGCGGCTGCGCCGTCGGCCGGCAATGGTGTCACGGCCCCCAGGCCAAAGGCATAGATAATGACGGTCTCGCCAGGAACCGCCGGCTTACCGAGCACCGGCGATGCATCGGCATGCGTAACTAACTCGTCGCAAAGTCCATTGGACGCGTTCGTCGAGGCCGGCACCAGCGCATCGCAATCCGTGATGACGTGGATCGCATCCGTGTCGGCTCTTAGATCGAAGGATGCGACCGGGTTGTCCTTTTCTAAGAAAGTGATGTTCGCTAAGTTCGGCCCCGACAACAGGCCGGGAGCGCTTCCTACGAGTTCGAAAGGAATCTGAACGGTAACCGCGGCGGCTGAATTGCACACTGTGCCTGGAAATAAAGAAGGGTTGCAGGACGAGAGGGGGTGAACGCTCAAGATCGGCGCCGCGACAGGCGGCGTGGAGTTGAACTGACGGAGCACTGCTGAAACGCCGTTCAGAGTAGTCGGGAGCGGCAGCGTAGCCGCATCAGCCCCAACGCTTGCCGTCAGGCCCGAGACGATGAAGGTTGTAAGCTGTCCCGGCGCCACGGGAGGAGGACTGGGCCGCCTATACGTCGTACCCAGAACTACCTGGGCGGCCGATGTGAAGCTCAACGAAACCAGCAGAATCAAAGCGCAAAGGAAGTTCATTGTCCAGGTTCCTTTCTATCTATTTTGACCCGTGAGTCAGAGTCGGGCTAGCCGCATAAGTCGTTGGGCTGATCGGTCCTGCAAGGTAGGTTAAGTCGGCCCCTATAGGAAATGATAAATAGTTAGGAGTAAATGTCGGCAGATTTGATACGGCTGGATCCTGAACGAAACTTTGCCAGAGCGAGGTGAGCGTACTACCGGACATCGTGTAGGGCGTTGATGCCGATGCATAAGGATTAGAAGAAATTCCGTTATAGTCACCCGCAGAAAAACAGGGCGTTGGGCACCCTCTGGACGCAGAGAACGATTGATCCCACGATGTTGGCGATATTCCTCCCGCCGGAGATGTTGTCGCGCCGATCGGAGAGGCTCCCGGAGGGATATAGATAGCTTGTTCTATGAGTGGGAGATTTCGATTTGAATCTGAAAAGGTATAATAATTAACCCAATATCCCCCATCCGATGAAGTGGCCACCGCGCCGAGAAATTGATCGTCGGCATAGGAATTGACGAGCCCATTTCCGCGGTCTGATGAAGCTATAAAAATATTGTTGTAGCCTCCATTGTTGACTGGGAAAACGACCACCCATCGGCCATCAGTAAAGCCCTTTGCGTCCAGGTAAGGCGCATAAAAGATACTTCCGCACGTAGAGCCGCCGCAGTAGTTGGAACTCGGGCTCTGGTTCTGAGGCTGCCCAGGTAGATCTATCGAGGCCTGTGCAATCCATGAAATGCCGTCGCTGGACTCCATTCGATCGACTCGCGAAATTGTGTTAGCAGGAGCAGGCATATAAGGGAGAAAAAGCTCAAATTTTGAAGAAGTTGCCACGACACGGCTACTCGCGCCCGTGTCACCAGACGGAAGATTGGTTATAGCTTGAGCGCTGGTGAAGCTGGTGCCGGCGGCATTGTTGGATAAAGAAACGTGATAGCCACCGGAATATGACCCAATTATAATTCTTCCGGAGGCGTCCACTCCAATTGACGGGTAGTCAGAGGTGCCGGTCATACCCGGCACCATTATTGGAGCAACCCACGAGGTCCCACTGGCATCATTTGAGTAGCCATAATAGATGTTGTACCCAGAATCCTGGGCCACGTATACGAATCTTTCTCGATATTTGTCATACGCTAAATAAATGTCGATGCCATTTGAAATGGGCAGTGTAACGGGTGGAAGCCAGCATGGCGACGGCGTCGGCGAGCAGAGTTGGCTGTTTGTGCTCCATGCGGATATTAACAGCGGAAAAGTACCGCCAAGTTCTTTCCACCCCGTGACCCAGGTAACAGAGCCGACGCGCTCGAGGGCTCAAATCGATATGCGGAACTAGGGCCGCTTACGGCATTCCGACTAATAAGCGTGACGGTGCCAGAACTTGCGTGTAAAGGGGCGCAGAAAATAGCCACCATGACGAAGCACACGAATGTGGGGTATTTCATCTCACGGTTTATACCACAGATCACTCCTGCACAATACAGCGGTTGAGTTAAGTTGAGCAAAAAAACCAAAAAAGCCCCCTAATTATCTCAGCACCGAACCGTCTTTTGGTCCGTCTGGTCGGGAGACGCAGCAGGAGTGCAAAAGCAAGTGGCTTTGTGAGGCGCTTTGGCCCGTCTCTGAAACGAACGGATGCTTTGCTGTCGGACTTGGCCACATGCTTCTTCGACATGCTTCTTCGTGCTTCTTCGGGACAGCCTGAGAGTCTGTCGGGAAAAAGCAATTGACGCGCAAAATCACTCGGCTTGAAAATAAAATCCTTCG
>DHJA01000182.1:2575-12321 GCA_002404095.1 Planctomycetaceae bacterium UBA4732 | reverse complement strand
GGAGTACACGCCGCGCTTGAGAAGCGTCGTTTTGTAGAGGTGTTCGACGCTGAACGACGTTAAGTCAGAATATACCGGCGAGCCGCCGTTGGCAAGAGCCTTCGAGAAACGACTGAAAGTTGCCCTGGCGAACGGCCGGGCTGATCGATAGTTCTCCCCCCCGCAAGGGGGAGAGAGCCAGAGTGGACCGCGTCCTTTGGACAATCGAACAGCCTTGGATGGGCCGACCCATTCTCGAAATCTTACTTCGTTTTCCGACCTTTCTTCCCGCCGGGCAGTCTCGCGCCGATGGTGCTGTCCACGTTTCGCGTGCCTTGTTGCGGCGCGATGCCGCCATGAATCTCGCCGCCCACGGCCCGACCCTCCGCCGGCGTACCGCCCACCGC
Organism: Planctomycetaceae bacterium UBA4732; assembly: GCA_002404095.1. Classification (GTDB taxonomy): domain Bacteria; phylum Planctomycetota; class Planctomycetia; order Gemmatales; family Gemmataceae; genus UBA4732. Next base: position 11,935 of record DHJA01000182.1, on the reverse strand, counting down.
GCCGCCGGAGAACCCGGCGTAGGGCGGGCCTTCCTGTTCGTCGTCGAACTGGTCTTCCTCAAGGGGACCGACGAGGCCCACGTCAGGGTCGTCGCCGGTGGCGTGCCGGTCGGTCAGGGGAGTGTGACGCACCCCGCCGGGACGCTCGTCGCGGTCGGACGCCTGCTGGGTCGCGCCGGCGGGGATGTCCCCCAGTTCTTCGGGCTGCCTTCGCTTATTTGACTTCGCCATGATGCTTCTCCTCGGTTGGGAATGTTTCGCAACGCCTATCTGAGAGAAGCAAGCGCTATGCCGTGCTCACGATATTTTCGCCACCAACAGCGTGCGGTCGTCTGCGGCAGGCCGGCCCGCGGTGAACTCTTGTACCGCATCCAGCACCGCCTGCAACAGGTCCGTCGCCGTCACCGAGCAATTCTCCAGCACCTTATCCAAACGCTCCGTCCCGAACAGCTCGCCCGATGGCCCCTCCGCTTCCGTGATGCCGTCCGTGTACAACACCAGCTGATCGCCCGGTACTAGCGTGTGTCGTTGCTCGTGATACCTCTCGGCCGGCGATATGCCCAGCGGCAAACCGCGGGCGCCATCCAACGCCGCCAACGTGCCGTCGTCGCAGCGCTTGAGGCGCGGCGGATTGTGGCCGGCCGACGCATACGTCAGCGTCCGATCCGCCGGGTTGTAGACGCCGTAAAACGCCGTCACGAATGTATCCGACTCGGCCGTGTACAGCCTTGTCAGGTGATCGTTGACGTGGTTGAGCAGGTCGCCCGGGGGCGTCGGCGGTCCCTGATAGGTGTGCGCTAGGCTGTGCGTCACCGCCATCAGCACGGCCGCCGGCGTACCGTGGCCGCTCACGTCGGCGACCAGAATACCCCATGTGCCATCCGGAAAGGGGAAGAAATCGTAGTAGTCGCCGCCCGCCCGGTGGGCGGTGTGATAGTAGGCCGCCACGGCCATGGTCGGGATCTTGGGCGGTTTCCGCGGCAGCAGCGACCGCTGGATGTCGGCCACCACCTTCAGCTCGTAGTCCGCCGCTTCATAGGCCTCCTTCAGTTGCTCCATTAGCACCAGATTGTGCGTGGCCCGGCCGAACAGGTTGCTCATCGACACCAGCTCCGGCAGGTCTTCCGGGTTGAACGCCCCCGGCTCATGCTGCATTAACAGCGCCATGTTCAATGCCTCACCCTGGTCGTACAGCGGAATGACGGCAACGGAACGAAACCCCTCCAGGTATTCCGCCGCCGGGTCGTCGGCAGGTATGTGTAAGTCGTCGATCAGGCGCGGCTCGTCGCCGTAGATCAACTCGGCCAACAGGCCGCCGGAAAGCAGCGGCAGGCGGTGCTGTTCTTTCCAGGGATTGAGGTCCTCGGCCCACCGTGTGCTGCGCGTGATACGGACCCACGGCGCCTTGAGGCCGCGACGACTCAGCGACACGGAACCGTCCAGCGGCCGCAGCTGGCGCATGCGGTCCAGGTAGATGCGGCGCATCTCCTGCGGGTCGGTCTGCCGGCTCATGGCGCGCATGGTGGCCGTCGTCAGGGCCAGCCGTTCACGCCAATCGGTGATCTTTTCCTGCACGACGACCGCCGGTGCGCTCATGGGAGGTTCCTTGGGGTGTTGCCGGTAGCGTCCCGGTTTGTCCTATACGTCCTATAGGACTTATAGGATGTATAGGACGTATAGGACAAACCGAGACGCTACCGTGTCGCCGGTGCGCGAGACAACGGGTGCGCTGATGGTATTGTCGCGGCGCCGCACCGGCAAGGCAAACCGCGGCGCGGCCGTTGCTTGCGGCGCTCCCCCGGCGTATAGTTGTGGGATGGGCTGGGAGGAGTCGTTTAGCCGCAACCCGACTCCGCCCCGTACTCTGAGAATAGGTTCGCACATTCGCATAAGAACGAGGTGGCCCCATGGCCCTGGCGTTGAGCATCGGCAAATGTAGTTTACTGGGGAATTACCGCGAAAACAACGAAGATTCCATCGACGTCCAGTTGTTTCCGGAGATGACAGTCTGCGTGGTGGCTGACGGCATGGGTGGGCAAGCGGCCGGCGAGGTGGCCAGCAAGCGCGCCGTCGAGATCGTGCCGCGCGAACTAAAGAAACGTCTCGGCGCGTCCGTTAGCAACGACGACGCCAAGGCGATCGTGCGCCGATCGGTCGTCCAGGCCAACGAAGAAATCATGTCGCTGGCCGCCCTCGACCGCGAACTCAAGAACATGGGCACCACCGTCGTCTTGACGGTTTGGCGCAAGGGCAGCAGCCTGATGTACGTGGCCGGCATGGGCGACAGCCGGGTCTACTTGATCCGCGGCAAGAAGATCGAGCAACTCACCGTCGATCACTCCATCGCCCAGGCGCTCGTCGAGGCCAAGACGATTTCCGCCGCCGAGGCTCGCACTCACCGTTACCGCAACGTTTTGTGGAAATATCTCGGCTCGGCCGAGGTGGGTGATGGGCCGGAGGTCAAGGTCGTGCCGATGCAAACCGGCGACCGCTTCCTGCTTTGCACCGACGGCCTGAGCGGCGTCGTCTCCGACGAGCAGATGATGAATTACATGAAGGAAAAGCCCGACAACCAGGAGTGCGCCGACGGCCTCTGTCAGCTGGCGCTGGACCAGGGTTCGCGCGACAACATTTCCGCCATTGTCGTCGAAGTGGGCGAGAGCAAGAAGTAAAAGGTGGGGCGCCGGCTCCGCGGGCGCCACGGTTGGGGTGCGAGGACCGCCTGAAACCTTCGTCCCGAAGGTTTTTGGCGTCTGCCTTGCCGCCGGGGGCGGCGGGTGCGATGATAACGGGGTGTCACTACCCCCAATCGACCCCGTCACTCTTTGATGGAGTGAAGCGATGTTGTTCGGCGTCCGACGAATGATTGCCCTCACCGGCCTGCTACTGCTGGGCTTGGCCCAGGCGACGGCGTCCCCGTGCCCCGTGCCGTGTTGTCGGCCGTGCTACTGCCCGCCTCCCGTCAACCTGACGCCATTGAAGACCTGTACGCCGCCGACCATCACCCTGTCGCCGTTGCCAGCCTGTACGCCGCCGACCATCACCCTGACGCCGCTGCCGGCTTGTACGCCGCCGACTATTACCCTGACGCCGCTGCCGGCCTGCACCCCGCCGACCATCATCCTGACGCCGCTACCGGCCTGTACGCCGCCGACCATCACCCTGACGCCGCTGGTGGACTGCTGCGCTGCCCCGGCGGCGGATGCCGGCGCTGCCAAGCCGGATTCGCCTGGAAAGTAGAGTTTTAGAGGACGCAACCGTTGAACCTAGGGGCGGCGGGGCGAACCGTCGTCTTAAGGGAAGAAAAGGCTTCATGTGAGAGTCTGAGAGTGCCGTATTCGTTTTCACGAGCCTGCCTCTTTCGGAATCATGCGCCGAAGCCCCGGACGCGGAGGGAAGTACAATGGTTGTCACTATCGGTCCCGAATTGGAAGCCGCGTTGAAAGAACAGGCCTGTCGGCAGGGGGTCGGCCCCGAAATCTTGGCCCTCAACATTCTGCGCGAGCATTTCCCTGTGGCCCCGCCGCCACAGCCGCGTGATGAATGGGAGCGCGGATTGCTTGAGGCGGCGCGAGACTGGGGCGTTTCTCTCCCCGATTCCGCCTTAAGTAGTGAAGGGCTGTACGAGTGATGGCTTTTCTTATTGATACCAGCATCTTAGTACGGTTGGCGAACGCAACGGACGTGCATCACGCCGTTGCCGCGCGAGCTATCTGGAATTGCACAGGCGCGGCGAAGTATTGCACATCACGCCACAGGTTCTGGTCGAGTTCCGCAATGTGGCTACCCGCCCGAAGGCGGTAAACGGCGCCGGCTTACCGATCGTGGACGCGGAAGCACATGCAGCCACATTCGAGTCGAAATTCCCTTTGCTGGCGGACACGGCGGATGTCTACCCCGCATGGAAGACCCTCGTAAGCGCGCTGGGCATAATCGGCAAACAAGTGCATGACGCCCGCCTTGTCGCCGTGTGCCATGCGCATCGCGCAACACACTTGCTGACGTTTAATGTTTCCCACTTCGGCCGGATGGCGGCGTTCGGGCCGGGCGTGGTCGTGGTCGATCCAACGAGCGTCTGAGGCTAAGTCGAACGACTCGGCGCAGTTGGCCGGCCCCCGCATCACGGCTTTCCGCGGTCGCACGTCAACACAACCGCCCCGAACGCCGTCGTCGCGATGGGCAACACGACCAAAGGGTTCGCGTCAGGCGCCCGGAAGGTTGGCGGATTGGCGCAAGCCCCTGAAATCCGTGATCAACCAAAGACTGGCGAAACCGGAAAAGGTTCCGATCCGGGCAAAAACTGCGTCAGCCCGCCTCGTTTCGGCTACAACATCACGACGACGGCAACCTCTTGCCTCCATGCGAAAGGAACGTCCGGCGTCCCAGGCGCCGCCCCATCAAACCATGACGCGGCACGCGACGGTATACTCTTGGCGCGCGGCGATGGGCACGTTCTTTGAAGCGTTCCTGGCCGGCGAGGACGCCGAACACCTCGACGCCGTGGCCGCCGCCGTTTCCGAGGAAGTCTCTCGCCTGGAGCGGCTATTGTCGCGGTTCGACCGAACCAGTGAGATCGCGCGCATTAACCGCGAGGCCGGCCGGCGGGCGACGCGCGTAGACGCCGAGATATGGGATATCTTATGTACTTGCCGGGAATACCACCGCCGGACGGAAGGCTCCTTCGACGTGACGGCCCCCTCCGCGCGTCGCGGCGGCCCTGAGGGCGAGGCTTTCCTTCTCGACGAGGACCGGCGAACGATCCACTTCGCCCGGCCGGAGACTTTCCTCGATTTGGGCGGCTTCGGCAAGGGCTACGCCCTCGACCGCGCCGGAGAAATATTGCAGCGGTTCCGCGTGAAGTCCGGCCTGTTGAATGGTGGAACCAGCTCGATCCTCGCGGTGGGGCAACGCCTCGACGGCCAAAAGTGGCCTGTCGCGATCCGCGATCCGTTTGGCGCGGACGAGTCTCGGCCCGTCGCTTCCCTCTTGCTCGCGGACCAGGGCTTTTCCTGCTCGGCCGCCTTGGCGCCCGGTCAGGCGGCTTCCGACCTGATCGCGCCGCTGCGCGGCGAACCGTTGACCGAACAGGCGGCTTGCGTAGTCGTCGCCTCAACCGCTCTTGAGGCTGAGGTTCTTTCCACGGCTTGTTTGGTAATGGGAAAACAGCGCGCGCGCGAGTATATTGGGGAGAATCCCCAACCGGAGTTGTTCGTCGGCTGGATCGACATTGCCGATGGCCGGCCCAGGCTCGACTGGTTGAAGGAGGCGCCATGAGCAAGCCGACTCGCCGGTTCTTCCTTGGAGTCGCCGGGGGCGCGGCCGTCGTTGGCGTGCTACACGCCGCGACCGGCGACCCCGAGCCGGTACGAGTCGCCGTCATCGGGACCGGGGCGCGCGGGTCGGACCTCACGCGCGCCCTGACGACCATCGACGGAGCGGACGTGGCCGGCGTTTGCGACGACTACCCGCCGCACCTGGAACAAGGGGCCAAGTACGCCGGCGCCGGGGCGAAGCCCTTCGCCGACTACAAGGTGATGCTGGACAAGCTGAAGCCCCAGGCCGTGGTGATCGCCGTGCCGCTGGCTCTGCACTACCGCATCGCCTCCGACGCGCTTGCGGCGGGGTGCGACGTCTTCCTGGAGAAGACGATGTGTTTCACCATCGACGAGGCCAGGCGGTTGGCCAAGCAGGCCGCCGAGTCGAAGCGCGTCTTCCAGGTGGGTTTGCAGCGCCGAGCCAATGCGATCTACAAGCAAGCGATCGCAATGGTTGAGGCGGGGCTGATTGGCCAGGTCACGGCGATCGAGGCGCGGTGGCACCGGAACAACTCTTGGCGGCGGCCTATTCCCGTGCCGAAGACCGATCCCGAATGGGCCACATTGGAGCGTCGGCTGAACTGGCGGCTCTACCGAACGACCTCCGGCGGGCTGATGACCGAGCTAGGCGGCCATCAACTCGACGTGGCCAACTGGGTACTCGGAACGACGCCGAAACGAGTAATCGCCTCTGGTGGGATCGACTACTGGCGCGACGGCCGCGAGGTCTTTGACAACATTTTCTGCGTCTACGAGTATGAGATCGCCGCTCCCTCCCTTGGGCGGACGGAGCCGAGCGCCGCGAAGCCAAAGCCGTACACCGTGCGCGTGACGTACTCCTCTCTGTGTAACAACGCCTACGAGGGCGCGTCGGAGTTGATCCTTGGCACGAAGGGCAGTCTGTTCCTGACGACAGGCAAAGGGTTGTTCTTTCAGGAGCCGGACGCGGTGAAGGTAGACTGGGCGGGGGACAAGTCCGGCGCGGCGGCCCAAGCCGCCGTCGTGACCGCCGGCAAGACCTTGAAGTTGGCGAACGACCCCTGGGCGCGGCGGGGTAAGCCGACGGAGATCGACGTGGCAGAAGGCGGCGACGACACGCGCGACGAGCTGGCGTCGTTCCTCGATCACGTCCGGCGCCGCGACCTGGAGACGCTTGTCGACGCGCGGGCGGCGCTGCGCAACGCGGCGACGGTGCTGATCGCCAACCAAGCGGCGGAGACGGGGCAGGGCGTAGAGTTCCCGAAAGACATTGATTAAATAGAGGCGACGGGTTGTAAAGGAGAAGCATCTTATGGACCGACGAGATTTCCTGGCGTCGATCGGTTTGACGGGATACTCGCTGCTGGTTTCCGTGGACGGCCCGCCAGCGACCGCGGCGGCGGAACGTTCCGCGGACGACTACCGCCGCGACCTGGAGCGGATCGCGCCGACCGCGCGCCTGACCGCGGCCCCACAAGAACGCAACATGACGCTCGTCGAGCTGGACTGCGACGTGGTGGTGGCCGGAGGCGGCATGGCCGGCGTCTGCGCCGCGCTGTCGGCCGCGCGGAACGGCGCGAAAGTAGTACTGGTGCAGGACCGTTCCCGGTTAGGCGGCAACTCCTCCAGCGAGGTCAAGATGCACATCGTTGGCGCCAGCTGCCACAAGAGCCGGCCCGGCTGGCGCGAGAGCGGCCTACTGGAAGAAATCCGCCTCGACGACGCCGCCAACAACCCCCAGCGCTGCTGGGAGTTATGGGACCTCCTTTTGTACGACAAGGTCGTCAGCGAACCGAACATCACCCTGTTGCTCGACACTACCCTTTACGACGCCGAGGTCAAGGACGGACTGATCGAGAGCGTGACGGCCCGCTGCGACCGCACCGAACACCTGTATCACATCCGGGCCAAGGTCTACTGCGACTGCACGGGAGATTCACGGCTGGGTTTGGAGGCCGGGGCCGAGATGCGCGTCGGCCACGAAGCGCGCGCGGAGTTCGGCGAGTCGTTGGCCGCCAAGGTTGCCGACAAACAGACGCAAGGGTGCAGCATCCTGTTCACGGCGCGCGACTTCGGCAAGCCGATGCCGTTCCAGCCGCCGAAGTGGGCGCGGCGGATCACGGAAAAACACCTGCGCTTCCGTTCCGTCAAGACGTGGGAATATGGCTACTGGTGGATCGAGTGGGGCGGCGATCACGACACGGTGCGCGACAATGAGCGCATCCGCTTTGAGTTGCTCGGTATTGTCCTGGGCGTTTGGGACCACATCAAAAACAGCGGTAAGCATCCCACCAGCGCCAATTGGGCTATGGATTGGATCGGAATGCTGCCCGGCAAGCGCGAAGCGCGGCGGCTGGTGGGCGACCACATCCTCACGCAGAATGACTTGATGGGCCTCAACGGCGAGTTCGAGGACGCCGTCTGCATCGGCGGCTGGCCTTTGGACGAACACCCACCGACCGGCTTCGACGACCCCGACAAGCCGCCGTTCGCGTCGATCAAGCTCAAAGAGGTTTACAACGTACCGCTGCGGTCGCTGTACAGTAAGAACGTCAAGAACCTCATGATGGCGGGCCGGAACGTCAGCGCCAGTCACGTTGCTTTCACGTCGCTGCGCGTCATGGGGACTTGCTCCGTCGAAGGGCAGGCAACCGGCACGGCCGCCGCGCTATGCGCCCGCTGGCAGATTTCGCCCCGACAGTTATACGAGAACAAGGAGAAGCTCAAGGAGCTGCAGCAAACGCTGCTGCGCGACGACCAGACGGTTAAGGCTCTGAAGAACGAAGATGCAAACGACCTGGCGCGCACGGCGACGGTGAAGGCGTCGGCCGAGCTGCCCGAGGCTGCCGCCGTCCACATCCTGAACGGCTGGGTGCGCGACGAGCCGGGGCGTTTCGACAACCAATGGGCCGCCCCGCTCGGCCCCGACGGCGCCTGGATCGAGTTAGCCTGGGACAAGCCGACAACGGTTGACCGCGTGCAGCTCACTTTCGACAGCGGCTTCCAACGCGAGCTAACCCTGTCTTCGTCGGACGAGATCACGAACGGCATCCTCCGCCGTCCGCAGCCGGAAACCGTGAAGGACTACACCCTCTCCTACCGGGCGCCGGGCGCCAGCGATTGGACGGAACTGGTGAAAATCGCTGGCAACCATCAACGCTTACGCCGGCACGAGTTCAAGCCGGTGAAGGCCGCGGCGCTCCGCGTCCACGTCCACGCCACCAACGGCGACGACCTCGCGCGGATCTTTGAAGTGCGCTGTTAGGAAAGAAAAGGACGCGGACGACCGGATTCTTTTTCCCCTATCCGCGCATGGGGCCGTTCTCTAAGATAGAACAACCCTCAGAGGCGTCGTGATCTGACGACCTTCGCGGCTGCCGGTTTTGGACCGGGGGCCGGGTTCTTATTTCGCGGGAACGGACGGTGCGGCCATGCCGAAGATGAAGACTCATAAGGCCTCGAAGAAACGCTTCCGCGTCACGGCCACCGGCTTGCTCAAACGCAGCCAGGCCGGCAAGAAGCATCTGAATAGTCACAAAACGGGCAAACGCAAACGCCACCTGCGCGCGAGCGTCGTGGACGGCGGCAAGCTGTCGCGGAAATACATCATCATGCTGGGCGGCAAAGCGTAGGTCCGCGCCGCTACGGGAGCATAAGTCATGACACGAGCACGCAGCGGCAAGACCGTACTTCGGAACCGCAAAAGGATGCGGAAGCTGACCAAAGGCTTCTGCATGAGCCGGCACCATTTGTATCGCCAATCGCTGGTGACGTTGATGCGCGGAGGCGTCTACGCCTTCCGCGACCGCCGCGTCCGTAAGCGCGAGTTTCGCCGCTTGTGGATCGTGCGCATCAACGCCGCTTGTCGGATGCGCGGCCTACGCTACGGCCAACTCATCGCCGGGCTGCAACGCGCCTTGGTCGAGCTGGACCGTAAAACGCTGGCGAATATCGCCGTCGAAGATCCCAACACTTTCACTAAGATCGTGGAGCTGGCGCGCGCCAACCTCCCGCCGGGGTCGAAATAAGACTCGTCTGCGCTTTACAAGCCCTGAGCGCGAGCGAG
>DHJA01000182.1:0-2482 GCA_002404095.1 Planctomycetaceae bacterium UBA4732 | reverse complement strand
ACAAGCCCTGAGCGCGAGCGAGGGGTTCCGTCAAAACCCCTCGCTCGCGCTCAGGGCTTGTATTGCCATGTCCGACCTTGCCGTTCTCGAACAACGCGCTCTCGCCGAACTGCAAATCTGCGCTGACGAAGCCGGCCTGCGCGCCTGGCATACGCGCTACTTCGGCAAACAAGGCGAAGTGCCGCAAGCGCTGAGTCAGATCGGTAAAATCGCGCCGGCCGAGCGCAAGACTTACGGCCAACAAGCCAATCAAGTCAAAGGTACGCTAACGGACGCCTACGAGACCGCCCTCGCGGCCGGGAAGGCTCGCGCCCTGGAACACAGCCTCGCCTCGGAAGCACTCGATGTGACGCTGCCGGGCCGGGCGACGCCGCGCGGCCGCTTGCACGTCTCCACTCAGACGTTGCGCGACATTTTCGCCGTCTTCGCCGACCTTGGTTTTCAGATATACCGTAGCCCTGAAGTCGAAGACGACGAAACCAACTTCGGCCTCCTCAACATGCCGCCGCACCACCCGGCCCGCGACATGTGGGACACCTTTCACACGACAAAACCCGGCGTACTGCTGCGTACGCACACATCGCCTGGGCAAATCCATGTGATGCGGCAGTTATGTTCGGGGCCGATCCGCGTGATCCTGCCGGGCATGTGCTACCGCTACGAGGCCATCACCACGCGCAGCGAGATCATGTTCCATCAGGTCGAAGGGTTGGTAGTCGGCGAGCAGGTGACGATGGCCGACCTCAAGGGCACACTGGTCGCCTTCACGCGCCGGCTGTTCGGCGCCGACCGCCGTGTGCGCATCCGCTCCAGCTATTTCCCGTTCACCGAGCCGAGCATCGAAGTGGACATGGACTGCATCGTTTGCACCGGAAAGGGATGTAGTTTGTGCAAGAAGAGCGGTTGGCTGGAAATCCTCGGCGCCGGCATGGTGCATCCGGTGGTGCTGCGCAACGGCGGCTACGACCCGGACAAGCACAGTGGTTTCGCCTTCGGCATGGGGCCGGAACGCATCGCCATGCTGCGCTATGGGCTGGACGACATCCGCCAGTTCTGGGCAAATGATTTGCGATTCCTGAGCCAGTTCTGATTACGTTCACGTTTCCGGGTTGACGCCGAGGGTGCGTAGCTGGGCGGCGAGGCGCTCGGCTTTTTGCTCGGCCAGTTCTCGGGCGTGACGGTCCCGGTCAATCTGTCCCATCAACTCCTGATACGTTGCGAGGTGCTGTTGTTTAGGTCGGATGATGTGCAGTTCGTCCGTTTTCGCCCTGAAGCCGATTCCCAAGAGGGGGCTAATCCACCGCTTCAAATCGGTTATCTCTTCCAGGGTCTGGCCCACCCGCTGCCAACCCGTGATTTCTACCCGATCAGGATCGTAGAGGTAGTATTCCTCAACACCGTAGTGTTCGTAGAACTGGAACTTGCGCATCAGCTTCTGATGGCGAAAGGCGGAAGGCCCCACTTCAAAGACCACCTGGGGAGCAATGTTGCCTTCGACCCATTGCAGATACCCTTTGCGGCGGCCTTTGGGCCGGCCGAAAACGACCATCGCGTCGGGCGCTTGGCATATTAGAGGTGAACTTTCCACTGGATACCATTGCACGTCGCCGGCGATGAACACATCGGGGCGGTCATGGAACAGATCATCCAGTTTGGAAACGAGTGCGAACACATGAACCTCCACGGCAAAGCGTTCGTCTACCATGCGCCAAGATAGTCGGCAGGCCGACGTATGTAAAGGCAAACACCGTCCCGCGCCTCCATGCCGCGCGCCTCCTATAACAGCAGAATGAAAATACCGCTGAAATGGCTGAGCGAGTACGTCCCGCTCACCCTGCCCGTCGCCGAGTTGGCCGAACGCCTTACCCTGGCCGGCCTTGAAGTCTCCGGCGTGCGCCTCATTGGCGTACCGCCGCCGGAAGGGCTGCGCGTCACGTCGGAAGACGCCGGCCCCGTTTGGGACCGTGACAAGATCATCGTCGCCCAAGTGGTCAGCGTCGAGAAACACCCCAACGCTGACAAGCTCAAACTGCCGACCGTGGACTACGGCCAAGGGCGCACCAAAAAAATGGTCACCGGCGCCCCGAACCTGAACGTCGGCGACGCCGGCCAGAAGGTCATCCTCGCCCTGGCCGGCTCGGTCCTCTACGACGGCCACGCCACGCCCAAAAAGCTGTCGGAACTGAAACCAGGAAAGATCCGCGGCGAACCGAGCGACGCGATGGTCTGCTCATCGTTCGAGCTGGGCATCGACGACGAACACGAAGGCATTATTCTCCTGGAAGAGGACGCCCCCGTCGGCGCGGCGCTGGTCGATTTCATGGGCGACGTGGTGCTGGAATTGGAGGTCACGCCCAATTTAGCACGCGCTTTGTCGCTGATCGGCACAGCTCGCGAAGTTGCCGCCCTCACGGGGCAGACGTTGAAGCTGCCGCCGCACACCACCCCCTCCCAACCCTCCCCCGACGCTGGGGGAGGGCAG
>DHJA01000134.1 GCA_002404095.1 Planctomycetaceae bacterium UBA4732 | reverse complement strand
ATGGCTGTGACCCCTCCGGGGTCGGGATGACGGGTGAGGCCTCACGAAACTACGCTCAACCCCCGGCTAATGGCTGCGACCCCTCCGGGGTCGGGATGACGGGTGAGGCCTCACGAAACCGGGGGTGTCGCTACGCTCAACCCCCGGCTAATGGCTGTGACCCCTCCGGGGTCGATCCGTGCGCCCGCCGGCCTTGAGAATCTTGATGAAGTGCTGGAGGGACAGGAACGCCGTCTCGCCCGTGCGAATCGGCAAGTTTTGCTGCGCCTCCTTGCGTTCCTTGCCGCCGAAGGGCGGATTGGCCATCGCCACGTCGAAACGGTCCTTCTTCTGAATGTCGGCGAGGTTTTCGGTGAGTGTGTTGGTGTGGACGATGTTCGGCGCATCAATGCCGTGAAGGATCATGTTCATGATCCCGATGACGTAGGCAAGGGACTTCTTCTCTTTGCCCTAGAAGCTGCGTTCCTCAAAGCGTCCTGGCGTCCTTGGTGGTCAGCCTGGGCTTCGCATTCAGGTACTCGAACGCCTCGCACAAAAAGCCCGCCCGTGTGTGCGGAATCGCCCACTTCCCACATGGGTTCACGATCAGGTTGTCCCTGTCGGCATTTTTCACAAGAACCTTGAGGGAAAGAAGTTGCGACCCATGTTCCCTGGAGCCGCGGCCTTGGGCACGGCCCTTGCTCTATGGAGGGCGCGTACACGACGCCGGAAAGTAACGCACGCCCCTCTCCCCTGGAGGTAATCATGACGACGTTGGAAACGCCCCTGTTGGAACTGACCGCAGAGGATCTCATGAGCCGGGACGTGCTGGTGATCCCGCAACACGTGACGCTCCGCTACGCGGCGCACCTGCTGGCCCAGCCGAGGTGAGCGGCGCCCCCGTGGTCGATGAGGAAGGACGCTGCGTCGGCGTCCTGTCGGCCGCCGACCTGGTCCATTGGGTGGACCGCGAGAGTCGGCCGCCCAAGCGGTGCCAAGGAGGGGAAACCTGCGCCTGCTGCGACTGGCAGCTGGACGGTCTGGACGACGCGCCCGACGATGAGGTGTCGCGGTACATGACCACCAACGTGGTCGCCACTGGGCCGGAAACCCGCGTGGGTGAGTTGGCCCGCTGGATGCGCGACGCACACATCCACCGGATCGTCATCGTCGATGAACGGCGTCGGCCGGTCGGCGTCGTATCCAGCATGGACGTGCTGGCAGCGGTCGCCCGGTTGGATTGCCTCCAAGAACTCGATAGCCTGTGAACCCGGAAAGGAGGTTGGCCATGAACCTGAGCCAAGTTTGTACGCTGGAGCGTCCGCCCCTACTGCTCAAGGCGCGGACGGCGGACGACCTGATGTCGCCCAACCCGGTGTCGCTGCGGGAGACGGCCACGGCCCGCGAGGCGGCCTGCTTCCTGACCGAGCGCGGCATTAGCGCCGCCCCCGTCATCAACGAGGCCGGGGCGCCCGTCGGCGTCCTGAGTCAGACCGACCTCGTCGTCCACGCCCGAGAGAAGATCGACTCTTTGACGAAGAGTGAGAGTTACGTGGAAGACTTCTCAGAGTTCGCGGAAGTCCCCGGCGAGCCAAAAGGCGTCTGGAGCGGGCTGAATGTGGAGCGGGTGGACGACAAGGCTCTCGTGCGCGACCTGATGACGCCGACCGTCTTCACGGTGCGCCTCGACGCCCCCTCGGCCCAGGTGGTCGAGGACATGCTGGCGCTGCGAGTCCACCGCCTGTTCGTCGTGGACGACGGCGGCGTGCTGGTCGGCGTCGTCACGGCTACCGACGTGCTGCGCCGCCTGGAAGCTAAATTGGACGACGACGCCTGACCGCCGCCGGGCCACGCGGCCCGGCGATTCCATTCTTTTTGGAGACGGAATGATGAAGACCCTTTGCCGCGCCGTGGTGGTCTTTCTCCTGCTCGCCGGCGCTTGCGTCCCGGCCGGCCGCGGCGGCGACGTGGACAAGCCGAGCAAGACCGCCGAGCTGATGAGGAAGAAGCTGAAGCACTCGCAGGGCGTCCTCGAAGGCGTCGCCCTGAACGACTTCGACAAGATCGCGGACAACGCCGACGAATTGATCACCATCAGCCAGCGGGCCGAGTGGGTGGTCGTCAAGACGCCGCAGTACGAGATGTTCAGCAACCAGTTCCGCAGGAGCGCCGAGAGTTTGGTCAAGAACGCCAAAGCCAAGAACCTCGACGGCGCCGCGCTGGACTACGTCGATCTGACGATGACGTGCGTGAAGTGTCACAAGTACGTCCGGGAGACGCGCGGAGTGCGGCGGGACGGCGATCGGGGCGTGGACCTGGCGGATTTCCGCCCCGACCGGGATGGAACAAGGATAAGGCCATGACCACGCGACCCGATCGAGTCGCCTGGTTCGGCGGCCAGTGCAAGAGTCTGTCCTATAAGCTATCGAAACACGGCTGACACAGCCGTGGCACACAGGAAATCTCGGTGTGCCACGGCTGTGTCAGCCGTGTTGGACCAACTTCCGGAACAGACCCTAATACTACAGCGCCCCCTGTCGATGC
>DHJA01000060.1 GCA_002404095.1 Planctomycetaceae bacterium UBA4732 | reverse complement strand
AGGGTCTGACCGCAAAGGGCGGGGAAACCCCGCCCCTACCCAAGAAAATCGCCGTAGGAGCGGGGTTTCCCCGCCCTTTGCGGTCAGACCCTTATAAGAGACTCTACCATGACCGCTTCGCCGCGCAACCGCATCAAGGGCCATCGCCGCGTCCGCGCCGGCGACCTCGTGCCGCATGAGCTGAACCCGCGCTTGCACTCCGAGGCCCAGCGCGCCGCCCTGGCCGCCTTATACGAGGAAGTAGGCTTCGCCCGGAGTCTGCTGGCCTACGAGCTTCCCGACGGCCGACTCAAGCTGATCGACGGCCACCTGCGCCAGTCGATGCGACCCGATATGGAAGTGGACGTGGAAGTGTTGGACGTGGACGACGGCGAGGCCCGCGCGCTGTTGCTGTCCATCGACCCGCTCGCCGCCCTTGCCGACTACGACGCTCAAAAGCTCGACGCGCTGCGCCGCGTGACCGACGCGGATTCCGACGTGCTGGTGAATCTGTGGCGGTCCATCGCGTCGGCGGGCGCGGCGGTCGAAAAGACGCTGGCCGGAGCGGGGCGCAAGGCGGCGCCGGACCCGGCGGAACAATACCTCGTCCTGATTGAATGCGCCGATGAAGAGGAACAAATCGCCTTGCTGCAACGCTTCCAGACGGAAGGGCTGAAGTGCCGGGCGCTGTTGAGCTGAAAAACGGATTCACCACAAAGACACAAAGAACACAAAGGAAGACAAAAGATAGGCATTAAGTATTTATTCAATTTGTCATCCTTTGTGTTCTTTGTGTCTTTGTGGTGAATCTTTTGGAGATTGCACTATGCAAGCCGTCGTCACCGTCGAGTCGCTCGTCGTCGAATCGCCGCGCGTCCAGCAAGTGCGCGGGCTGTTCGACCTGGCGCCTGAGAAAACGTCGCGCCTTCAGTGGGCCGCGACCCTGCCGATTGAGGATCGGCCGTGGAACGTCGGCCTCATCACCGGGCCGTCCGGCTGCGGCAAGTCCACGCTCGCCCGCTGGTTCTGGCCGCGCGAGACCTTGCACTCCGCCGCCCTCTCCTGGCCGCATGATCGCGCCCTCCTCGACGCCTTTCCTGATGGCACTTCGATCAAAGACGTGACGAGTCTGCTATCGGCGGTCGGCTTTTCGTCGCCCCCGGCATGGCTGCGGCCGTTCCATGTCCTGTCCACCGGCCAACAATTTCGCGTCACGCTTGCCCGCCTCCTCGCCGAAGCGCTCTCCTCAGCTAAACCGGCGCTCGTTGTCCTGGATGAATACACCAGCGTCGTGGACCGCACTGTGGCGCAAATCGGCAGCGCCGCGGCGGCGCGGGCCGTCCGTGCCAACGGCCTGCGCTTCGTCGCCGTGACTTGCCATGACGACGTGATTCCGTGGCTGCAACCGGATTGGGTTTATCAACCCGCCGAGGGTCGGTTTGAATGGAGGTTGCTTCGGCGACGGCCCCACGTCCGCCTCGAAATCGTTCGTTGCCAGACATCGGCGTGGCCGCTGTTCGCTCCGCATCACTACCTGAGCGGCGAACTGGCGCGCTCGGCCGTCTGCTTCCTGGCATCGTGGGACGAACGGCCGGTCGCCTTCAGTGCGTGGCTGCCGTTCCCTGGCGCCGGCCCGCCGACGCGGCGCGAACACCGGACGGTTTGCTTGCCGGATTATCAAGGCGTCGGCGTGGGTAATGCGCTCTCGGCCCTGGTCGCGTCATTGTGGCGCGGCCTGGGCTGCCGTGCCGTGTCCACCACCACGCACCCGGCCATGATCCGCGCTCGTCTGCGTTCATCGCTCTGGCGACTGCGGCGGTCGCCGAGCCTCGTCTCGCGCGGCGAACGTGGACGGCGCGGCCTCAAACATGCGACCAATCGGCTCACGGCCGGCTTTGAGTATGTCGGCCCCGCTCTGCCTCGATACCAGGCTTGCGCTTTGTTGAGCGGCTGACAATCCTGTAGGACTTATAGGTCCTATAGGACCTATAAGTCCTATAGGACCTATGAAATGGACCTCTTCTTATGGCTCAGAAACGTCCTCTACTGACGCCCGCCGTCGAAACGACCATCCTTGCCTACGTCCGCGCCGGCGGTTTCGCGCACGTCGCCGCCGAGGCCGCCGGCGTCTCGCGCGAGGACTTCGAGGAATGGATGCGCAAGGGCGATGGCAAACGGCAGATCCTGAAATACCGTCTCTTCGCCGTGGCGGTGCGTCAGGCCGAGGCGCAGGCGCGGCTCGGTGCGGAGGTCGCCGCGCTGAAAGGCAAGCCGGTGGACTGGCTCAAGGCTGGCCCCGGTAAAGAGACGGCGGCCAAACCCGGTTGGTCGGCGCTCGCCAAGCCGCGCGGCGGCGCTGACAAGCCGACGTCGCCCTTGCTCGATCCCGGCGTACAGGATTTGCTCCGCACCTTGCTGCGAGCGCTGGAGCGGTATCCGGACGCCCGCGCGGAGGTGGTTGGCGTGTTGAACGGCCTACGGCCGGCAAGCGTTGGCGAGCCGGGGGCGTAAGCCCCCGGATTCTGTCTGCTGCAACGGAAACAGAATCCGGGGGCTTACGCCCC
>DHJA01000217.1:20804-78960 GCA_002404095.1 Planctomycetaceae bacterium UBA4732 | reverse complement strand
AGGGGCGGGGTTTCCCCGCCCTTTAGCGCGTTGTCCGCTCGCCATGTCGCTTGCCGCACCACCGGCGGCCGGCCGTCGTGTAAGAAGCGCATGTCGAGATCGCCCGTGGAATGGCCTTCATAAGAGAGGCGTAAACGACCCGTTTCCTCAAAGCGGCCGATGGCCGTCGCCTCCACATCCTCGCCGGCGCACAACGCCTGTAAACGCGGCCATTTCTCCGGCGCCACCGCAAGAATCATCCTTTCCTGCGACTCGGAGATCCAGATTTCCGTATACGACAAGCCGGCATACTTCAACGGCGCCTTCTCCAGCTCCACCGCCGCCCCGAGAGTCTCGCCCATCTCGCCCACCGCCGAGCTGAACCCGCCGGCGCCGCAGTCGGTCACGGCGTTGTACAGCCCCTCGTCGCGGGTCTGCAATAGCACGTCCAACAGCTTCTTTTCCGCGATGGCGTTGCCGATCTGCACCGCGCCGCCGCTCACCGTGTCTGATTCCGCCGTCAGCTCGATGGACGAAAACGTCGCGCCGTGAATGCCGTCGCGTCCGGTTCGGCCCCCCAACGCCACGATCAAGTCGCCCGGCCGCGCCGCCTTCTGGCAGCGGTTCACCGGCAACAAGCCGACTGTGCCGCAGAACACCAACGGATTGCCGAGATAGCGCCCGTCGAAACAGACAGCCCCGTTGACCGTCGGGATGCCCATGCGATTTCCGTAGTCTCTCACTCCGGCAACGACGCCTTTCATCACCTTGAGCGGGTGCAATACGCCCGGCGGCAGCGATTCCGGCGCCGCGTCCCACGGCGCGAAACAGAATACGTCCGTGTTGCACACCGGCTTGGCGCCGAGGCCGGTGCCCATCGGATCGCGGATCACGCCGCCGAGGCCGGTGTTGGCGCCGCCGTAGGGTTCGATGGCCGACGGATGATTGTGCGTTTCCACCTTAAAACAGACGTGAAACTTGTCGTCGAAGCGTACTACGCCGGCGTTGTCCTCGAAGACGCTGACGCACCAGTCGTCGGCGCCCAGGCGGCGGCGCACTTCTTGCGTGGCCGCGAAAATCGTCTCCTTTAAGAGATTGTCATAGCTGCGAAGTCCAATTTCATCGCGGAACTCGACGCGACCCTTGAGCGTCTTGTGCGAGCAGTGTTCCGACCACGTTTGGGCCAGCGTCTCCAACTCCACATCAGTCGGATCGCGGCCGGCCTCGCGGAAATGTTTCTGAATCGTCCGCATCTCGGCGAGACTCAGCGACAATTGACCGGCCCGGCTCAACTTCTCCAACGCCGCATCGTCCAAGTCGCATAAAGGCACGACGATCCGCTTGAATTCGTACGGGGCTGCGAATTCAAGGTGTTCCAACGTCAGCGGCCCTTCGACCACTTGTTCCACCGCGTCGTTGGCCAGCACCTTATGGAACAGCACCGCCTTGGCAGTTGGCGACAAAGGCGGTCCATAATAGCGGCGGAAGCTGCGCGCCATGACGCCGGGCAAGCCCAGGTCGCGGGCGGCGTCCACGACGCTCAGGGCGGCCGGGTCCATCACGCCGGGTTTGTAGAGGACCGTGGCCAACCGGCTTCCCCTATTATGCTCGTTCAATCCTCCCAAAACTCCGGTTTCGATCAAGGAATCGACCAGCAATTCGCGCATAAGCCGCTCGGCATTTTCGCGCGCCAACAGGCCCTCCAGCAACCAGCCGCGCGCGGCGCCCGTCACCAGGGCCGACTCTGCTTTGCCGTGCGTCAGCAGGTCGTATTCCTCGGCCACACGGCCGCGCTCCGCGTCGGCGCCTTTGAGGGTAATTTCGATCTCGTAAATGTTTCCAAGCATAGATACCCCTTTGAGCCGCTTTAGGGCGAACGGCCGGCGTAAGCCGGCTGGTGCTGCACTCTATCGCCGACTTGGTGATGTACCAGCCGGCTTACGCCGGCCGTTCGCCGTTCGGGTCAGGCGGCAAGGAATATAGAAAGAGCGAACAAGCCGATAAACATGCCGATGAACAAACCGCCCACCGTCAAGCCTATGGTCGCAAGGATCATGTGACTGCCGCGGACGCGCAAGACGGCGACGGCCTGGCCGATGCCGAACATTGCCGTCGCAGCACCTGCCAAAAACATGACAATGAGGATGAGGCCGACGATGCCAATGGTCGTGGGCGTCTGCTGTCCGCCGGCCGCGACCGCGGCGAGGACGGCCACGACAAAACCGACGACGCCCAGCACCCAGGCGCCGACGCCAAGGACCAACGCCGTGAGCGCCTGACGGAAATGCGTGCGCGACTGTTCCGGCGCCGCTTCCCGCGATTCCAACGCGCGATCGACGCAGGCGGCGCAGAGAATTTGCTCGCGCCAGCGCGTGCGGCAGGTCTCGCACATGAAATTACCGCAGCGGCCGCAGGGACCGACGGACTCACATTCGGGATGGACGCTACAGGCGCCTTCGCCCTCGCGGACGGGCCGGCCAAAGCGCCCCGGCGGCTCGTACAACGGATCGCGGCAGTTCGGACAGCGGGCGCCGACGCGCTCGCGGTCGTCCGGGATCGGATAGTCGCAGGAAGGGCATAAGGCCATGACGATTCTCTCCGGCGATCAGGTTCAACCCATTAGTAGTCTGCACAATTTGGGTGCCATGCTTTCGCGGCCACTTTCCGCATCTTCCCGCTGTCTAAGCCGCCGCGAAAGCATGTGTCCCGCGCGAGGACTCATGCTTTCGCGGGGATCGGGACCGGACGAGGCTTCGAGGTCGGCCCGCGAAAGCATGGCACCCCGCCTAAGGAAACAAGGCAACCCCAGAGGTTTGGGTAGATACTAATAAGTTCAGCCTTGCGTCATGCGATAGATAACCAAAAAGGCCACGGTCGCGCACCAAAGCGCGCCGACTAGCGAGGTCGTGGCGCCGGTCATGGCGAGGCCGCGGCCGCCGAGGTTCGGCTTGGTTTCGATTTCACGCAGGGCGTACCAGCTCACCACCATTCCGCCGACCGGCAGCAACAGGCCGAGCAGACTCAGCGCTACCGCCATGAAAATCGACCCGCGCGGCCCCGCTCCCACCAGGGTCATACAGAAAGTGACGGGGCCGCTCACCAGACCGACGATCATTGCCACCACGGCTAGGCCGGGAATCCTGGCCGGCCGCAGCATTCCGCGAATGCGAAAGTTCTTGCACGGCCCGCACAAGGTCTTGCCTTGCTGCTCCACGACGCAATTCGGACAAAACGGCTCTTTACAGTCTTCGCAAGTCTTGTTCGTGGCTACGTCGTCGTGGTTGATGCAGAAACCCGGCCGGCGACGGCGGAAGACGTTGGTCTTACGGCGCCGAAAGAGGTCGCCGGCGGAGGCGTCGTCCGGCGGCGGCCGTCGGTCGTCGCGGTCGTCGAACGGCTGTGCCCGCTGCGGCAACGGGCGCGGCGGCGGCGCCGGCGGGGCGGCGGGCGGCGTGGTGGTGCTTTGCCACGGCACGGTATTCCCCTGGCCGCACTCGCAAAAGACCAGGGTGCTGGAAAGGTTGTCGGCCCGGCCGTGACGCTTGCCGCATTTTTTGCAGAGAAACCAGATCATCGCGTTGGCGCACCTTTTCAATACAAGCCCTGAGCGCGAGCGAGGGGGCTTCGCATAAACCCCTCGCTCGCGCTCAGGGCTTGTAATGCTAGTTTAGGAACTCACGTCCGTTTCGGGCGCGGCCCGTCGTCCTGCGGCCCCTGTTCGCTCAGCACCGCCGCCAGTTGTAATACAAACTTTTCGTCGCTCTCGTATTCGTCCGGCGCCAGTTCCAGCCGGCTCTCGAAATAGCGCGCCGCCGACCGGAACAACCGCGTGCGCTCGGCCACGCGCAACTGGTCGCGGCGCAGGCACAGGTCCAACACCGTTTGTTTCTGCTCGCGTTCCAACGAGGCCAGCCGCTGCCGCCATAGCGACAACCGCGCGCGATCGGCTTCGCCGCGGGCTTCGATCAGCGCCCGGATCGGCCTGGCCCGCTGCTCGACGTGAACGACGAGGGTGTCGGCGGCGAAGTCGCCGAGTCGGCGGTTCTCGCGGTTGCAGGCCGCCACGATGAAGCCCACGGCGTATAAGCCTGGCAGCGAATCCACGAAACGCACGATGTTGCGCACGGCCGAATGCGAGAACGTCAGCGACGTGCCCTTCCACTGGATGACGCGAATGCCGAGCGCCCGCTTGCCCAACGTCTGACCATTCCATAGCCACTCGAAGAGGAGGAAATATCCCCAGTAGGCTGCGAAAATCCACGATAAGAGTAGGGCGTCAGCTAACGCTTCGCGGCCCAACGCGAGGGGCCGGGAGAATAGGTCGCCCATGATCCATAAGAAGATTACAACCCCCATGTCGATTAGCCAGGCGAGGGTGCGCGACCCTAGGCCGGCCACGCGGTAGCTGAACGGCACCTTCTCCGTGGTGAGAACCTGATGCAAGATCACGTCCCATCCCTCCGGTAATAGGGGTTTTTCCCCCAGCCGAGCAGGAGAGTATAGATGAGGAACAGGACGCCAAAGACGCAGGCCACGGTCAGCTTCACCATGCTGGGGAAGAATTGGTCGGGGGCGCGGGCGACGCCGGCTTCGAGCAGCCCCGCCACGAGCAGCAGCGGTATGGCGCCGGATACCAGCAGGAAAGCCTCCTTGCCGAGGCGGGCCAACTCCTGGCGGCGCGGCCAGGGCCGGGCGCGGATCATGCCTTGCGCCAGCAGCAGGCCGGCCGCCCCGCCGATCAGACATGCCGGGATCTCCAAGACGCCGTGCGGAACAATGCCTGTGACGAACGTCAGGAAGTAGTGGTGGCCCCGATCTTTCATCTCCGCCTCCAGGAAGATCGCGGCGAGTACGCCCAACATCAGTCCGTTCTCAAACATGAACCAGACCGTGCCGACCCCGAAGGTGATGCCGAGTGCGAAGGCGAACAGCGTCACCGTGACGTTGTGCGTAAACAGGAAGAGGGAGAAAGCGGCGTAATAGTCCGACCCACGTCCTTCTTCGCCCGTGGGATCTTTCTCGCCCTCCTCGCGCGGTTGGATCGTACTCATCCCCGTCGGCAGGAGGAACGATTGGGCGTTGTGGGCCGCCTCCACGGAGGCTTTGTCCTTCAACCAAGGGAAGCACGCGAGGAAGCCGAACGCCGCGCCAAAAGTAAACAGCGCTCCGGCAAGGAGGAAATGCGGCAGGTAGCGCCGGAACACGGCCGGCCAACCCCATACGAGAAACATCACCATGCCGCGTAGGTCGATCTTTGTTTTGCCATAGATGAGGAGATAGGCCCGCGCCACAAGGTCGTTGAGAAAGCGCACGGTCGTATCGCCGCTTACGAACGTCTGAGCTTGATTCAGGTCGGAGGCGGTGCGGCGGTAGAGGTTGCCGAACTCGACGACCTCGTCCTCGTTGAGGCAAGGCAGGCCGCTGCTCTCGGCGCGTTCGAGCAATTCTTCCAGCCGCCGCCATGCGGGCCGGCGTTCGTGCAGAAACGTCGAGAGGTCCATGCTGCTATCATGCGAGGAAACGGTGGATTTGAACAGACCGCGATTGTATACGATGCGTTGCCTTGACGGATGCGGGCGATCGGCTAAAAAAGAGCAAGGGGCTGTTTAGCCGCGACCCGAAGGGGAGCGCGTCCCCCCTGGGCGCTTTCGCGATAAGGATTTTGAGATGCAGTCTGGAGAAAGTTTGACCCCGCGCCCCGACGGCGCTTCAGACGCGCCTCCTCCTGGCCTACCCGCCGTATCGCCGCCTTCCGGCAAACTGATGCTGCAATTGTTCCTTGTGCCGGGGCTTATTGTCGCTTTCCTTGTGGTCGCATGGCTCGTCGGCGGCTGGCTGTTTGGCGTCTCCTACTCGAAAGAACACTTCCTAACTAAGCTCAAAGACCCCAACGTCGAAGTGCGCTGGCGTGCGGCCGAACAGCTGGCGCAAGTGTTGCTGCGCGACGACGCCCTGGCCAGTGACGGAGAATTCGCCCGGCAATTGGCTTTGATGCTGGAAAAGACGCGCGACGACGCCGCGCCGGCCGAGTTGGCCTACGCCTCCAAAGTGGGGAGCATGAGTAAGGACGATGCGGCCGCGGCCCGGCGTAAGCTGGAGCAGGACCGTACTTATATTGCGTTCCTCTGCGCCAGCCTCGGCGATTTCATGGTTCCCGTCGGGGCGCCGATGTTGAAAGAACTCGCCTCGCAGACGGAAGCCATTGATCCTAAGTACCGCGCGCTGCGGCGGAGACAGGCCGTTTGGGCGCTGGCCAACCTCGGCCAAAACCTCAAACGCTTCGACCAATTGAACGACCCGAAAAAGGAAGCCGTGCTGGAAAAGCTTCACGCCAGTGCTGAGACCGATCATGCCGACTGGCTCCGCGACGCCGTGCGAGCGCTCCGCAACCGCACCAAGGGCGTCGGCGACGACATGGGCGTCGGCGACGTGCTGATCGCTTGTAGCGGCGACAAAGACGATCCCTATTTGCGTGAATTGTCTGCGTTCGCCATGAACTTCTGGCGCGGCGACGCGACGGCCAACGCCCGCATGGAAGAATCGTTGGCGAGGCTGACGCACGACGACGGCGCGGGCGAGGACAAACTCGCCGACCTGACGGATGACAAGGAAGATAGCCCGACGACCGACGCGCTGTCCGCCCTGACGGGCGGCGGCAACAGCACCGTGGCGATATCCAAGATTCCAGGGCTGCAAATCCGCTTCAACGCCGCCGTGGCGCTGGCCCGAATGGGTAGCAAAGCCGCGCGGCTGGATCTTCTTCAGGATATGTTGGATGAAACCTATCTTCGCCAGAACCTTATTCTTCGCCCTCGCAAGGGCGGCGACGACCGGCCCAACGAGGAGGTCATCAGTCAGACGCTGCTGAACGCTTTCAAGGCCGTTGGGGAACTGCACCATCTGCGACCCGAAATCGATTTGTCCGACCTAGCGCCGGCCGTGGATGCCCTGACCGGCAGCGGCAATCCCGACGTGCGCATGGAGGCAGAGAAGACGAAGCTGGTTTTGAAATGACCTCACTGCGTTTCTCACCCGCCGTGAGAACCGCCGAACAACCTTCGAGACTGATCCTATGACCATCTTCCCTCAGCGTAATCGTGGCGGGCGGCTTGCGGCTATGGCCGCGTTTCCCGCCGCTTTGGCTCTCGTCTTCACCTGTACCGCCCTCTTCCGAGCCGCCAACGAGCCGAAGTCCGATGGGACTTTGGCAATCCTCCAAGGCGATCATATCTGCTTCATCGGCAACACGCTTCCTGATCGTATGCAACACGACGGTTGGCTGGAAACACTCCTTCAAAGCCGCTTTCCCAAACTAAATCTGTCGTTCCGCAACCTCGGCTTCTCCGGCGACGAAGTGGAAGGTTTCACCGACAAGCCGGACGCCAACAAGCGTCTGCGTTCGGCCAACTTCGGAAGCTCCGACGAGTGGCTGACGCGCACCAAGGCCGACGTGGTTTTCGCCTTCTTTGGCTACAACGAGTCCTTCGCCGGACTTGCGGGATTGGAGCAATTCAAAAAAGACTTTGAGGGGATGATTAAGCACACCCTCGCTCAGAAGTACAACGGCAAGACGGCCCCGCGCCTGGTCCTTTTCTCGCCCATCGGCCATGAAAACCTGCACGACCGCAACCTGCCGGACGGCGCCGAGAACAACAAGCGTCTCGCCCTGTACACGGAAGCAATGGCGGCGGTCGCCAAGGCGAATCAAATCCCCTTTGTCGATCTCTATAATCCGTCTCTTGACCTGTACTCCAAAGCCGCCAAGCCGCTCACCATCGACGGCGTTCACCTGACCGAAGAGGGCGATGGTCTGATTGCCACAATAATTGATGCCGCATTATTCGCGGACGGCAAGGCGCCGACGCGCGACGCCGACTCCCTGGAAAAGCTGCGCCAGGCCGTTCTCGACAAGAATTTCACTTGGTTTAATCGCTATCGCACCGTGGACGGCTATTCCATCTTCGGCGGCCGCGCCGACCTAATCTTCGAGCCGGAAAAGCAGACCAACCGCGTCGTGGCCCAGCGCGAGATGGAAATCCTCGACGCGATGACGGCCAACCGCGACAAGCGCATCTGGTCCGTGGCCCAAGGCGGCGACTTCAAGGTGGACGACGGCGACACGCCGCCTTTCATTCCCGTGAAGACGAACAAGGCCGGCGCCGGCCCCAACGGCGAACACCTCTTCCTCAGCGGCGATGAGGAATTAAAGACCATGACGGTCGCCAAAGGCATGAAGGTCAACCTGTTCGCGTCGGAGAAGGATTGGCCCGAGTTGGCCAAGCCGGTGCAGATGCAATGGGACGCGAAGGGCCGGCTGTGGGTGGCGGTTTGGCCGAGCTATCCGCACTGGAAGCCGAAGGACGAGTTGAACGACAAAATACTCATCTTTGAGGATACGAAAGGTACGGGTAAGGCCGACAAATGCACCGTCTTCGCCGACCATTTACATTGTCCGACAGGCTTTGAATTCTACAACGGCGGCGTCCTCGTCGCTCAGGCGCCGGACATCATGTACCTAAAGGCCAGCGACGGCGGCGACAAAGCTGATGTGCGCGTCCGTGTGCTGGACGGCATGGACTCGGCTGACACGCATCATACCTCCAACAGCTTCACCATCGATCCAGGCGGCGCGGTCTACTGGCAGGAAGGCACTTTCCACCATACGCAGGTTGAAACGCCGTGGGGACCGCCGTTGCGCAACGCCAACGCCGGCGTCTATCGTTATGAACCGCGCACGCACAAGTTCGACGCCTATGTCACCTACGGTTTCGCCAATCCGCACGGCCATGTTTGGGATCGCTGGGGCGAGGATTACGTCTACGACGGCACTGGCGCCAACCCCTATAACGGAGCGCTTTTCTCCGGATATCTCGATTTCCCGAACAAGCACCCGCATCCGCCGCAGGTCTATCAACAGCGCACACGGCCTTGTCCCGGCGTGGAGATTCTGAGCAGTCGGGCCTTTCCCGAGGCGAATCAAGGCAACCTGCTGGTGGGCAACGTCATCGGCTTCCAGGGCATTTTGCAGTACAAACCCCAGGATACGGGCGCGAGCCTGACCGCGACCGAAGTCGAGCCGATTCTCTACTCGACTGATCCGAACTTCCGTCCTTCCGATCTCAAAATGGGACCGGACGGCGCCATCTATTTCCTCGATTGGCAGAACCCGATCATCGGCCACATGCAGCACAACCTCCGCGACCCCAGCCGCGACAAGATTCACGGCCGCATCTACCGCGTGACCTATGAGGGCCGCGACCTACTCAAGCCGGCCAAGATCGCCGGCGAACCGATTGAGAAATTGCTGGAGCTATTGAAGGAGCCGGAGGACCGCGTCCGCTATCGCGCCAAGATTGAGTTGGGCGGCCGCAACAGCGACGAAGTGATCGCGGCGGCGAACAAATGGGAGGCGAATCTCGACAAAAAAGACCCGCAATACGAACATAATAGGATGGAGGCATTGTGGGTTCACCAATACCACAACGTCGTCGATGAGGACTTGCTCAAGCGCGTACTCAGTTCGCCCGACTTCCACGCCCGCGCCGCCGCCACGCGCGTGCTGTGCTACTGGCGCGACCGTGTACCGGATGTGCTGAATCTACTGCGTAAACTCGCGGCCGATCCGGCGCCGCGCGTGCGCTTGGAGGCGGTTCGCGCCGCCAGTTTCTTCAAGGTTCCCGAAGCGGTCGAGGTCGCCCTGATCTCCGCCGACCAGCCGACGGACGAATATCTCGATTATGTCCGCACCGAAACCATGAGGGCGTTGGAACCCTATGTGACAAAAGCGATCCGGGAAGGGAAAGACATCTCGTTCGCCACCCCGGCCGGCGCGCGCTACCTGCTCAAGAGCGTTAGCACCGACGACCTGCTCAAGATGAAGCGCGGCCAGGGCGTCTACCTGGAATTGTTGTTCCGCAAGAGTGTGCGCGACGAATATCGCCAGGAGGCGTTAACCGGGCTGGCGAAGCTCGAAGGCAAGAGTCCGCTGCATGTGCTGATCGAGGCGATTCGCAATCAGGATTCGCAACAGACCAACCAAGACGAAAGCGTCGTGTTCGATCTGGTCCGCCTGCTGACGAGCCGGGGCGCCAAGGAGTTGGCCGATGTGCGCCCCGACCTGGAGAAGATGGCGACCGGCGCCAAACTGCCGGTGACGCGCGAACTCGGGTTCGCGGCTTTGATTGCCGCTGACGCGAGCGTCGATAAGGCGTGGGATTTGGCGCTCAAATCCACGACTTCTCTTCAGGATTTGGTGAACGCGATGCCGATCATCCGCGACGCCGAACAGCGCGCCAGTCTCTATCCCAAGGTGCTGGCGCTTCTGAATGGGCTGCCAAAGGAGTTGTCGTCGTCATCCACGGACGGCAAAACCGTGATGGGCCGTTACGTCCGCATCGAGCTGCCCGGCAAGAAGAAGACATTGACGCTGGCCGAAGTAGAAGTTTTCAGCGACGGCCGCAACATCGCCCGCCAGGGCAAGGCGTCACAGAGCAGCACCATCAACAGCGGAGAGGCCGCCAAAGCAATCGACGGCAATACTAGCGGGAAATACTCGGACGGCGGCGAAACCCATACGGAGGAAAACTCCACCAATCCGTGGTGGGAAGTTGACCTCGGCGCCGAACAGCCGATCACGTCAGTGGCGATCTTCAACCGCACCGACCAAGGCCTCGGCAAGCGCCTCGATAGCTTTACCATCAAGGTACTTGACAACTCTCACAAGGTCGTTTTCCATAAGGAAAAACAGCCCGCCCCAGCCGAAAAAGTCGTCTATGAAGTCGGCGTCGAATCGCCGGAGCGGGCCGTCCGCCATGCCGCCATGAACGGCCTCGGCTCAGTGCGCGGCAAGGAAGGCGATACGTTCCTTGCCATCGCCGAGTTCGTCAAGAACGATGCGGATCGAGATGCGGCGGTCCACGCGCTGACGCGCATCCCGGTCCAATACTGGCCGGAAGTGAAACGCCTAGACCAGCATAACCCGCCGTTGCTTGATGCGCTCCTCGCCCACGTCCGCACGAT
Source organism: Planctomycetaceae bacterium UBA4732 (assembly GCA_002404095.1). Taxonomy (GTDB): domain Bacteria; phylum Planctomycetota; class Planctomycetia; order Gemmatales; family Gemmataceae; genus UBA4732. The sequence goes on along the minus strand of DHJA01000217.1, from coordinate 67,962 downwards.
CCCCGTCGCCGAGCGAACGGCGCCGGCGGTCCTGGATGAAATGCAGTTGGCCGACGCCTTGGCGTCGCAGCTGACGCCGGAAGAGGCGAAGGTAGTCCGCAAGGAGCTAGGCGAGCTTGGCGTGCGCGTCATCCGCCTGTCCACGCTCACGGACCAGATGCTCTACGACAAGGACCGTATTGTCGTGCAGGCCGGCAAGCCGGTTGAAATCCTCTTCGAGAATAACGATCTCATGCCGCACAATTTCGTGGTGTTGCAGCCGGGATCGCTCGAAGAGATTGGTACGCAAAACGAGGCGACCGCGACCGATCCGGGCGCGATGGCGCGCGGTTACGTCCCGAACTCTCCAAAGGTATTGCTGGCGAGCCGGCTGTTGCCGCCGCGCGATTCGCAGCGCCTCAGCTACACCGCCCCCGCCCAGCCCGGCGTTTATCCCTACGTCTGCACCTATCCCGGCCACTGGCGGCGGATGTACGGCGCCCTGTATGTCGTCGCGGATCTCGACGAGTATCGCGCCGATGCCGAAGGCTACCTGGCACATCACCCCATGAAGGTCGCGGATGAAATGCTGAAGTACACGGGGCCGCGGAAAGAATGGACATTCGCGGAACTGGCGCCGTTGGCCGAAAAGCTTCAACAGGGTCGGTCCTTCGGCAATGGCAAGCACCTTTTCCAGGTGACGGTCTGCATCTCCTGTCACAAGATGGACGGCCTCGGTAACGAGTTCGGCCCCGACCTGACCAAATTGGATCCAAAGCGGCAAACGCCTGTCGAGGTGCTGCATGATATTGTCGAGCCGTCGTTCCGCATCAATGAGAAGTATCAGACGTGGATATTCACTATGCAGGACGGCAAGGTGATAACTGGGCTGATAATCAAGACCACGCCGACCACGGTGGAGGTGATCGAGAATCCGCTGGCCAAGACGGCGCCGGTGGTCCTTAACTTGGCGGACATTGACACCAAGAAGGCGTCGCCCACCTCGCTGATGCCGAAGGGGCTGCTCGACAAGCTGTCGGCGGAGGAGATACTTGATCTGGTGGCTTTCGTCGCGGCCGGCGGCAATGAGCATAACAAGCTGTTCGCCGGCGGGCACGATCACCATCACGCCGCCGCGCCGTAATGGCGCTTCGCCGTAACAGGTAATCCTTCATGCGCCGGGCAACAGGGAGGTTGTCCGGCGTCGGTATCCCCGTACGCCCTTTTCTATCCGCACTTTCACTCCCTTGAACTAACCGTCCCGGCCGCGCCAGCGCCGGCCTCCTCGCGGCGAACGATTCGCCCTCTCCTGTCCTAACCACCCTTTATTTGGCCCAGACTTTTCCGCGGCGCCCGACCCTGCCACTGGCCGACTTTTGGGGAAAATGGTTGCACCTGTGTCGTCGGACGTGTAGCCTTAGCGATGGAGTCGAAGCCAGAGAGAGCGTTCAGCAGGGAAGATCGGTTGATCCTGACTGCGCCCTCTTTTTTCATTTCACCGGAGGAATCACGATGCGATGGTTGGCTGTAGGGGCCTTGATGCTGCTGGTCGGGTTGCCGGCACTCAAGGGTCGCGCCGATGGGAAAGACGAACCCAAGGAAGCCGCGAAATCGAAGGCCGCCGAGGAAGTGGACGCGCTCATCACGGCCCATCAAAAGGCCGTGATGGAATTCTACAAAGACAGAGAAGAAAAGCTAAAAAATGCCAAGACGGACGCGGAGCGCTCCGCGGCCATTGTCCCGTTTACCAAAGCTGAGGCCACAATTGATAGTCTTTGGGATTTGGTGGAGAAGAACCCCAACGACTTGGAGGCGGCGGTTAAGGCTTTGCGGTGGCTTGTGACCAACGCCGCCTACGACGAAAAGAACCCAAAAAGTCGTGGGCGTGCTTGGGACATGCTGATTAAGGACTATGCGGCCAACCCTAAAATCGCCCCTCTGATGAATGACCTTGCCGGCCTTGATTACGCGTACATTCCCTCGCCTAAAATGGAAGAATTCTTGCGAGCCGTCTTGGAAAAGAATCCCGCGCGGGAAGCAAAAGGCAAGGCTTGCTTGTATTTGGGCGACCATTTGAACCACGTCGTCGCCCTCGTCCGAAGGCTTAAAGAACAGCCTGCTGAAGCCAACTCGATGCGAGGATTTCTTGGCATACAAGAAACGGAGAGACTGAAGGAGGCGGACCCCGACAAGCTGGCAAAGGAAATGGAGGCCGTCTTTGAAGAGGCCAACACCAAGTACGGCGACGTCGTTTTGTATACCAACCCGGTCACCATGAAGAAAACCACCGTCGCGGATCGCGCGACGGGGGAACTGTTTGAAATCCGCCACCTCGCCGTCGGCAAGGAAGCGCCGGACATCGCGGCGGAAGACCTAGACGGCAAATCCCTCAAGCTCAGCGATTATCGCGGAAAGGTGGTTGTCATCGACTTCTGGGGCAATTGGTGAGGCCCCTGCCGCGCGATGTACGCGCACGAGCGGTCGCTCGTGAAAAGGCTCGAAGACAAGCCCTTCGCTCTTGTTGGCGTCAACAGCGACGTGGATAAGGATGAACTGAAGAAAGCCATGGAAAAGGAACACATTACGTGGCGCTCGTTTTGGGACGGTCCGGACGGTACCAGCGGCCCGATATCCACGAAATGGAACGTCAGCGGTTGGCCGACGACCTATGTGGTCGACGCCAAGGGCGTTATTCGCTTCAAGAATGTTCGTGGCGAATCAATGGACAAGGCCGTCGATCAACTCCTCAAGGAAGCGGATAAAGACGGCAAGTAAAAGGCAATTGCGATCTTGAGAGGGGAGACGCGCTCCCCTCCGGGTCGCGGCTAAAGGAATTCACTTCGTCCCGATGCAATAAAGCGCTTTGCTAGTGCGAATATAAATGCGCCCGCCCGCGATGGCTGGCGATGCGTTCGTCTCACCGTCGAGGCTGTTGACGGCCAGCTTCTCAAACTTGTCCGACGCGGCCACAACCGTGCATTGCCCCGCCCGGTTAAGGAAGTAGATGCGGCCGTCGGCGGCCACAGGTGACGCCTTGAAATCGCCGGGAATTCGCTCCTTCCACTTCACGTCGCCGGTCTTTATATCGCGGCAGACGGCAAAACCATTGTCGGTGATCCAGAAAAGCAATCCCTTCAAGGCGACCGGCGAACTGGCGTCGGGCGTGTCCTGCGTCGCTTGCCAGACGATGTCCTTTTCCGGCAGTTCGCCGGCGCCTTCCGGTTTGACCGCCACCAACGGCCCCTTCTTGCCGCGCGTGGCGAAGACGAGGCCGTCCGTCAACGTCGGCCCCGTGACGGTTCGGCCGCCGACGAGGCCGGAGAGGAACCAAAGCTGCTTGCCCGTGTCTGGGTCGTAGGCGTCGAGCTGATTGCCGCCCATCACAACCAGTTGCTGGCTGCCGCCGACAGTGCGGACGACTGGCGTCGTGTAGGCGTCACATTCCTCGGCGCTCGCCTTGGTCTGGCGCGCCGTCTTCCATTTCACTTGGCCGGTACGCTTATCGAAGGCGACGAGATAACTCTCCACGGGGCTGCCGGACAAGTCGGCGAGCGAATCCTGCATACAAACATTAACGACTAAATCTTTGTAAATAATCGGGCTATTGGCGTGGCCCCACCAGATCGTGTAGATCCCATAATCGTCTTGCAGGTTGTGCCGCCAGAGTTGTTTGCCGGCATAGTCGTAGGCGGCGAGATCGCCGTTGCCGAAGTGAACGACGACGATTTCGCCGTCAGTCGCCGGCGTCGGGCTGGCGAGGTTTTGCAAGGCGTGGAACTTTTGATGACGGCGTTCATCGGCGGACTTGGCCTTCAGGGGAGCGCGCGGCGTCTCACCGCTGCCGACTTTTTGCGTCCACTCCGCCTGACCCGTCTTCACGTTGATCTTTACAAGAGAGAGGTTATCGCCCTCTTGTGTAGTAAGAAAAGCGGCGTCGCCCCAGACGATAGGCGAGCTAGACGCCGGCCCGTCGAGCGGGAATTTCCACAGGAGGCCGGAGTCGTTGGACCAATTCAACGGCAGGCCGGTCTCGTCGCTGACGCCGTCTCCGGTTGGGCCGCGCCATTGGGGCCAGTTGCCGGCCCGCGTCGGTGCGCAAGCGAGTAGAGCCAGGTAGGCGGCAAGGAGGAGACGCATAGCGAAACGGGACATACGGTATCTCCGCGGGTGGATGTCGTTTGGTTGGGGCGGGTACGCCAGCTGACGATGCTACCATAACCGCCGTGGCAGGGCTTCACAAGGGGCGCGGCGAAAGAAAGATTGCGGTCGCCGGTAAGGAAGGTAGAATATGGGCATGACTTCCAAAACTAAGAAACTGTTGGACGAAGCCTTGCAGCTTTCTCGTTCGGAGCGTGAGGCTCTGGCCGGTCACATATTCGACAGCTTGGAGGCGACCGATCCAGAAGCCGAGCGGTCCTGGCAGGCCGAAATCGAACGGCGGATCACCGACCTGGATCAGGGCATCGTCAAGCCGATCCCCTGGTCCGAAGCGAGGCGAATGATCTTCGAGGACGCGAATGATTCCGTCCGAGATTGAGATTCACCCGGCCGCCATTTTGGAGGCGCGCAAGGCCTATCGCTGGTACCTTCGCCGTAGCGCCGCGGCCGCTAGTCGGTTTCAAGCGGCCTTTGAAGCGGCACTCGAGCAAATCGCGCAGTCGCCCGAGCGCTGGCCCACCTACCTGCACGGAACCCGCTATCGGCTGCTCCGTCGTTTTCGATTTATCCTGGTGTATCGGCAACGTGGGGATCGGTTACAGGTCGTGGCGGTGGCGCATGGCAGTCGAAAGCCCGCTTACTGGAAAAGGCGTCAATTCGGCGACGAGTAGCATCGTCAAACCTCTATGCCGGCCTTCGACAAACTTTACTTTTTCAACCACCTGAAACGGAGAATATGATGACAGAAGCCTTACACCGGCGTGATTTTCTGAAGCTCGGCGGCGCCTTGACCGCGGCCGCGATTGTTCCCAACGCCGCGCGCGCCGACGAAGCGCCGGCGAAGAAACGCACCATCCGCAAGGCGATCATGTACGCCACCATTGCCTACAAGGGATCGGTATTGGAGCAATTCCGCGCCGTGAAGGCTGCCGGCTTCGAGGGCGTCGAGCCGATGAGCCACATGAACCAGGACGAGGTGGTCAAAGCGTTCGACGACACCGGACTCAAGCCGGCCAGCGTCTGCTGCAACACGCATTGGGGTAAGCCGCTCTCTTCGCCCGACGACCGGGTGCGCCAGGAAGGCCGTGAAGGTTTGCAGCGAGCGCTGCAAGACGCCAAGCGCTACGGCGCCTCCTCCGTGCTGTTCGTCCCCGGCGTCGTCAACAAGGACATTTCCTACGACGACTGCTTCCGTCGCTCCGTCGCCGAGATCAAGCGCGTGGTTCCCGTGGCCGTGGAACTGGACGTGAAGATCGCCATCGAAAACGTCTGGAACGACTTCATCACCAAGCCCGAACAGGCCGTCGCGTTCCTTGACGCCATCGACAGCCCACAAGTCGGCTGGCACTTCGACATCGGCAACGTCCTCCGCTACGGCAAGCCGGAAGAGTGGATTCCGGTGTTGGGCAAGCGCATCCTCAAGCTGCACATCAAGGAATATAGCGCATTCAAGAAGTTTAATGTGCGCTTTTTCGAGGGCGACGACAAATGGCCGGCCATTATGAAGGCCCTCGACGATATCGGCTACAACGGTTGGGGCATTTCCGAGCAGCCGGGCGAGCAATCGAAAGACGCCGCGGCGCTGAAAGACTTGTCGCAGCGAATGGATAAGGTATTCGCGAGCTAAAGAATGATCGACTAGCCCCGAGCGCAAGCGAGGGGAAGGTGAAACCCCTCGCTTGCGCTCGGGGCTAGTCGTAGGAGAATTTGAAATCACACAAACTTAGTCACGCCCGGCATCGCCACCGCCGGCGTCGGCATTTCGCCAAACGCATATTTGGCCGGCGTCAGGTCTTCCTTGGAGTTCAGCGCCTCCTCCCACTTGATGACCTGCCCCGTGTACGTCGCCATGCGGCCCATGATGGCCATCAGCGTACTCTTGGTCATGTAATCGCCGTTGTTGATCGGCTCGCTCTTGCGGATGCTGGCGAACAGCTCATTGTGTTCGTTCTGATACATGTCGTCCTTGTCGTTGGCGTCTTTCTTGTGCGCCCAGGCGTTCTCGCCCGTGATCTTGTGTTTCATCACGTCGGCCGTGCCCTTTGTGCCGATCACGAAGTCGTCCACTTCCTTGGCGCAGCCGTCTTGCTGCCGGCAGGAGGCGAACAGTTTGACGCCGTTGGCCCATTGGTAGACGACGGAATGATGGTCGAAGATGTTGCCGAACAAGGGTGCCGTGCGCACCTGCCGGCCGCCGGCGCCGACGGCCTGCATGGGCGGAACGTCCTTCATCGCCCAGGCCATTTTGTCGAGACTGTGGATGTGCTGTTCGACGTTGTGGTCGCCAGACAACCAGGTGTAGTAGAGCCAGTTGCGCATCTGGAATTCCATTTCGGACCACTTATCCTGGCGCGGATGGCTCCACAAGAAGCCGGTGTTATAAGTACAATGCAGAGCAAGAATGTCGCCGACAGCTCCTTCGTGGACGCGATTCATCAGTTCGCGCTTGGCGTGTTCGTAGCGGAAGCACAGGCCGGAAACGACCGCTTTACCGCGTTTCTTGGCCTCGCCGCAGGAGTCCATGACGGAGCGCACGCCGGGGGCGTCCACGGCCACGGGCTTTTCGCAGAAGATATGTTTGTCGGCTTCGACGGCCGCCTTGATGTGCAGCGGCCGGAAGTGCGGCGGCGTCGTCAGGATCACCACATCGACGCCGCTGGCGAGAACCTGCTTGTAGGCGTCGAAGCCGATGAAACAGTGGTCGGGTTTCACATCGACCTTGGCCGCGATGGCGGCGTCCTTTTGGAGGGTGTCGAGGCTGGACTGGAGATGATCCTCAAAAACGTCGCCGAGCGCGACGAGTTTGACATTGGGGTCGGCGTTGAGGGCTTGGGTGGCGGCGCCGGTGCCGCGGCCGCCGCAGCCAATGAGGCCGATGCGCAAAGTGTCGGTGCCGTTGGCGTGGACGAGCGGCGTTGTACTCAGCGCGACGGCGCCGGCCGCGGCGGCGGCCAGGAACTCGCGGCGCGAGGCGCCGGACGAAGCGGGATGCGTCAAGGGAGAGCCTCCTTGGGGCCGGGGTGGGATCGCGGGCGCGAATGTTTTATACCACACGGCGAAGAGCAATTCCACAAGTTTGTCGCGTTGTTTTCAGGAGCGGGGCCCCTAGAGTAACAATCTCGTTTAGCCGCGACCCGAAGGGGAGCGCGTCTCCCACGCGCTCCCCTTCGGGTCGCGGCTAAACCTCGTTAATTCCCCGACGGTCGGCGCAAGCGAGGCGTACATGGCGGACCTTCCATATCGCATCGTCATCGGGCTGGAAGTCCACGTCCAGCTGCTCACGAAGACCAAGCTGTTTTGCGGCTGCGCTACGCAATTCGGCTTGCCGCCGAACACCGCCACCTGCCCCGTCTGCATCGGCCTACCCGGCGCGCTGCCGGTCATGAACCGCCGCGCCTTCGAGCTGGCGCTGCGCGCCGCCCAGGCGCTGAATTGCCACCTCGCCGATTTCACCAAATGGGACCGCAAAAACTATTACTATCCCGATTTGCCGAAAAACTATCAGATCAGCCAATACGATCTGCCTTTCAGCAGGAACGGTTGGCTGGAGATCGAAACGGCCGACGGCGCTAAGCGCGTTCGCATCATTCGCGCCCATCTCGAAGAGGACGCCGGCAAGATGCTCCACGACGAGACCGGCGCCGGCCGCGACAGCTTGGTGGACCTGAACCGCGCCGGCACGCCCTTGTTGGAGATCGTGAGCGAGCCGGACCTTTCCACGCCGGAAGAGGCCAAGGCGTATCTTGAAGAGATCCGCCTGTTGCTGCGCGAGACGGGGGTGTCCGACTGCGAAATGCAGGAAGGCAGCCTACGCTGCGACGCCAACATCAACCTCCACATCCCCCAGCCGGACGGTACGGTCGCGGCCACGCCCATTGTCGAGGTCAAAAATCTCAATAGCTTTCGCGGCGTCGAGCGGTCGATGAAGTACGAGGCCGATCGCCAGTACGAGGCGTTTCAGCGCGACGGCCGGAGGTTGGCGCCCGGCGAGAAGGAGACGGCCGGCTGGGACGAGGCGCGCGGCGTCACCGTGGTGCAGCGCCGCAAGGAAGAGGCCGCTGACTATCGTTACTTCCCGGAGCCGGACCTTGTGCCGGTTGTGGTGGACGCGGCCTGGCGCGAGCGCGTCCGCGCCGAGACGGGCGAATTGCCGGCGGCGCAGCGCGTGCGTCTGGCGCGGGATTATGGACTTTCCGACTACGACATTGGTGTATTGACGCAGCAGGGGCGCGCGACCGTCGCCTATTTCGAGGACGCGGCGAAGCGTTGCGGCGACGCCAAGGCGGCGAGCAATTGGGTTACCAACCGAGTGCTGGCGTCGCTGAAAGAACACAAGCAGGAAATCGGGGATTTCCCACTGACGGCGGATCGGCTGGCCGGGTTGATCGCGGAACAAAAAGCATCGGGCCTAAACAAGCAGGCGGCGGAGGCGGTCTACAACCGCATGTTGGAAACGGGAGAAACGGCGAAAATGGCGATCGCGCATCTTGGCATCAAAGCCGTGGACGCGGGCGCGCTGGAGGAGATCGTGCGCCGCGTGATCGCGGCCAACCCCAAGGCGGTGGCCGAGTACAAGAAGGGAAAGACGGCGGCGGCGCAGTCGTTTATGGGCGCGGTCATGCGCGAAACAAAGGGGGCGGCGAAGGCCGATGTTGTGCAGAAGCTGATTGCGGAGGAGCTGCAGAAGCTCTAAGACTCTTGACGAGCCGCGACCGTAAGGGAGCGGGGCGAAAACCGCTCCCTTACGGTCGCGGCTCGTCGGCGGCGCCCTCTTACGAAACAGAATCTAACAGGAAATCATCAATTCCTTTCGCTTTTATGAGCTACGCTGAATCATGGCGGGCCAAATGTCGCCCCGCGGGCGCCGGAGGAAAAGAGAATGGACGACCAAGACGACATCGTCCGCGAGTTCCTCGTCGAGAGCTACGAGAACCTTGACCAGCTCGACTGTGATCTGGTGTCACTGGAGAAGAATCCTCGCGACCGTGAGCGGTTGGCCAGCGTCTTCCGCGCCATTCACACCATCAAGGGCACTTGCGGTTTCCTCGCCTTTCCGAAACTCGAAGCGGTCGCCCACGCCGGCGAGAGCCTGCTCAGCCGGTTGCGCGACGGCCAGCTGCTGCTCAACGCGGAAATCACCAGCGGACTGTTAGCGCTGGTGGACGCGGTTCGGTCGATTCTCAAAAACATCGAAAACGATAGGCAGGAAGGTCGAGGCGATTACGCGGCGGTGGTCGTCCGTATGATGCAGCTGCGCGACGGCCCGTGCGAGGCGCCTGCCGCGCTCCCGACCCCCGTTCCCGAAGAACCCTTGGCTCACGATGGCCAGACCGTCGGCGTGGCCGACGCCAACATCCGCGTGGACGTGGGCCTGCTCGACAAGTTGGTGAACCTGGTGGGCGAACTCGTTCTGGCCCGCAATCAGGTTCTGCAATTCACCGCCACGCGCCGCGACCCGGCCTTCCTGCACACCACGCAACGCCTCAACCAGATCACCACGGAGCTTCAGGAAGGCGTCATGAAAACGAGGATGCAGCCGATAGGCAATATCCTCAATAAGTTCCCGCGCCAAGTCCGCGATCTTGCCGTGTCTTGCGGCAAGCAGGTTCTTTTGACCGTCGAAGGCGAGGAAACCGAACTCGACAAGACGCTCCTTGAAGCCATCAAAGACCCGCTCACGCATCTGGTCCGCAACGCCGTCGATCATGGCATCGAGTCGCCCGAAGAGCGTCGCGCCGCGGGCAAGCCGCCGGAAGGGCGCCTCTCGCTGCACGCCTTCCACGAAGGCGGTCAGGTGGTCATCGAAATCGCCGACGACGGCCGAGGCATCGACCCGGAACGGATTCGCAACAAAGCGCTCGAACGCGGCCTGATCACGCGCGATCAAGCCGGGCGTATGGTGGAACGCGAGCTATTGCAACTGATCTTCCTGCCCGGCTTCTCCACGGCCGAGAAAGTGACCAACGTCTCGGGCCGAGGCGTCGGCATGGACGTGGTGAAGACCAACATCGAAAGGATTGGCGGCGCCGTGGACGTGGTCAGTCGGCCCGGGCAGGGCGCCACGGTGAAGATCAAGATTCCTCTGACGCTGGCCATTATCCCGGCCCTGATCGTCACCAGCGGCGGCGACCGTTACGCCATTCCGCAGGTAAATCTGCTGGAATTGGTCCGCCTCGACGGCGAGAAGGCCAAGCGCGGCTTTGAGCACATCCACGGCGTTCCGGTCTATCGTCTACGCGGCAAACTGCTGCCGCTGGTCTTCTTGCATAAGGAACTTCGCGTCGAACCCGCAACGCCGGTCTCGGAAGGAGGGCCGCTTCACGTCGCCGTCCTCCAGGCCGGCGACCGGCCGTTCGGCCTGATGGTGGAGGCGATCAACGACACCGAGGAGATCGTGGTCAAGCCGCTGAGTAAGCATCTCAAGGGCATCCCGCTGTTCGCCGGCGCGACCATCATGGGCGACGGCCGGGTGTCGCTGATTTTGGACGTCCTCGGCCTCGCGCAGCGCGCAGGCGTCGTCTCGGAGGTGCGCGCCCGCAAGCCGGCCGAGCCGCCCGCCCTCGCCGTTAATAGTCGGCCCGTACAGGTTCTGGTTCTCTTCCGCTTCGGCGACGGCCGACGCATGGCCGTGCCGCTTTCGCTACTGACGCGGCTGGAAGAATTTCCTAGCGCCGCGGTCGAAAAAACGGCCAGCCAGGAAGTGGTGCAATACGGGGAGCAGATCCTACCGCTCGTGCGCCTGGAACAAGTGTTTCCTAGCGCGACCGGCGAAACGCTGGCAGCATCGGATTCGGTGCAAGTCCTGGTTTTCTCCGCACACGGCCGCAGCATCGGCCTGGTGGTCGGCCGCATTCTCGACATCGTGGAGACGGCCGACGACATGCAGCTAGGGACGCGGCGCGAGGGCATTTTCGGGTCGGTGGTCCTTCAACAGCGCGTCACCGATCTGCTCGACGTGCGCGCCGTCCTCCGCGCCGCCGATCCGACGTTCTTCGAGCAACCCGTCGCTCAATGGGCAGGCGAGCGGCCGGCGTAAGCCGGCTGGTGCGTCACATTGTCGGCGACAGCATCCTGTACCAGCCGGCTTACGCCGGCCGTTCGCCAAAGGAGGCGCCATGTCGGCCAACCGTCAGTATTGCACTTTTTACCTCGACGATATCTTTTTCGGTGTCGAGGTCGAGAAAGTGCAGGAAGTGGTGTCTTATCAGGAGATGACGCGCGTGCCGTTGGCGCCGCCGGTGGTGCGCGGCCTCATCAACCTGCGCGGCCAAATCGTCACCGCGCTGGACTTGCGCCGGCGCCTTGACATGCCGGAGCGTCCGGCCGGCCGCAACCCCGTCAACGTCGTGGTGCGGGCGGACGACGTGCCGACGAGCCTGCTGGTCGATCAAATCGGCGACGTGCTGGAGGTTTCGGAAGAAGCCTTCGAGCGGCCTCCCGAGACGCTGCGAGGGCCGGCGCGCGAGTTGATCCACGGCGCCTACAAGCTAAAGGATCGCCTTTTGTTGATATTAAATATGGAAAAAGTCGTAAGCGTGACCGGCGAAGCGGAGTGAAGGTCAATAAGTCGTTTAGCCGCGACCCAAAGGGGAGCGCGGGCGTGGTCATCAACCAGATTCACGACATGCAGGCGACGATAGCGAGCGCGGTGGAAGAGCAGACGGCGACGACGAATGAGATCGCGCGGAACATCGCGGAGGCGGCACAGGGAGGAGCGGAGATCAGCAAGGGGATTTCGGAAGTGGCAACGGCGATGCGGAGTACGGCGGAGGGCGCGGACCAGACGCGGCAGGCGGCCGCGGAGTTGGCGCGGATGGCGGCGGAGCTGGGCAAGCTGGTCGATTGCTTCATTGAATCAGCGGCTGGACCGGCTGTTTGAACTGGATGGCGGCGGAGCTGGGCAAGCTGGTCGATTGCTTCCGCTGCGGCGAGGGTGCGGAAGCGGCGCCGGCGGTATCGCCGTCAATCCGGGCCGGCGCTCAGACCAACGGCCGCGCTCACAAGGCTGCGGCGCGAAAACAACTGAGTCCGGTATGAACCAACAGGTATCTACACAAGTAGCTACACAAGCTGGGGTGCCATGCTTTCGCGGCCTTTTTTCCGCATCGTCTGCCCGCCGAAGCCGCCGCGAAAGCATGAGTCCCGCGCGAGGACTCATGCTTTCGCGGGGTCGGGACCGGACATCGCCTTGGGACTGGCCCGCGAAAGCATGGCACCCCCGATTTAACAGGGTGTTAGGTCAACACCTGTACCTGTGACGCGGACAGAACGCTAGCAAAAGCATGGCAGCCCCGACTTAACAGGGTGTTAGGGTAGACATCAAAGGGTAAAACTCTGGCCGGCTGGACCAAGACATTGAAGCGACGACATGAGATTTTGGGAGAACGCCAATGCGTGGCATGAGCGTACGGTTCAAGCTGCTGACGTCCATCGCCCTTTGCACCGTGGCTCTGGGCGCCGGCGTCTATTTTTACATGACGCGAGCGGCGGCCGAGCAGGCGGCCCAGGATGCGGCTTCCGAAGGACGCCGTTTAACCACTCAAATGGAGGAAGTTCGCGGCTACTACACCGAACACGTAGTGGCGGCGGTCAAAAAACAGGGCATGGAAGTGACGCACGACTACGCGGGCAAGGCCAACGCCGTGCCGCTGCCGGCCACGATGGTTCATGAGTTGAGCGATATTTTGAGTCACAAAGAGGCGGGCTATTCGGTGCGGCTCTACAGCCGCTACCCGTTCCCCAACCGCAAGGACGGCGGGGCGCGCTCCGGTTTCGAGGAGGAAGCGCTAAGTTACTTGGAGGCCAACCCCACGAGCGAGTTCTGGCGCCGCGAGGACGCGGGCGGCGCACCCGCCGTGCGTTTCGCAATCGCCGACGTGATGGCGGAGTCGTGTGTGAATTGCCACAACAGCCGTCCCGATAGTCCTAAGAAAGATTGGAAGGTGGGCGACGTTCGCGGGGCGTTGGAGGTGGCGATCCCGTTAGAGAAACCGCTGGCGGCGGTTCATGCCCGCGCCACACGAGTCGCTGGAGGCATCGGCATTGGGCTGCTCTTATTGTTGGCCGTCGTGGCGTTGCTTACGGATCGTCTCATCTTCGCGCCCTTGCGTCGCATGAGTCGCGCGGCGGCTTCGCTGGCCGCGGGCGACGTAGCGCAAACTATCGCTTGTCGCTCCACGGATGAGATCGGCGTCCTGGCCGGCAACTTCCGCGAAGTTCAGCAGACGCTCCAGGGTCTCGTCGCGGAAACAGGCCATTTAACGGCGGCGGCGCGCGCGGGTCAGTTGGAACGTCGTGCTGACGCCTCCGGCTATCGCGGGGCGTTCAAGGACCTTCTGCTAGGCGTCAACGCCACGCTTGACGCGGTGCTGACGCCGATCGACGCGGCTTCGGCCGCCTTGCAAAAGCTGGCGGCCGGCGACCTGACGGCGCGCGTCGAGGGCGACTATCAGGGCGGCCACGCACATATCCAAGTGGCCTTCAACAAGGCGGTCGAAGCGATGAACGCCGCCATCGGTCCTATTGGGCAGAACGCCTTGCTCTTGGCAGGATCGTCGGAAGAGTTGGCCGTGGTGAGTCGTCAGTTGAGCGACGGCGCCGAAGAGACGAGTCGTCAAGCGGGCGGCGTGTCGGCAGCGGCGGAACAAGTTAGCCGCAACGCGCAGGCGGTGGCGACGGCGGTGGAAGAGATGAGTGCGACGGTCAACGAGATCGCGCAGAACGCGAGCGGGGCGGCGCGGGTGGCGGCGTCGGCGGTGCGCGCGGCGGAGTTGGCCAACGCGGCGGTGGCGAAGCTGGGCGAGAGCAGCGCCGAGGTCGGCAACGTGGTCAAAGTGGTGGCGTCGGTGGCTGAGCAAACCAAGTTGCTGGCGCTCAATGCGACCATTGAGGCGGCGCGAGCGGGAGAGGCGGGCAAGGGCTTCGCGGTAGTGGCTAACGAGGTGAAGGAGTTGGCGAAGGAGACGGCGCGGGCGACGGAAGACATCGGCCAGAAGATCGAGGCGATCCAGCGCGACGCGCGGGGCGCGGCCGGCGCGATCACGCAGATCGGCGTGGTCATCAACCAGATTCATGACATGCAAGCGACAATAGCGAGTGCGGTGGAGGAGCAGACGGCGACGACGAATGAGATCGCGCGGAACATCGCGGAGGCGGCGCAAGGCGGTTCGGAGATTAGCAAGGGGATTTCGGAAGTGGCAGCGGCGATGCGGAGTACGGCGGAGGGCGCGGACCAGACGCGGCAGGCGGCGGCGGAGTTGGCGCGGATGGCGGCGGAGTTGGGGCACTTGGTGGACTGCTTCCACTGCGGCGAAGGTACCGAAGCGGTGTCGCCGTCGGCGCGGGCCGCCGACCGTCCCCAGCCCAACGGCCGCGCCCGGCGGGCCGCCAGTTTAGTCCCAAAAGTTTCTACACAAACTCGTCAGGATTCCTGAAAGGTCAGGGGTGCCATGCTTTCGCGGGCCGGTCGCGAAACCTCGTCCGGTCCCAACCCCGCGAAAGCATGAGTCCTCGCGCGGGAGTCATGCTTTCGCGGCGGCTTCGGGCGTGCAGAGATTGCGACCAGAGGCCGCGAAAGCATGGCACCCCACTTGTGCGCCCGGCGAGCCGCCGGGTTAATCCCGGAGGGTCTGGACGGCGGGGATAAACCCCGCCGCTCGTCAGGACAAGGCCGTGATTTTACCGATAAGGGAGAGAAAAATGCACGCACTCGTGATCGATGACGCTAAGTCCATGCGCCTGATCCTCAAGTCCTTCCTACGGCAGATCGGCTTCACGGTCAGCGAGGCCGGCGACGGCCGGGCGGGGCTGGAACAGTTGGCCGCGATGGACAGGCCGGACGTGGTGTTCGTGGACTGTTTCATGCCGGAGATGGACGGCTACGAGTTCCTCCGCGCCGTCCGCGCCGACGCCCGCTACAGCGGCCTCCCCGTGCTGATGGCCAGCGCCGCCGAGGATGCGGCCGAACAACGGCGCGCCTTGGAATTGGGCGCCGACGCTTTCATCACGAAGCCGTTCACTCGAGAAACGATTCAGACGAAGTTAGAACAACTCGGCGTGGCCGTGGGGACCGCGACATGAGCAAGATCCGCGTCCTGGTCGTGGACGACGCCGTGGTCGTGCGGCGCATGGTGGCCGACATCCTGGCCGCGGATGACGCCATCGAAGTAGTCGGCACAGCCGCAAATGGACGTATTGCCCTCTCAAAAATCGCTCAACTCAAGCCCGATCTAGTGACGCTCGACCTGGAAATGCCCGAAATGGACGGCCTGGAAACCCTGGCCGCCGTCCGTCTAACCTATCCCTATCTACCCATCGTGGTGCTGAGCCGGCTGGCCCAGAGCGGCGCCTCGATCACCTGTGAAGCGCTCGCCCTCGGCGCCAACGACTGCATCGCTATGCCGGAAAAAGCCGGCGTCGCGCCCACGGCGTCGGAATGCGTGCGCGACCAACTGATCCCCAAGATCAAGCGCTTCGGCGTTCGTCAGGCCGGCCGGAGTAGTCTTTCCGTGCCATCGCCGGTCGCGCGACCGGGCGGCCGATCCGCCCTCTTCACCGTTCGTCCTCCGATGGAAGTCGTGGCAATCGGCGCTTCCACAGGCGGCCCCAACGCGCTGGCCGCGGTGTTTCCCGCGTTTCCGGCCGACTTTCCGGTCCCCATCGTGATCGTGCAGCACATGCCGCCTGTCTTTACCGGACGATTGGCCGAGCGATTGTCGTCTTTATCGCGGATCGAGACGGAGGAAGCGGAGAACGGCGCCGTGGTACGGCCGGGTCGCGCCTGGCTGGCGCCTGGCGACTTCCACTTGGCCCTGGCGCGCGACGCTGAGGCCGTCCGGCTGCGCACGCACCAGGGGCCGCCGGAAAACTCCTGCCGTCCCTCAGTGGACGTGCTGTTCCGCTCCGTCGCGGAGGTGTACGGCCCTGGCGTGCTGGCCGTCATCCTGACCGGAATGGGACAAGACGGGCTGCGCGGGTGCGAGCGCATCCGGGCGGTCGGCGGCCAGGTGCTGGCGCAGGACGCCGCCACGAGCGTGGTGTGGGGAATGCCGGGCGCCGCGGCCCGCGCCGGCCTGGCGGACGCGGTACTGCCGTTGGATCAGCTGGGGCCGGAGATCGTGCGCCGCGTATTGAAGGGCCGGTCCCCTTCCGTCTGCGGCCTCCCTGGAACGAAAGAGATCACTCCTAATGAGATCGCATGAGGCGGCAATGGCGCTTGAACCCGAGGATTTTCACTACTTTCGCACTCTCCTCCAACGGAGAGCGGCGATTGTCCTGGAAGACGAAAAGGCCTATCTCGTCGAGTCGCGGCTGTCCGTCCTTTCGCACCGTGAAGGCTTCGGCTCGCTCAACGCCCTGGCGACGCACATGCGATCCGGCGGCGGCGACGACCTTCAGCGTAAAGTGGTCGAGGCCATGACCACCAACGAAACTTCGTTTTTCCGCGACAACCATCCGTTCGAGGGTTTGCGGCTGATAGGCTTTCCGGAGTTGATCCGGCGCCGCGGGGCCGACCGCTCTTTGAACGTCTGGTGCGCGGCCTGTTCCACCGGCCAGGAGCCGTATAGCGTCGCCATCTTGTTGCGCGAACATTTTCCTCTATTGGAGAAATGGAATATCCGCATTATCGCCAGTGACTTGTCCACGGAAGTGTTGGAGCGGGCGCGGCTCGGCGGTTACTGCAACGCCGAGATCACCCGCGGCCTCTCCGCGCGGCTGGCGGACAAGTATTTTCGACACAAAGGAAAGGAGTGGCAGGTCCGCGACGATCTCCGTCAGATGGTCGAATTCCGCCCGCTCAACCTGATCGACGCCTGGCCGGCACTGCCGTCGCTTGACCTAATACTGCTGCGCAACGTGCTGATTTACTTCGACGTGCCCACTAAACGGACCATCCTGGAAAAGGTCCGCAAAGTTCTCCGGCCGGACGGCTATTTACTCCTTGGCGGCTCCGAAACGACGCTTAATCTTCATACTGGCTACGACCGCGTCGCTATTGGGCCGTCCATCGCCTATCAGCCGCGGGCGGAAGCGTGAACGGGACGCTTCTTAGTTAGTTGGAACCGCATCCCTCGCTTGCGCGTCGGGCTAACTTCATCTCTCCCATCCGGTCAGCAACAGGTTGCCCTTAACATCCCACCAGCGCAGCCAATTCAAGGTCATGTTGGCGTAAAGGCCGTGCCAGACGCCCAGTTCCACGCCAAGCGCCGGAATGAAGTATCGGCCGTGTTTGTTCGGCTTCATCTGCTGGTAACGACCTTCTACGAGTTTGTACATCTCCAAACTCGGCGACTCCAACTCGAAGATTCCATAATAGGCCGAGCGGATAGCCTGTTCGTAGACCCAAAACTTGCCCGTCTCCGGCGTCGCATCACGTTCCTCCAAACCGTCGCCGTAGAGGTACTCCAATACCAGTTGCGGGGATATATGCTCTTTCCAAAGGACGTAAGAACGCCGACATTTGCCCGGCGGCAAGGGTGCCGGGCCCGGGATATAAAACCAGTCCGGCGCCTTACAGCCTCGTAACGGCTCTTCTGGCACGTAACGCCAATAGATGCCGGAGTTGGCGCCGATGAGGTAATGGCCATCGGGATGCAGCCGGTTTATGACGGGGACGAGCGAGTCGGCGAGCAACATGCTCTGCGGGCGTTCAGGCCAATTTTTGGGGCCGGAGTCGTCCCTACAGGGGAGTTGGGTATGGTCGGGCAGCTCCGTCTGCGTCGGCGGTAGATAGATCGAACTCATGCGCGTCCCTCCAATACGGTTTCCGTTCTATTCTCGCAGCCGAAACAATTTCCGCAAGGCGTCCAACAGCGTGTGCCCGGAGGCGTCGGCCGGTTGGTCTTCCGTCAGCGCGCTGATGGGACCGTGGAGAAATTGATTTTGCAGCTTCACGAAAGCATACTCGATGAACTTGCGATCCCCTTCGGTCAGCCGGCCATTGAGCCGGGCGAATAGGTTGCGCACCACGTCTTCGCGCTTGGCCTCCAGGTCTTGCGTCAAGCGCTCGATCACCGGGCCGTTGCGCCGTCGTCGCCATTCCTTCAAAAACCGCTGCGTTTCCTGCTCCACGACCGCCTCGGCCGGGGCGATGTGCTTCCGCCGGTCGGCCAACGTCGCCTCTTGAATCCGTTTGAGATCGTCAATGTTGAATAAACAGGTGGTTTCGCCGTCGTGAATGCGCGGGTCAAAGTCGCGCGGCACCGCGATGTCGAGAATCACCAACGGGCCGCCGTCGCGCTGGGCCGCGATGCGCCGGTAGCGCTCCAGGGTGACTATCGGTTCCGGCGCCCCCGTGGTGCTGAGTACGATGTCGGCCCGCGCCAGCATTTCGTCCAACCGTTCCCACGGCACGGCCTCGCCGCCGCAACCGCGGGCCACACTCGCCGCTTTCTCCGGGCTGCGATTGGCCACGAGGATGCGCCTCGGTTCCAGCCGTCGCAAGTGGCGCAGCGTCAGCTCGCCCATCTTGCCGGCGCCGATGACGAGGATGGTCTTATCGCCGAAGTGGTCGAAGACCTGACGGACGTAATCGACGGCGGCGCTCGATACGGAGACGTGGCCGCGTGAGATGCCGGTTTCGGTGCGGACGCGCTTGGCGACGCGACGGGCGTGCGGAAACAGAGCGTGCAGCATGGGGCCAGGGCCGGCGCACTTTTGTCCCATTTCATAGGCCGTTTTGACCTGGCCGGCGATTTGGCCTTCGCCGACGATGAGGCTGTCGAGGCTGGCGGCCACTCGGAACAGGTGGCGCACGGCGTCGGCGTTATGGTAGACGTACAGGTGGGGCCGGACTTCTTCGATAGGTAAACTATGGAACTCCGCCAAGAAGCCGGCCAACGCGTCGCCGTCGAGTAGCGCCGTCGAGCGCGTGGGATGATCGAGGACGCGGCCGACGTACATTTCCACGCGATTACAGGTGCTAAGGATGACGGCCTCGCAGTCGAGCCGGCTGGTGAGCGCGTCGAGGGCGCGGGGCAACTGGTCTTCGCGGAAACCGAGACGTTCGCGCACCGCGACAGGCGTAGTGCGGTGGCTGCAACCGACGGCGAGGAGGTTCATGTCGCGCCTCCTCTGAGTGAGTGTCCAAGGACGAGGCAGCAGACCAGCAGCAGGAAGGCGACGATCGTGAGCAGGGCGACCAACCGGCCGCGCAGACGCCAACCATAGCGGAGAACGACCATGAGGAGAAAGGTCAACCAGAGGACGGCAGTGCTGAGGACGCGCGGATCGGTCCAGGCGGTCAACGGATGCTGAATCATCAGGAAGAGGCCGATGACGACGCCGGCCGTCAGCAGCGGAAAGGACCAGTCGATGGCGCGACGATTCATCTGTTCAAGGCGTTCGAGGCTTGGCAACCGGAGGCCGCGGCCGGGCAGCGTTTTGGCGCGAAGTTGCCATGCTCGAAACAGATACATGAGACTAGCGCAGAGGCCGACGCAGACGCCGACGGCTGCCAGCAACAGCAGCGCCGCATGGACCTCGCCCCAGAAGCTCGCGTCAGGCAGCGACAGTTGATCGGCTTCCGGCCCGAAAAGCAGACTCAGACCGAGAAGGCCGAGTATCACCGGCAACACAAATACGCCCCAGGCGAGTCGCTGATAGTGAAGCGCGCCATAGAGATAGAAAATGGCGAGAACCCACGCCAGAATGAGCATCCACCCGACGGGGCGCTGGAAAGCAAGGTAGACGGATTGGGTGGCGAGACCGGCGGCGCCAAAGAGGAGGCCCAGGAAATAGAGGATGCGCCGGGGGCGGAATTGGCACCATACCTCAAGGCCCAGCGCCGCCGTATAGCTGGTGGCGAAACAGACCAGCGAGATTCCGTACACAAACTTCCTCGTTTGAGTTTATCCGCGAGCCGGTGTGCCACGGCTGTGCCAGCCGTGTTGGACAGTCGAAACACGGCTGACACAGCCGTGGCACACGAGGATCGGGCCGCCTTCCTTTTGACACTAACTACAGCCGCGGGCGAGCGCGGTCGCATCCCGGCAGAAAGGCATTATAGCGGAGAAGACGCCGCGCCGCCCCCATCGCGCAATTCCTGTAGCATCCCCGTTCGCACAACGTCGGCGCCGTCCCGGCGCAATCGCTCCAGCCATTCCCAGCGCGACCAGCGTTCGAAAAACAATCGCCGACGTTCGGCGTCTTGCACATGCTCAAGAACAAGAGGGCGTAATTCGGCCAGCAGCGCAACCCAGCGTCCGAAGTCGTCGTCGAATTGTTCATTGAGCCGACGGCGTATTTCGCGGGCCAGAGCCGGCGCGGCGCCGCCCGTGCCCACTGCGACAACGAAGTCGCCGCGACGGACCACGGCGGGGACGAAGAAATCGCCGGCCTCCGGATCGGAGGCGGAGTTGACCCAAAGGCCACGCGCCCGGGCGTCGGCCACGACGCGGGCATTCACGTCCAGCGTCGCGGCGGCGAAGACAAGGACGGCGCCGTCGAGGTGAGCGGCGGCATAGGGTTCGGTACGCCAATCGAGGGCAGGATGGGTTTCGTCAGGGGGAAGTGATTCGAGGCAGACGAGACGCACATGTGCGCCGGCGTCGAGGACGGCTGCGGCCTTGCGTCGGCCGACGGCGCCACCGCCGATTACGACCACGAGGCGGTCCGTCAGATGAAGGAAAAGCGGGAACATGGCTAATGCAGCTTACGGGATAGGAGCTAGGGATGCAAACCGCCCGGGCGTCGGATACCCCGGCGTACTTCGGTGTGCCGCTCGATAATGACAGACTCTAGATGCGGAGTTGCGGCCTGGAGGTTTCTAGGGGCAAACCCGTGAGATCACGAATCACGGCGGTCGCGGCGCCCGCGCCCAGGCTTCGGCTCGACGTATGCGACGCGCTCCGCGGCCCCCCGTTGCAGACAGGTACGAATGATGAGGCCGGTCAAATCGCTCGCCTCTCGTGGGGAGAGGCAACGGAAGTCCACCCCGGGGCAGAGGGCCGCCACGCCTTGCAGAAAAGTGGCTCGCTCGCTGGTGGACAGCACTCCGACGGGCAGGGCGGCGCCGCCGGTCATGCCGATGCCTTCCGGCGCCATGACCCGTGTCGCTAAAATCATTCCGAGGGGTGCGCTGCCGCTGAGTCCGACATCCATCAAGAAACGAGGCTCGTCTCGCAACAAGTCCTTGACATGGACGCCAACGGCGCGCTCGACCGCCTCTACGGCGAAAAGGGAGTAATGGGCCTGACGCATACCAAGCAAGATCGCCATTTCGTCGGAGTCTTGAGGCGGAGGGGATTTCGCCAGGTAGCGCTCCACCGCGTTGACCCCGCTCCGCCGCACGTTAAAGATGCAGTAGTCCATGAGGACGGCGATCTCGTCCGCGCTGTCCAGGGTGAGGACGTTCCGCCGGAGGATTCCCAGCTTCTTGCCGCCTTCATTGAGGACGTTTCGGGAAAGCGTTTTGACGAGGCGGCTATTCAGCCGGACGGCCGACTGACGCAGACGCTTGTAGCGCGGCAGCAGGTCTGCATAACGAGTCATCGTCCCGCCTCCCGGTCGAACGGCTCCCGTAAGCCGGCGCAGCCATTGCCACATGATTTATCCCGCCTTCCTCGACCTTACTTTTCCCATAGCGGCGCGGGCGAGCGCCTTCCCTATCTCATCTTATTCTTTTGAAGGGTGCTGGACGCGGGGCGCGGCCGGTGAGATAATCCGCTGTCCACCCCGGCCGGTTCCGCTTTCGCAAGAACCAGAGCGCACGCAACTGGATCGATGTGACCTTTGAAGAAGATCCGACGCAAATCGTGATTTTTTCCGTGTGGCGCAAGTAGAAATGGAACGGTGGAACGGCGACGTAGCTTGGAGGACGGGACCGTGAGCAAACCGACATTTCGAGTGGAAACCTCCGTGGACGACGCCACGGGCGCTCCAGGCGCCGTGTACTTGCGAGTGCGTGACGGGAAGGTAGCGGAAACGAAGGAAGTGGAAGGCGGGGTCGTTTACGCCGATTATGACGCACCCGGCTCGCTTCTGGGAATCGAGCTGTTAGGCTCCTGCGACATGACGGTCCTGGAAGGCGTCATCTCCAACGAACCCGAACCCGTGAAGCGCTTCCTGCGGGGCGGCGTCCCTCGCGGCCTGGTTCCGGCGCAGAGCGAGAACGCAAACGGGCACAACGCCGGCCGAAAGGTGTGTGGATGATGCAAGTATCCGCGCAAGGGACGGTCAAGACGGCAGGACAGACGCCGCTGTCTGACAAGCCTGAAGTGAAAGACTGGTGCGGCGTCCCCTCCTACCTTTTGGATCGAACGCGGCATAAAAGATCTTAACCTTACCGATGCCCAGCAGGCCAAAGCGAATGAAATCTGCAAGGCGGAGGGGGAGAAAGTGCGTGCAGCCGAGATAAAGAGCCACGAGGATTCCCAGAAGGCGATCAAGGGCGTGATCGACGAGGAGCAGTTCAAGAAACTGGACGCGAGCATTCCGAGGGCGCCAGCGGTTAGCCATTTTCCGGACCTGCCCGATAAGCCGAAACCGACCAAGGAGTAGGTTCGACCAATTGAGTATTAATACAAAGGCGGGCCGGGTCGCGTGAGCGCCAGGAGGCTCTATCCGGGTCGTCCTCTGGACTCAAGACGCTGACCGCATCGGTCTTGGAGCCCCTTCGGGCGACTGAAATAAAGCCCCGGGCGAAGTGTACTCACGAGTCCGGGGTGCGAGGACCACTTCTCACAAGTTTCTCACTCTCCCTCGATACTCTGACCCGAAGCGGGAGCAATAAAATCTTCTGCATCCGGATCAAGCCTGTCACAATCGCGCGCGGCCTTGCAGTTAGTTCATAAGAGGGGATTCGCAATGGACGAGCGAGCGTCGGACTCGGCGGAAGTTCTCGCCCTGCTGAGTCGGGCGCGGGCGGGAGAAAAGTACGCCTTTGATCGACTGTTCGCGCTATGCGAGGGACAGCTGCGGCGGTTCGTGGATTTGCGCTTGGACCCAAAGCTACGGCCGCGCGTCGATCCGTCCGACATTGTTCAGGAAGCCCATCTCGAAGCGGTTCGCCGGCTCGACGGCTTCCTCGCAAATCCGACGTTGCCGTTCAAGCTATGGCTGCGGCAAATCACGCTGGACCGCCTCCTTATGATGCGGCGCCGCCATGTTGGGGCGGCGCGGCGTTCGCTGGCGCGAGAGGCGGCCTTGCCGGATGGGTCGTCCTGTGCGCTCGCCCGGCAGCTCGTCGCCGCCGGCTCGACGCCCAGCCAACTGCTCGGCCGTGAGGAACTGGCGCGGCGTGTGCGCGAAGCCGTGGCGCAGCTGGCCGAAACCGACCGGGAAATCATCCTTATGCGAACCTTTGAGTCGCTTTCTTTTGAAGAAATCGCTCACCTGCTCGGCGTCGAGGCGGCCACAGCGCGAAAGCGGCACGGCCGCGCCCTGCTCCGGCTGCACAAAATCCTCACCGACGACGGTCTGACGGAGTCCCAGCTATGAACCCGGCTTCTGTCCCGGACGATGAAGGGCTGGAAGAACTCACCTCCCGCGCGGCCGACGAGTTCATGGCGCAAGTGGAAGGCGGCGCGGCGCCGGACGTGGAGGAATTCGCCGGCCGACATCCAGAGATTGCCGGCGTCCTTCGGCGGCTTCTGCCGGCGCTCCGCGCTATGCGGGAGTCGGATGGCACGGCGGCGCGGCGTACGACGGTGTTTGCATCGGCGGAGCCGGGGCGGCCGGGCCGGCTGGGCGATTTCGAGATTGTGCGCGAAGTCGGCCGCGGCGGCATGGGCGTCGTGTACGAAGCGTTGCAGATTTCGCTGGGCCGGCGTGTGGCGCTGAAGGTGTTGCCGTTCGCCGCCATGCTCGATCCGCAAAGGTTGCAGCGCTTCCAGAATGAGGCGCGGGCCGCCGCCTGTCTTCATCACGGCAACATCGTGCCCGTCTTCGCGGTCGGATCGGATCGCGGCGTCCACTTTTACGCCATGCAGTACATTGAGGGCCGCAACCTCGCCGACCTTGTTCACGACATGCGCCGACAAGCCGGGCTGCCGGTTGAGGAAAACGATGAGCCACTCACGGCGAAGGGCGGACGACTGATCGAGCCGGTCGCCGCCCGCGGAGCGAACGGCCCACCGTGCGCGATCACCCAACCGGCCGCCGCGCTTCAGAAAGAGCGCCTTCACTCCATCGTCGAGGAAACGGGGCGAACATTGTCGCGCCCTCCAGGGAAACCCGGCGAACACCGGCCGGAAGGCTGGAAACACTCGGATGATTTCTGGAAAATGGGTCAACGACCGTTTGATGAGCGTCCTCAGCGAGGAACAAAGGGCGAAATGGAAAGAGCTGACGGAAGAGTCGTTCCAGGGTGAGATCCGTTTCGGGCCGCCGCCGCCCAACTTCGGACCCCCGCCGCGCGAGCGGCCTCCCAGAGAGTAGCGGTAAGAGAAGCAGTGTTCCGGGCGCGGCGCGGCGAAAATAACGCCGGCGCGCCTTGAGGAGCGTCCAGGCGAGCGGCGGGCTTTATGCGCCCGCCGTCCGGCCGCCGGGATAAACCGTGAAGTATCTACACAAAGCACTCTCTTGGGTCGGGGGTGCCATGCTTTCGCGGGCCGGTTCAAAGACGACATCCGGTCCTGACCCCGCGAAAGCATGATCCCTTGCGCGGGTCTCATGCTTTCGCGGCGGCTTCGGCGGCAGGACGGTGCGGAAAAGAGGCCGCGAAAGCATGGCACCCTCGTCCGTAGAGGAAACCCGAGGTGTTTGTGTAAATACTTCACGGATAAACCCGGCGGCTCGCCTGTCGCTTGTCGCTTGTCTCAGGCTGGACTCGGTAATGTTCCCGGTTCTCAACCCTGATATGGAGAAATCCGTCGATGCGAAATCTCGTGCGAGCAGCCCTCGCCTTCGTCTGCGCCGCGGTCCTGTTTTCACAGGCGCCAGCGCAACCGCCGGCGGACGACGCGGCCAAGGACAAGGCCAAAGACTACAGCAACTCCCCGCTCGTCGTGCGCATGATGGCGTTCGACAAGAAGAAGGACGGCAAGCTGACGAAGGACGAAGTGACGGACGAACGGCTGAAACGGCTGTTCGACCAGGCCGACGCCAACAAGGACGGCGTTGTCACCAAAGAAGAGCTAATGGCATTGGCGGCGAAACTGGACGCCGAGCAAGGCGGCGAACGCGGCGAGCGCGGCCCCGGTGATCGCGGCCCCGGCGGCCCGCCCCCTGGTGATCGCGGCCCCGACGGGCCGCCCCCCGGTGATCGCGGCCCCGACGGTCCTCCGCCTGGCGGTCCCGATGGGCCGCGCTCTGGGCCCCCGCCTCGGCCCGGTCAGATCTTACCCGCTTTTCTTCAGGAGGCATTGAAGCTGACTGCCGTCCAAAAGAAACAACTGGAAACGCTGCAAAAGGAGGTGGACGCCAAGCTCGGTAAGATCCTCACCGACGAGCAGAAAACGCAACTCAAGGAGATGCGTCCGGGCCGCGGGCCTGGCGGGCCTGGCGGGCCTGGCGGGCCTGGCGGGCCTGGCGGACCCGATGGTCCGCCTCCGGGCCGAGATCGGCCCAATTCCGATAGGTAATAACCGCGGTAATTGAGCAAACCGGCGTCCTCATTTCGGGGGCGCCGGACGTGACGAGTCGCCCGCTGGTGAAAGGAACGACGGATGAAGTCTTATGCCTGTGTACCCTGGATGACGGCGGCTGTGGCCGCCGCGCTGTTGGCCGCGGCCGTGACGGCGGCGGACCCGAAAGACAAAGACGCGAAGGACAAGGAAGCGCCGGCCAAGGTCGATAAAGACGTGGAGGCGTGGGTGAAGGTGCTAACCGAAAAGATCACGGATCGGCACGACTCAATCCGCGAGAGCGCCCGCCACGCGCTTGTCGCGGTGGGCAAGCCGGCTCTGCCGGCATTGCAAAAGCTGGCGGAAGGCGACGACGGCGCCGCGGCGGAGGCGGCCAAGCATGTCATCGCCCGCATCGAAGGCGGTCACGACGGCCATCGCGGCCCTAATGGCTTTCCCGGCGAAATGGGACCGCATCATCCTGGAATGCGCGGAGGCTTCCCACCGCCCCCTCCCGGCGCTCCCGGAGCCGGCCCGCATTTCGGCGCTCCCGGAGCCGGCCCGCATCCCGGCGCTCCCGGAGCCGGCCCGCATCCCGGCGCTCCCGGCCAATCTGGTGGATTCGGTCCTCCTCCTGGCGGTCCCGGTGCTGGCCCGGGTGCGCCACGGCCTGACGGCGCTCCCGGCGGCCCTCCCGGCCATCCTGGTGGATTCGGACCTCCTCCCGGCGGTCCTCCCGGCGGTCCTCACGGATTGGGCGGGCCGGGCGGCCCCGGCGCGATGATCGAACACGCCATGAAAGACCTTAACCTTACCGACGCGCAGAAGGCCAAAGTGAAAGAAGTCCTCAAGGCGCAAGGCGAGAAAACCCACGAAGCATTCGAGAAGATGCACGAGGATTTTCTGAAGGCGATCAAGGGCGTACTCGATGAGGAGCAGTTCAAGAAGCTGGAGAAGAACCTTCCGAAACCGCCGGCCCCTGGCGAACTGCCAGGCCTGTCCGACAAGCCGAAACCGCCTAAGGAGTAGGTTTTATCAGTGCGCTGGCCCTCGACTAACAGCTGTCCCATAAGGCTTCCCTCGCCCCGGTAATCCGGAAGGTGCAGGCCGCTTTACGCAATCCCTGGGACGTCTATTAGCCGAGGCGCCTGCCGAAAGTTGCCGCGACGCTATCGACCAACTCCATATCGACGCCGCCCAGTCCATGAAGCTTATCGGCGGGCCGCAATGTGAATAGCGCAAAGACCCTGCGCGGGTACTGCCGGAATCGAAAGCTACACACCCCTGCGCCTTCCGCCGCGTTTGCAAGGTTGCAAGTCCGCTTGACTTGTCCGGCAATTCTAGGCATTATTCCGCCGGCAGTCAGGGAAGCGACGACCGCCTCTCTTTCAATATCACCTGCGGTTCCTCCGCGGTATTCGCGCGCCGCGAAATACGCCGGCCTTTGGCTCAGGAAATCAAGCCCATGGGCGACCAATCCGGACTGCAAACCCGCCAAACAGCACCCTTTTCCGAAGCGAGGCCTGCCGAATTCAGCCAGCCTTCGCTGACCGCCGCCAGAGGTTCTCACCCGCTTGATCATGTTCCGGCCCCCCTTAGAACGACGACTCTGGACCAGTCCGGTCTCGCGAATCGCATCCGCGATAATTTGAATTGGGCGACCACATTCCACCGCCGGTCGTCTCCCTTCCGGCCCGCTGATGTGTGGTCGGAAATCATGACACTGTGGCCGGCGCCGGACGAGGATTTCGTGTCGGGGCTGTACGAATTGCTGTTGGACCGACCACCGGACCCAGTGAGCCTGGAAACTTTTCTCGCCGTCTTAGCGGCCGGCGCGCCGCGCGCCGCCCTGGTGCGCGTCATCGCGCTGAGCCGCGACGCCGCCGTTTCGCAACTCGACGTTTCCTGGTTGCCCCGCCTGGAGACTGTGGAGCCTGACGCCGTCTGGGCGAAGGTGCAATCACTGTGGGGGGAGCCGGATCGTGTGTTCGTGGCCAGCTTGTATCCGCTGCTGCTCGTTCGCCCGCCCGAGTGGGAGGGCGTGACCGCCCATTGCCGCGCGATGAAGGCCGGCACGTCGCGGGCTTACGTGGTGCGCGCCATCGCCTTGAGCGACGAAGCCCTGGTGCGCGGCCTCAGCGTTTCCTGGTTGCCCCAGCTGGAGACCTTGCCCACGCCCCCATCCGACCCGCCCGTTATGTCAGTCCATTGGTTGAGGACGGCTTTCCGCCGCTGGCGCACCACGGTAAAGAGCTTTTCGAGCGCCAGTTCGCGGGAAACGGAAGGAGCGCCCCAATCCGTTGGAGCAGCCGCGGAAGGGGGACGAGAATGAGAATCGTAATCGCCTCGACCTATGTCCCTTTCATTGCCGGAGGGGGAACCCAAATCGTCGATGATCTGCACCGGGAACTGACCGCGCGCGGGTTCGAGACGGATCGGGTAATGATCCCCTTCTATTCGTCCTGGCCGACTATTCCCGAGCAGACGCTGGCGCTGCGCCTGCTCGACCTAACCGAATCGTCGGGCGACCGCATCGACCTGCTCATCACTATCCGCACACCCTCCTATGCGCTGCGACATCCGAACAAGGTCGCCTGGTTCATCCATCACTACCGCGAGGCTTACGACCTCTGGGGCACTCCCTGGAGCGGTATGCCCGACAACGACACGGGCCGCCATTACCGCGACATGATGCGCAACTCGGACAGCCTCTATCTGCGCGAATGCCGAAAGGTCTTCACGAACTCGCGCATCGTGGCCGACCGGCTGCGGAAGTTCAACGACTTCGAGCCGGATGGGATTCTTTATCCCCCCTTGCCGCGCTCGGCCTCCTTCCGTGAAGGGCCGTTCGGCGACTACATTTTCTACGCGAGCCGTCTCACGCCCATCAAGCGCCAGGTTCTGGCCCTTGAGGCCATGAAGTACACGCGGCCGGGCGTCCGCCTCGTCATCGGCGGGACGGGCGACGTTGATACCTATTTGGGCGAACTGCGCGAGCGCGCTCGGGAGATGGGAGTAGAGGACCGGGTTGAGTTTACCGGCTGGCTAAGCGAAGAGCGGAAGACCGAACTGATGGCCGGCTGCTGCGGCGCGCTCTACCTGGCCTACCTTGAGGACTCCTACGGCTATGTGACGCTGGAAGCCTTCCATTCGGGCAAGCCTGTTATCACGCTCAGCGACTGCGGCGGCCCGTTGGAGGTGATCGAACACGGCGTCAACGGCCTCGTCGCCGAGCCGGAACCTCGGGCGCTGGCGGAAGCCATGAATCAGTTGTGGGCGGATCGGCCGGCGGGACGGCGAATGGGCGCGCGAGCCAGCAAGACGCCCAGAAAACACCGCATCCATTGGGACAACGTGGTCGAGAGTCTTACGTCATGAAGATCGCTGTCGTCTCCAATCAGGCGCCGTTCGTGTACGGCGGCGCGGAATATCTGGCCGAGACCCTGGCGTCGCGGCTGCGCGGCCGGGGGCATCGGGTCGATGTCGTCCGGCTGCCCTTCAAATGGTATCCGCCGCAGGCCGTTCTCGAACACATGCTGGCCGTCCGACTCCTTAACGTGGCGGCCGGCAGCCCCGACCTCGTCATCGCTCTGAAGTTCCCCGCCTACCTGACTCCATTCGCTAATAAAAAGATCTGGCTTCTCCACCAATTCCGCCAGGTCTACGAATTATGGGGCACGCCGCACGCCGGGATGCCCGACGACCCGCCGTCGCGGCGCATCCGCGACGCCGTCACTCTTGCCGACACGCAATGCCTTTCCGAGACGAAAGGCTTGTTCGCGCTCTCCCGGATGGTCGCCGCCCGGTTGAAGCGCAATAACGGCGTCAACGTGGAAGGGATTCTCAATCATCCGCTGGACCGGCCTGAACTCTACGGCCCCGGCGAATCAGGCCCCTATTTCTTCTATCCGAGTCGTCTGAACGAGATCAAACGCCAGCACGTCGCCATCGAGGCCATGCGTCACGTCCGTTCCGGGTTTCGCCTTGTTTTGGCCGGCAAGCCTGACACGGAATCCTATGGACAGGAACTACGGCGCCGCGTCGAGGAATGGGGTCTTCAAGACAAGGTGCAGTTTCTCGGCTGGATCAGCGAAGAGGAGAAGGCCCGCTGGATGGCCGGCGCCTTCGCCGCGCTCTACTTGCCCTACGACGAGGACTCCTACGGCTTCGTCACGCTTGAGGCGTTTCACAGCCATAAGCCGGTCTTGACCTTCACGGACTCCGGCGGCACCGACGAGTTGGTCGAACACGAAGTCAACGGCCTGATGCTGGAGCCGACGCCGGAGAGTCTGGCGCGGGCGATGGAGAAGCTCTGGTCGGCCGGCGACCGCGTCCGGGAGATGGGGCGAGCCGCCGCGGAGACGCTCGTCCATAAGCGGATTCACTGGGACAATGTTCTCGACCGGCTGGCCGGCTAATCGGAGACGCGCATGAAAATCGCATGGTTCACCCCCTATCACGCGCACAGCGCCATTGGCCATTACAGTCAGCAGGCCGTCGCGGAGTTGAGGAAGGAAGACGAGGTTCTTGTTTTCGCCCCCGCCCCCGCCGCCGGCGTCGTGCCGCCGCCGCGCTCCGACGGCGGGCCGGTCGAAACCGTCGGCGACGGCCCTCACGACGACCTCCTACAAACGCTCCAAGGCTGCGACATGGTCGTCTACAATATGGGCGACCACCATTTCAACCATAAAATGGTTTATGAAGCGTCGATTCGGCACCCCGGCATCGTGATCCTCCACGACCTTGTGCTGCGCGGTTTCTTCCGCGGCTACGATCTACAACAGCGGCGCGACCCGGACGGCATAACCCGCCACCTCCTTTACAATGAAGGGCCTACGGACGCGCCTACGTCGTGGGTCATGCGTCAACGGCGGCGCCGTGAGATCATGGACGACGCGGCCGGCCTTGACTTTCCCATGTTCAAATCGGCCCTTCGCCGCTGTCTCGGCGTCATCGTTCACTCGGAGTACAGCCGCGAGCGCGTCGCCGCCGCCACTTCCTCCCCGGTCGCCATGCTGGACTTCCCGCCGTTTGGCCCGTGCGTTAGCCACGCCCAAGAGACGACTGCCCGGCAGGCCCATCCTTCCGGTAAGACCCGGTTGTTGACCTTCGGAGTCCTTAATTCCAATAAATTGATCCACAAAGTGATCGAGCAAATCGGTCAGAGCCGCTATTTGCGCGGCAATGTCACGTATACGGTCATCGGCAAGGGAGAGGACGACTACGAGCAACACCTCAGAGACGTCATTAGCGCCTATGACCTGACCAGCGTGGTCTGTTTGGCCGGCCGGTTGTCCGACCGCGACCTATGGCGGGAGTTGACGCGGGCGGACCTCGTGTTGAACGTGCGCAATCCGCACTTTGGAGAGAGTTCAAGTAGCCTGCTCAACGCGCTATTCGCTGGGGCGGCGACCATAGTCTGGAATCACGGCTGCTATGCGGAATTTCCTGACAACGTCGTTCATAAAATATCCTCGGAAGACGAACTGACCCGCGCTTTGGAACGCTTGTGCCGCGACCGGCCTTTGCGAGAACGCCTGGGTTCCAACGCCCGGCGCCATGCGCTGGCGCGGTTTGACCCGACGGTCTATTGCCGGCGATTTCATGACTTCGCCGACGAGGTGCGATCCGCCCGGCCGGTGCTGGCCCTGACGGACTTGCTATCGGATCGCCTGCTCGAATTCGGCGAGCGTCCCCCGAACGGATTGGTTGAGCGCTTGGCGGGCGAAGTCGCGGCTCTGGCGGGGCCGATTGCCAAGAAGAGCGCGTCGATTGCGGCCTAGGACTTTTTTGCGGCAAGTTTCCAACTTGCCGCCCATGAGGCAAGGAGAGGCCAATGATCCGCTCCCGCTGGCTTGGCGCCCTGCTCGACGGACTGGGCCGTTGCGATTGGCGCGTGCCGCTGGTCGGGGCGTGGGCCGTTTTCCTGCTGTTTCCCGTCTGGAAGACCGGCTGGCTCAACGACGACTTGTATAACTCTTCGCTGCCGGGCCTGTGCATTTACCGCGATTGCTCTCCCGTTGACGACGCACTGAGTGAAATCAAGGGCTGGACGTTTTGGGTCGCGCGGATCAATCCGCTAATCCACATTCTCAAGAACGCCTCGTTTTGGCTGCTTCGCGATCTGTTTTGGTATAAAACGACGGTGATCGCGCTCGTTCTCCTCAATCTTTTCGTCTTTTATAGGCTGTTAAAGCGCCTTGGCGCGTCGCCTGACCTGGCGGCCCTCTGCTGTTTCCTCGTCGCTACTTTCATCCAGTTCCGCCTGTTCGCGGACCCGGTTTTAGCTTTTAACGGCCTGTTGCAATGGCTCTTCCTGGGCACGATCCTATCGCTCGGCGCCTTCCACCGCTACCTGACCGGCGGCCGGTTCCGCTGGCTGGCTCTCAGCGTCCTGCTCTACCTGCTGACCGCCCTGACCTATGAAATGACTTACCTCTTTTGGGTCTTACATGCCGGTATTTTTCTCACGACGCGCGGGCGTTGGATCCGCGCGGCGGCGCTCGTGCCGTTCGTCGCTGTCGCCGTCCTGTTGACGCTCGCGTCCATGTGGCTGCGCACCCTACCAGGGTACGCGCCCCAGGGATACGCCGTGAACCTGGACGCGCGAGTCGTGAGCGAAACGATTCTGAAGCAAATCGTCGCCGCCTGGCCCGTCTCCTACACAGGCCTGACCACGTCGTCCGTTTCGTCGGGGGTGTTCTCATGGAAGACCGTAGGCGCCCACTTGCCTACGCTGGCGTTTGGCTTCACGACGGCGGCCATTCTGATAACGGCCGTGGTATGGCGACGAACCGAGGAACGGCCGCGCTGGAGCGGACTGCTGATCCTCGGAATTCTTCTGGCCGTCCTGCCAGCGCCTTTGATCGGCGTCGCCCGCCGGTATCAATTGGAACTGGAATACGGGATGGGCCATTTGCCCGTATACATCGAGTACTTCGGCGTGGCGCTGCTGTTCACTTGCGGCGTCGGCTTCCTGGCAGGGCGAGTGCGGCCGAGGGGTGTGACGGCCACGATGCTCGTGGGCGTTGCCAGTATGTTTTTCGCGGCCGTCGCGGTGTTCCATAGCGAAACCAACGGCCGCGTCGTAGCGGTGCTGCGCCAACCCTATTTGACCCCCCGGCGCGAGGTTGAGGAGGTGTTGGACCGCGGCCGCCTTCTGGAAGGCGTTCCAGCGGGCGCGACCCTTGTGGTTGACGTCTTCCCATGGGACTCTTACCAGATCGGGAATTACTTCTACTGCTACCACACCAAAACTCGCTTAAAAGGCGTGGTTTCCTCACGTGAGCGTGACGCCTTGTACGTTAACCCGCTGGCCATCCCGCCGGGAGACGTGGAAGGTTCCGACGTCCTGCGCGTGCGTTACACCGCGCCCGGAACGGAACGCGGCTGGGCCGTGGCCGGCAAGCTGCACCACCTACAAACCGCCGCGAACGGCGCCGTGACCGAATCGGAAATCAGTCAACTTCGCCTGGCGGTTCGGCGCGGCTGGCACATGGGGCCGGATCGGCCGTTTGTCCTGCACGCCGTCTACGTTTCTCCGACGGGTGCGGAAACTCCGCGCCCCGTAACGATCGGCCCGGAGGAGATGCGGCGGGCCGCGTTGACGCGAAATTGGACGGTTTATGACGTGAAACTACCGGTTCCTTACGTCGAAGGCGAGTCCCTTTGGCTGGAGTTCAACCCGTCGCCGCCCGTCGCCGCCCAAGCGAGCGCGGCCCTTTTGGCGCGATCGACAAGCCCGTGAGATCCTAGTGCCCTGTCAATCTTCGTTTGAGAAGTGGGACAGGCGCCTCGCCTGTCTGAAACCGGCGAGGCGCCTGTCCCACCCACCTCTCATCGCAGGCTTCACAGAGTACCAGGACTTTTTTGCGGCAAGTTTCCAACTTGCCGCCCAAGAGGCAAGGAGAGGCCAATGATCCGCTTCCGCTGGCTTGGCGCCCTGCTCGACGGGATTGGCCGTAGTGATTGGCGCGTGCCGCTGGTCGGGGCGTGGGCCGTTTTCCTGCTGTTCCCCCTCTGGAAGACGGGCTGGCTCAACGACGACTTATATAACTCCTCGCTGCCGGGCCTGTGCATTTACCAAAATTGCTCTCCCGTTGATGACGCGCTGAGCGAAATCAACGGCTGGACGTTTAAGGTCGCGCGGATCAATCCCTTAATCCACATTCTCAAGGACGCCTCGTTTTGGCTGCTTCGCGATCTTTTTTGGTATAAAACGACGGTGATCGCGCTCGTTCTCCTCAATCTTTTCGTCTTTTATAGGCTGTTGAAGCGCCTTGGCGCGTCGCCCGACCTGGCCGCCCTCTGCTGTTTCCTCGCCGCTACTTTCATCCAATTCCGCCTGTTCCCGGACCCCGTTTTAGCTTTTAACGGCCTGTTGCAATGGCTCTTCCTGGGCACGATCCTATCGCTCGGCGCCTTCCACCGCTACCTGACCGGCGGCCGGTTCCGCTGGCTGGCTCTCAGCGTCCTGCTCTACCTGCTGACCGCCCTGACCTATGAAATGACTTACCTCTTTTGGGTCTTACATGCCGGTATATTCCTCACGACGCGCGGACGTTGGATCCGCGCGGCGGCGCTCGTGCCGTTCGTCGCTGTCGCCGTCCTGTTGACGCTCGCGTCCATGTGGCTGCGCACCCTGCCGGGGTATGCGCCCCAGGGATACGCCGTGAGCCTGGACGCGCGAGTCGTGAGCGAAACGATTCTGAAGCAAATCGTCGCCGCGTGGCCCGTTTCTTACGCGGGCCTGACTACGTCGCTCGTCTCGCCGCACGTGTTTACTTGGAAGACGGTAGGCGCCCACCTACCAACGCTGGCGTTTGGCTTCGCCACGGCGGCCCTTTTGATTACGGCCGTGGTCAGGCGAGGAACAGGCGAGCAGCCCCGCTGGGGCGGACTGTTGATCCTCGGACTTCTCCTTGCCGTCCTGCCGGCGCCTTTGATCGGCGTCGCCCGGAGGTATCAATTGGAACTGCAATACGGGATTGGCCATTTGCCCGTATACATCGAATACTTCGGCGTGGCGTTGCTGTTCACTTGCGGCGTCGGCTACCTGGCCGCTCGCGTACGGCCGGGGGGTGTGACGGCCAAGATACTCGTAGGCGTTGTCTCCTTGTTTTTCGCAGCCATCGCCGTTGTCCATTGCGAAACCAACGGCCGCGTCGTGGCCGTCCTGCGCCAGCCGTACTTTACCCCGCGGCGCGAGATCGAGGAGGTGTTAGACCGCGGCCGTCTCCTTGAGGGCGTTCCGGCGGACTCGACCCTCGTGGTTGATCCCTTCCCCTGGGATTACGACGGCGGCAAGTTCTTCTACTGTTATCACACCGGAACTCGCTTAAAGGACGTGGTTCCCTCCCGCGAGAGTGAGGCCGTGCAATTAACCTCTTTTCCCACACGGCTGAAAGGCGCGGAGGAACCCGACGCCCTGCGCGTGCGTTACGCCGCGCCCGGAACGGCAAACGGCTGGGCCGTCGCCGGCAAGCTGCACCACCTACAAGCCGCCGCCAACGGCGTCGTGAGCGAATCGGAAATTAGTCAACTTCGCCTGGCGGTTCGGCGCGGCTGGCACATGGGACCGGATCGGCCGTTCGTCCTGCACGCCGTCTACGTTTCTTCAACGAGTGCGGAAACTCCTCGCTCTGTAACGATCGGACCGGAGGAGATGCGGCGAGCCGCGTTGACGAAAAATTGGACGGTTTATGACGTGAAACTACCGGTCCCTTACGTCGAAGGCGAGTCCCTCTGGCTGGAGTTCAACCCGCCGGCGCCTGTCGTCGCCCAAGCGAACGCCACGCTTTCGGCGCCTTCGACAAGACCATGAGAGCCTTAAACGGTTGCCGCTCCGTCATAACAAATAGCGCCCGACCAGCAAGCCGACCGCGAACGCCAAGACAAGGACGAATAGCGCAGCGAGGGCGAGCAACATGGTGTGCCACGGCGACAAAACAAAGCCAGCGACCGGAGCGGGAAGTCGATACGGCTCCCCATCGAACGGCTCCGGAGCCGGGGCGGCGGGCGAATATGTGGGCGCGCCGGCCCCTTTTGACTGGTCGCCAGCGGGACTTGCGATGAATCGTTGTGGCGGAGCGTCGATGTCGCCGCCCTCGGACGGCGGATTGCCCTTCCGAGTCGCTTCCTCCACATCCGGCGCGTCCTCGGCGGGCACTAGCACCATTTTGTGGCAGTCCGGACAACGGACCTCCGTGCCAATCTTGCGATGGGCGATGCCCAGCAATTGATCACAATACTTGCAGCGAAACCGTATAGGCATAGGCCTTATTCTCCAAATTTGGGCGGCGATGGACAGGCGGCCCGATTAGCCGGTCGCGCCCTGCATTGCAATTTGTACTGTATATGCGTACCCTATTTCCATTGTCACCAGCCATCGGGTGTGCGTCTTTTACTTGGGTGACTTTTACGTTGGGTGCCATGCTTTCGCGGCCCTGTTCGGAACAGTGACAGCAGCAAGGCCGCCGCGAAAGCATGTCTCCCTCGCGCGGCAGACATGCGTTAAGCAGCGACGGCACGACCCTTGTCTCGGGAGGTGAGGATGGGACGGTCAAAGTCTGGGTAGGCGGCGACTCCGATGGACGCAACGCCCCCGCGAATGTTGGACCGCCCAAAGAATGAAACGACGCGCGGATCGTCTCGCCGCTGTGACCGCCTCGTCCAGCGCCGCCGGCTTGTCGCGCCAGCCGGTTGAAAGTGAGATTAAAGCGACAAACCGGCTTTACTCCTTCTCCCCGTGGTCATGCCCCGGGTGCGCAGCCGTGGAGCGCAGCGTGCAGTACATTTCGTCAGGTTCACACCCTTCGACCTCGACCTGGATGGTCGTGTGCGCGACGCGAAACTTCTCGCGCAGCATCCCGGCGACGGCCCGCTGCACCTGTTGCCCGGCGCGCACGCTCTGCTCGGCAACCAGGACGTGACAGCTACACGCCACCATTTCCGACGCGACCGTCCAGGCGTGCAGGTCATGAACGCCCTGGACGCCCGGCACGCCGCGGACTGCCTGCTCCAACGCCGTCATGTCGAGGCCCGCCGGGGCCGCCTCCAAAAGTACGTTAACCGCCTCTCTCAAGACGCCCCACGAACTCCACAGAATCAGCCCGCCGATTAAAAAAGAAACCACGGGGTCCGCCGCCGTCCACCCGGTCAACAGCACGACGACGCCGGCGGCGACCACGCCAAGGGCGGCGACGGCGTCGCCCAGCATGTGCACGTACGCGCTGCGGAGGTTCAGGTCGTGCTTGGCGTCGGCCCGCAGCCAGAGGCTGATAAAGGCGTTGAGCACCACCGCCGCCAGCGCCACTCCGATCATGAGGCCGGCCCCGACAGGCTTGGGGGACCATAAGCGCTGGCCCGCCTCCCAAAAGATGACGAGGGCAATCACCACCAGCGACACGGCGTTGACTAGGGCAGCGAGGACGCCGACGCGGTGGTAGCCGTAGGTCCGCTTGGCATCGGCCGGTCGCCCCGCGATCCAAACAGCATACCAGGAGAGGCCCAGGGCCAGGGCGTCGGCGAAGTTGTGGCAAGCGTCCGAAAGCAGGGCCACGCTGTTGGCGAAGTAGCCGGCGACCGCCTCGCCGACCACGAAGGCGAGCGTGAGGGCGACGGAGAGGCCGAGGTACCGACCCGCCTTGGGGCTGCCGCGCGTGTGAGTGTGCGTCATGGCGTCGATGTCTCCCCGGGCGCATCATCTCTCCGGCGCCGGCGCCGGCCAGCAGTCCTTCAGCAGCAGCCCGGCGATCTCGCCGGCGGCCTGCCACGCCTCCGACTGGACGCGGACGTACTCCAGGTTGGCCTCCGCCGCCGCCCGCTGGGCCTGGAGGACGCGCAAGTACTCGAACTGCCCGCCCTTGAACGCCTCCTGGGCGAGGCGGTACGCTTTCTGGGCGTTGGGGAGGACCGAAGCCCGATAGCGTTCCGCCCGCACCTTCGCCGCCGCGTAGCGGCCGAAAGCCGCCGCCAGGCGACCGCTCAGGTCGTTCTGGACCCGGCCCACCTCCTGGAGGGACCGGCCCACATCGGCCTGGGCCGCGAGGATGTTGCCCTGATTGCGGTTCCAGAGCGGGACGGGCAAGCTGACCTGGAAGTGCGCCTCGTTCTCGCGGTCGTTTACATTGCGCTGATAGCCCACATCGGCGGTGACATTGGGGACCTTCTCCACCTCCGCCCGTCGCAGGGCGAGCTGCGCCCGCGTGACGCCGACGCGGGCCGACCGGACTTCGGGATGTTCCTCCAGCACGAACGCCCGGGCCTCGTCGAAGCCGTAGTCCGGCAGCACATCTCCGAGCAGGTTCACCAAGGGGGCGCGTGGAAGGTCGGGCGCCCCGACTTCGGCAGCCAGCCGCCGCCAGGAGGCGGCCTCTTCATTCCGCGCGGCGTCGAGGTCGGCCCGGAAGCGGTCGCGCTCGACCTCGAATTGGAGTACGTCCAGTTCCGCGATGACCTTCGCCTCCAGGAGCTTGCGAGCGTTCACTAAGGACTGGTCCGCCAGGCCGACTAGGTCCGTCAGGACTTCGATGCGACGGCGGCTCGCCAAAACCTCGAAGTAACCTTGCCGCACGGTCGTGAACAAGGCGTAGCGTTGCCGTTGCAACGCCAGCAAAGTCTGGTCCGTCTGGCGCTCGGCCACGGCGCGGCTCAGGCCGAGCTTGCCGCCCCTGACGATCTCCTGACTAATCAGGGGCAGCGTGTAAATCCCGCCCCGACGCCCGATTTCTTCACCGGTCACCCCGATTGTGGGGTTGGGGTACAGCCCCGCCTGGAGGGCGCGCCCTCGGGCGGCCTCGACATCCAGCCCCGCCTGGGCTAGGGCCGGGTTCCGCTCTAGACTTATGCGAATCAAGTCCGGCAAGCCCAGTGGGGAGGGCGCGGCGTTCGCCGGCGTGGCGTCGAACACTACTGGCTGCGGCGGCGCGGTCGCCGCGTTGCTCATGCCGACAAGGAACAACAGGAGGGAGGGCAGGAGCCGATGCGCCGCTCGCGTGAATGGGTGGTTCGCTCTCATCGCTTTTCCTTTCGTCCATGAGCCGGCGAGCCGCGGGTCAGCCGGCCCCAGCGCTTTGCTGGCGAGGGGCCGGCTGGCGGCGAGCATCATTTCTTACCCTTGCCTGAGTCGTCCGTGGATTCCTCGGTCATCGGGGGCGGCTCCTTGCCGTACTTGGCCCGGTACTCGGCCGCGAACTTCTCTTTGAGTTCGGGGTGGCAGGGGATGCACTGCGACTCAGGCCGGTTATGCTCCTTGCACCAGTCGCCTTCCTTCTTGAGCTTGGCGGCCAGCTTCGGGTTGCATTGGGCGCACTCCGCCTCCGGCATCCCGTGTTCGGCGCACCACCAGCCGTGGCCCTCGGCCTCCGCCTTGTCGGCGGCCGGCTTGTCGGTGGCCTGGGCCGTCTTGTCTTCCCTCTTGTCGCAGCCAACCCCCGCCAAGACGAAGGCGGCGAGCAACGCCGGCAAGACGCTCGCGATCCATCGATTCCACATCATGGCGTAATCCTTTCTTCGGTAAAAACCCTTCAACCCCTTCACACGGAAACTACCCTTTCTCCGGTTTCGATTTGCTCCGTGCGCCCTTGCGGTTTCGCGGCTTCCGTCGTCCCGGGAGCCTTGAACAGGACGTACAGGACGCGGAGCACCAGCAGTGACATTACCATCGCGGACAGGACGCCGCCGATTACCACGGTCGCCAGGGGCCGTTGGACCTCCGACCCCATGCCGGTGGAAAGGGCCATCGGCACGAAGCCGAGGCAGGCCACCAGCGTCGTCATAAGCACCGGCCGCAAGCGCGTCTGGGCGGCTTGCTCGACCGCCTCCTCAAGCGGCAGCCCCTTGTCGCGGAGTTGGCGAATGTAGGACACCAGGATCATGTCCCCCAGCACCGCGACCCCCGACAGGGCGATGAATCCGACACCCGCCGAGATGGAGAACGGCATGCCCCGCAGCCACAGGGCGACGACGCCGCCCACCCACGCGAAGGGCACGCCGGTTAAAACGCGCAGAGCGTCCGCGACGTTGTTATACGTCAGGTACAGCAGTCCAAAGACCAGCACGATGGCCAGCGGCACGACGATCAGGAGGCGAGTACGGGCGCGTTGCAGACTCTCGAACTGGCCGCCCCACCCAATGTGGTATCGCCCCCCCGACGGCAGCGGCACCTTTTGGGCCACCTTCCGCTGGGCCTCGGCGACGAAGCCACCCATGTCCCGGCCTTTGATGTTGCATGTGACGGTGGCCCGCCGTTGGCCCCACTCGCGCGTGATCGTGGACGGCCCCGTCTCCACCGTCAGGTCCGCCAGCCTTGACAGGGGGATGCGTTCGCCCGCCGGAGTGGCCACCAGCAGCGCGCCGATGGACTCCGGGGTGGCCCGGTCCTTCTCCGGCAGGCGGATCACCAGCGGGAAGCGGAGCTGGCCCTCCATGACCTCGCCCAGCTTGACGCTGCCGACCGACTCCACCAGGTCCAGCACCGCCTTGGCGGAAACGCCGTAACGGGCGATCTCGTCCTGTCTGACCGCCACGCGCAGCATCGGCTGGCCCGTGATCTGTTCGGCGCTCACGTCGGCGTTGCCTTTGATCGACTGGAGTACTTCCGCGACAGCGTCGGCCTTCTTCTTCAGTTCGTCCAAATCGTCGCCAAAGACCTTGACCGCCACCTGAGCCTTGACGCCCGAGACCATCTCGTCGAGGCGCATGGCGATGGGCTGCGTGAAGGACAGGTGCTGGCCGGGTAGGTCGTGGACTTCCTTTTCAATCAGTTCCGTCAGTTCGTCCTGTGTAGCGGCCTTCTTCCATTGCTCGCGGGGCTTCAAGGTGATGAAGAAGTCGGTCAATTCCACGCCCATCGGGTCGGTCGCCACCTCGGCGGTCCCGGCTCGGCTCCAGACGTGCTCGACCTCGTCGGGGAACGCCGCCAGCACGGCCTTTTCCATCCGCGTGTTGTAGCGGACGGCCTGGTCCAGATCGGTCCCCGCGAGGCGTGTGATGTTGATGCAGACGGCCCCTTCGGACAGCTTGGGCACAAACTCAGAACCAAGGTTCGGGGCGATGAATACGAACGCCGTCACCAGGACGCAGGCGGCGAAGGCGACCACGGCGAACTTAAAGCGCATGATTGCCTTCAGTAGCGGTGTATAAGCCAGTTTGACCACGCGCATCAGGAACGGCTCGCGCTCCCCTTCGTCGGCCGCCAGCCATAGGCCGGTGAGAACGAGTAGCGAACCCCCCGCGAGTACGGGCGACCGGCTCACGGCGTAAACCCCCACGGCCAGCGCGCTTAATACAACGACGGCGCCGGCCCGGCGGGCCAGCCGCGCCCACCAGGGCGACGGCTTTTTGCGGCCTTGGGGCAGCACCAGGCTTGCCAGCACCGGCATGAGCGTCAGCGACAACAGCATCGAGCCGGCCAGGGCGAAGATGACCGTCAGAGCCATCGGACGGAACATCTTTCCCTCGACGCCCTCCAGCGTCAGGATCGGCAGGTAGACGATCATAATGATGAGTTCGCCGAACATGGTCGGCTTGCGCACCTCGACGGCCGCTTCGCGGACGACCTGGAGGGGGTCGCGCCCCGGTGAGTGGGCCAGACAGCGCACGCAGTTTTCGACCATGACCACGGAGGAATCGACCACCATGCCGAAGTCGATGGCCCCCAGACTCAGCAGGCTGGCGGCGATGCCGAAGCGGTACATGCCCATGAAGGCAAAGAGCATGGACAGCGGGATGGCGGCGGCCACGATAAGGGACGCCCGCAGGTTGCCCAGGAACAGGAAGAGGACGGCGATGACGAAAAGGCCGCCTTCCAGGAGGTTCACC
This sequence comes from Planctomycetaceae bacterium UBA4732, assembly GCA_002404095.1. Classification (GTDB taxonomy): domain Bacteria; phylum Planctomycetota; class Planctomycetia; order Gemmatales; family Gemmataceae; genus UBA4732. The sequence goes on along the minus strand of DHJA01000217.1, from coordinate 26,500 downwards.
CGCACTGTGTCGATGACGAAATCCACCAACTCGGTTCGATCATAGACCGGCTGCACCTTGACGCCGGGCGGCAGCGTCGTCTTGATCTCCTCCAGCTTGTTCTTCAGGTTCCAAGTCACTTCGTGACTGTTCTCACCCATGAGCATGAAGCCCAGGCCCATCACGGCTTCGCCCTTGCCGTCGAACGTCACCGCGCCGCGGCGGATTTCGTGGCCGATCTGTACGTCGCCCAAGTCGCCCACGCGAACCGGCACGCCGTCCTTGGCGGCCACGGCGACGTTCTTGATCTCGTCGATGGTCCCCGTTCGGCCGACGCCCTGGACAAGGAGCATCCCGTCGGCCTGACGGATGCTGCCGCCTCCGACGTTCAGGTTGTTCTTCTGCACGGCCGCGACCACTTCGTCAAACGTCAGTCCGTACTTGACCAGGCGCGTCGGGTCGAGGCGGACCTGGTACTGCTTCTCGAAGCCGCCCCAACTGTTGACCTCGGCCGTCCCCTTCGCCGTCCGCAGCTTGGGCTTGATGACCCAGTCGTGGATAGTGCGCAAGGAGGTCACGTCGTCGCCCTTGCCCGTCACCATGTAGTTGATGACCTCTCCCAGGCCAGTGGACACCGGGCCGAGTTCGGGGCGCGGCGACCCCTGGGGCAATTCCACCGAGAGCAGCCGCTCGTTCACCACCTGCCGTGCGAAATAGATGTCCGTGCCGTCCTCGAATGTCACGACCACCTGGGAGAGGCCGAACTTGGAAATGGAGCGCATCCCCTCAAGGCGCGGCATTCCGCCCAACGCCTGCTCAATGGGGATAGTGATCTGCCGCTCCGCCTCCTCCGGTCCCAGAGCTGGCACCACAGTGTTGATCTGCACCATGACGGGCGTGGTGTCGGGGAAGGCGTCGATGTTCAGATTGAACAGGGAGAAGACGCCGACCGCCGCGACCGCCGCCACGCCCAAGAGAACGAAGAAGCGGTGACGCAGGGAGAAGTCAATTACCCAGTTGAGCAAGGGAAAACCTCCTCGCAAGGGGACTCGTTGATGCTAAGAAATTCATCTGATCGGGCCGAGCCGTTACTTGCCGCAGCAGCACCCTTCCCCAAGACTGTCCTTCATCAGTTGCGCCCGCAGCACATCGCTGCCTTTCGTGGCGACCACCTCGCCCGGCAGCAGGCCGACAATGATCTCGGTCAACTGGCCGTTCTCGCTTTTGGCCCCCGGCCGCACTTCGCGGACGTAAAACAACTTGAGCGCGCCTTTCTGCAAGAAGTCCTTGTCGCGGACGAAGACGACGGTGCAGTCGCCCACTAGGTGGACGGCCTCGGTGGGCACGACCAAAGCGTCCTTCTCCTCCCGTAGAATTACCCGTCCCGTCCCGAAGGTGCTGTCGCGCAGCTCACCCTTGGGGTTGGGAAGTTCGACACGGACTTTGACCGTCCGCGTCTTCTCGTCCACACCCGTACTCACCCAGGCGACCTTGCCGATCAGATCCTCCTTGCCCTGCCGGCCGTCAGGCCGGAAGCGGACCTTCTGTTCCAGCGCGACGAGGCGGGCGTCCTCGACGCGGAGGTCGAGCGTGGCCCACATCTGGCTCACGTCGGCCACCATGAATAGGACCCTGGACGAATCGACCACCTCGCCGGCGGCCGCCTGCCGCGTGACCACGACGCCGTCAAGCGGGGCCGTCACCGGCAATAGGTTCGCCGTCGTGGTCCGGGGGTCGAGGGCCTTCGTCAAGGAGTCGGGAATACCGAGAAACTGGACGCGGCGAGCGGCTTCATCGTCGCTCAGACCCTTCAGATCCTCGGGCCGGATCGGGAGACCTAGGTTGACCAGGGCGTGCTGAGCGGTCGCCCGGTGAATCTGGGCCTCGCGTAGGGCGGCCTCCGCGTCCAGAAACTGCGAGCCGGCGACCGCCTGACCCGCGAGGGGCCGCAGCCGTTCCAGGGTCTTGCCTTTAAGGTCCGCTTCGGCCAGCGCCTGGAGCAAATCGGCCTTGGCCTTGCCCACCTCGGCGGCGTCCACCAAGGCTAGAACTTCCCCTCGGGCGACGCGCTGGCCCACCGTCTTTCCCAGCCACCACAGGGTTCCGGGCAGCCGCGCCGACAGGCGGGCGACCCGCGTCTCGTCGTAAACAATTTCGCCGTTGGCAGGGACGGACTCGACCACGGCTTCCCGGCGGGCGGGCCGCACGTCCACGCCGGCCTTATCGAAGGCTTCGTCCGAGGCGAACTGGACGCGGCGCTCGTTAATCTTGCTCTCCTGGCTATTTTCGGGGCGGTCGGTGAACTCCAGTCCCCGCCGCGCCCGTTCGAGGTCGGCCGGCGCGACGACGGGCGGGTACGAGAGTTGGGCGACCTCCGGGTGGTGCAAGGGGCAGTCCATGACCCCGTGTTCGGCGCACCAGCCGAAGGACTTCGGTTTAGGGTAAAGCGTCGGGTTGCACTCGACGCACAAGGATTCCTGGACGTTATGGTCGTCGCACCATTTCGCCTCCTTTTCCGGCCCGGCCCCGGCCAGTGCGGCGAACTTGGGCAGCTTCCAGCCGGTCTCATGGCCCCACCAGGCGAAAGCCGCCAGGCCGGCGAGGACGAGTAGGTTGGGTACGACACGGCCGAACCAGACCAGGACCGCGGGCGCGCGTTTGCTTACATTTTTATTCATGGAAACCCTCCGTTCGCGCCCCAAAGGGCGCGCTGTAGGCCGAACCGTCCCGCCAGGAGACGGTCCACGTCAGGCGACGAAAAGGAATGGTTGACAGTACGAAAGTCGTGAGACTAACTTTTTGGCGAGAGACGTTTCAAACGCGGGGCGGGCGGATCAAACGTCCGGCGGCGGGAGGGGTGTAGAAAGAGGTGAGTTCCGGGAGGCCGGCCTCTTGGCAGGCGGCGGCGCAGGTGAAATCATAGGACGGGATGTGACAGGGAACCTTGGCGACGTTGCACAGGGCGCAACCGCCGGGGCACGGACACTTCGGGGCGAATGGACTCTTGGGGCAGTCAGGGCAGCCGGGGCAGCAAGGAGCGCGGCCATGTTCGGGCAGGGTCTCCGCCGCCGGGGAATGCTGCTCGTCGCAAACATGCGGCCGGCTTTCGTTGCCGATCAGAATGACGGTGAAAAGACGCGCGGCGGCAGGCGTGTTGGCGAGGAACGCCCCCAAGCCGACCAACGCGATCAATCGCAGCCAATTCCGTCGTATCGCCAAAGAAAACTCCGAACCGGCAGAAGCTAGGTAACCGACTAACTGTATTGTACTTTAACTTTATCGGCCGTTTTGTGCAACGGCGATCAATGTTTTGGCGTATGCCTTCATGGGCATGCGTCGAGTTTGGCCGTCCTACCGCCGCGAGCGCACCGCCTGGTCCAGCGACCGCAGCGTCTCGCGCAGTCCCGGTAGTCCATCGAGCGCCTCCAGCGGATGCGCCGCCTTCGTCTGCCAGTTCGGCTGTTGCGTCCAGGTCGTGCCGGGGCGGTTTTGCGGCTCGTTCGACAGCCACAAATCTTCGAGGTTGCTCACCACGAATAACGGCTCGCCGTATTGCGCCATGTGCGTCAAACACGCCCGTAATACCCATTTCGGGTCCGCGTCGTCGCCTATTCGCCCCTCTTGCCGCAGCTTTTCCAACACCACTTCGCGTAGGTTGCGCCGATACTCGCGCTCGCGCCGCGCTTCCTCGTCGCCGATCAATCCCTGACTTTGACGATCCGCTATGTCCACGTCGTTCCAGAAGGCCGCGAACGTCGGCAGGTCGTGCGTGTTGAGGCTGGCCACCGAACCGCCCTGCACCCAAGTGAACGGGTCGTTGCGATCCGGCTTCATCTCGAATTGGCCGAGATATAGCCGGTGAATGTTGTGATGGGCCATCGCCGGTCGCACTTCCGGCGGCACCGTGCCGAGGTCTTCGCCCACCAACGCACATTGGTTGCGGTTCGATTCCAGGCAGAATACCGCGTACAACTCGTCCGATGAATAACGGACGTAAACGCCCTTCGCGGCGCCGAAGTTGCGCGGCACCCAATAGAAACGGTGCAGCCCCATCAGGTGGTCGATGCGCAGGACGCCGGCGTACTGGAAATGATGCTTTAAGACATCGCGTAAGTAGCGATAGCCGGTTCTGCGTAGGTTTTCGGGGTGCAGCGGCGGGAAGCCCCATTCTTGGCCCAGTGTGAAGAACGAATCCGGCGGCGCCCCCGCCGACGCGCCCACGGCGAACGCTTCGCGGTCGCTCCATACGTCATAGCCGTCCGGGTTGACGCCTAGCGGCAGGTCGAGGTAAAGGCCGGGGCCGCGCTTGCCCGCTCGCTTCGCCAGGGCCGATACTTGTGCGTCCGCCAACCACTGCACGTAATGATGATAACGCCTGGCCGCTTCGTCGTAATCGCCGTCTTCGATGAGGCCGTTGCGCAGGCGTTCCGGCCACGCCCACCATGATTCGCCCCGCTTCTCGCCCACGGCGCGGAAACGGGCGTATTCCTCGACGCGCGAGTGAGAAGCCGTGAATCGCTGGAAGTCCGGCAACTGCTGCCCCGCTTTGGCGAAGAAGGCGCGAGACATTTCCTCCAATACCCGTCTCTTTAGGGCGGCCGTGCGCTTGTAATCGACTAGCGGCGCGGCCCGCAGCGCGTCGCGTTCAACGGCGAAGTTCCGCGCGTTCACCACGCCTTGCGCCGCGGTGAACTCCGCCGCCTGACGCGGGTCGATGTATAGCTCGTTCCAGAATAATCGGCTGGCCGGCGAGTACGGACTCGGCTCCAGCGGCTTATCCAGGTACGCGGCCAGCAGCGGCAGCGTGCCGACGATGCCGCCACCTTGGTTCTGCACCCAATCAATGAGATTTCCGAGATCGGTAAAGTCGCCTGTGCCCCAATCGCGCGCGGATCGCACGGCGTACAGCGGTAGGAAGACGCCCCAGGTGTGCATCCTCTTGTCGGGGCCGTAGGCGCGCGTCGGCGCCGACAGCAAGGTACATTCAGCTTTGTGGCCCTTCCACTGGACCGTCAGCTTGTGCCAGCCGATCGGCAGCGGCGACGCAAGCGTCAGCCGGCGGGCCTCGTAGGCGACGCCTTCCACGTCGGCGCCCTCGACGACGTGAAACATATTGGCCGTGCAGGGCCAGGTTTTGGATTCGCCGGATTCGTAGTCGATCCGGCACTCCATCCGCGTCGTCGATTCACTCGCGGGCAGTCGCAGTAGGGCGCCGGGGGCGCGGCCGTCCCAGGCGACTAGCATGGGTTCGAGCGGCCGGCGCCACAACGATTGCCGGCGTTCGCGCAAGGCCGCCTCCACGTCGCCGAGGCCGTGCAGGTGGGCGCCGAGGAGGCGCAGCACGGCCAGGAGCGATTCGGGGTCGGCGTCGTGCCAGCGTTTGAGGTCGTCGTGGTAGCCGGGTTCGACGCCGTAGGAGTCGGCCAGCTGGCGGAGGGGATATTGCGCGGTCGCATCCATTGTTGGCTTCCGTCCTTCCTGACGTTCCGAGGAGGGTCAGAAGGGATGGTAGCATTTATAGGAAGGCAGTCAAATCGTCCCGCCATTTGGCGGGTTGGCGGAAGGTGTTGGCGGGACGTAAGTTGTTGGCATTACTGGCTCTTCATGGCTCTCCGCCAATCCGCCAAGGTTTTAGGCGCCCGGCCGACCCTGCGCCGCGACCGTGAGAGCGCGGGCAAGGTTCAGGAACCTCACCCGCTCCCTCACGGTCGCGGCTC
>DHJA01000217.1:10903-20720 GCA_002404095.1 Planctomycetaceae bacterium UBA4732 | reverse complement strand
TCCCTCACGGTCGCGGCTCGTTGGACGCAAGGCCTGTCAGTCAATGATGGCGAAGTATGGAACCACTTGGCCGTCCTGCCTCGGATCGTAGCGAAGCCACGGCCCCGGATTGCCTCGGCTGGCAACTGGTACCTTGGGGTTGTGGTTCAGCGTGAAGTTCGCCGTCGTCCCACCAGCCAGCACGGTCACGGTCTCCTCATTCGGCGTGTTCGGCTCGTAGACCAGCAGCGATCCCTGCTGTATTTGCCACGACCGACCCGTCCTCGAGTCTATTACAGTATTAGCCGGGTTCGGTGGGCTTGGTGCGAAGTTGATGTTTAGGGCGACGCCGTTGCCAGCCGTAACCCCTCCGGCGCCCGTCGCAGTGGTGAAGGTCTGCACGTTCGTGCGGTCCACGATGGCGAACATATGGTGGCGGATGCTCGTCCCATCCGCCGCGCCGATCTCGGCGCCGAGCTTCACGGGCAGGACCGAGTCGTCCGTCACCTGGAAGAAGCCGACGGTCAGCCATACCCCGAAGGTATTGCTGCGCGTCGTCACGTTATTGAACAACTTGTTAAGCAATTCCATTTTTTGATAGGGGTGCGCGCTGCTGGTTGAAAACGCCCCACTCAACAGCGTTTGAGCAATGCCGCGCGTACCGCCCATCGCATCGGGGCCGGCGTCCGCCGCCCCCTGCGCCATACTCCAGAACGGTTGGTCGCCTATTGCGGGTATACCACTTGGTGTGCGTGCTGTCTTGAGAGCAGTGTAAGCAGTCTGTACGTCGGCAGCCGTAAAGCTGTTTCCCGACTCAAGGTCGGCTAGCGCCTGAAACACTGGTGAAGGTGTGGAACTCGTCAGATCAATTGTGTTGATGTTGACCATACCGGGGACGCGGCCGCCGTCGGCAAGTCCCGGCGGCGTGTTCCAGGTCTTGACGAACTCCAATAAACGGTAGAGCCGGGCCTTTTCCGTCGTCCACGGAGCGACATGTTGAAACGACGTGCCGAAAGTGCCGGGGACGCCAGGGAAGGGACCGCCGGGTACGAACTGCTGCGTCAATTCATGCGGCCGGTAGGCCGACACTTGCAGTAGCTCGACGGGGCTGATGAGCGGCCGGTCGAGGTGGACCAGCCAGTCGAAAGGAACCTTAAGCGTCTGGCCAGCGGTCGCGGCGGGCGGCGGCGGCACGGTATCCTCAACGGCGTTGTGCCGGCCGAACGTGTTCTGAGGCCCGGCGGCGTTTTTTGTGTTCGGCGCCTGTGGCATCTGCTGGCCTCCGGCCGCGGCATAGGGCTGACTGCGGCCGAAGGAGGTCTCCGTAGCCCAGGTGGGAACCCGCGGCGTCGCTATCGTCGTCGTCGTCGTCGCAGTCCGACCATCCGAAGGGGGCAAGTCCTCAATGTAATCGACCGTGACATAGGGATTGCCCGGGCTGAACACCTGATGCGGGTCAGCAAGTCGTTGCAGCAGCACCGACGTCTTGGTGGTAGGCGGGGCTGGTTCCCCCACAAGGGGAATGGGGACCGTGAGAACGGTCATGTTCGACGATGGATATGTCACACCAGGGATGGTAGGGTCGTTCTTTGGGCCGAGGGTGTAGAAGCCCTTGGTCCCCTGGCCGGCAACCGGCGAAGTTTGGTATGCCGTCCCGGCCGGCAGAATTACCTGCTGTAGCACCGAAGGGCTGCCGCCGTTGGTGAAGTCGTTGACCGTCATGAGCGGCGCGGCGTCCGGCGTTCCGGTGAGGTTGGAAGTCGCCCGGATGTTGGTGTTGTGGTTGGTGAGAAGCACCTGATAGATGGGCGCGGCGCCCGTCGGGTATTGAAGTACGGCCGCGTTATCGGGTTGCCCCGCAAGCGTATTGAGGTCGGGGCTGTCGGGTAGCGGATTCAGAAGCTCGATCCAGGCGTTGAGGTCGTACTGAATCACAGCCTTGCCGGTGGCGTCGATGCCGCCCGGCAAGTGGTTGCTGTACTGAACGTAGCCTTCGTTGACGACAAGCTTGGGCAGTTCAGTCCCGTAAACGATGTCGGCGGCCGTGTTCCACTGGAAGGGCGTCATCACGTCGTCCGTGTCGATGTAATCGACGATGTTGACCGACAGTTGAGCCAACCATTGGTAAGTGTCATGCTGTCCGCCTGGGATCGGGGACGGCACAGGTCCGCCGGTGGTGACGTAGACCAGGCGATTGTAAATTTCCTTAGCGAAATTCTGACGTTCGGTCGTCGCTTGGGTCGCCTGGGCCGCGATGGTGTAGAGTCCCGTCGAGGTATCATAAGGCGGGTAAGCGGTCAGGGTCCGGTTGAGGTTGAGGCGTGTCAGCATTTGGGGCAAAATTGAGCGCCATGTGTTGGGATGGTCGAACTCCCCTGTGGATGCGGGCGGCGTGTTGCGATTCGCCAGCGGCGGGAAAGCGGAACCGGCGGTAACGCCGTACTGGGTAAAGGCGCCTGTGGCGTTCGTGCTGATGGTATAGGGCGCCGTGGTGGGATCAAAGATGTAAGGTGAAGCGCCGGCTCGGTCAAGGTTCATGCTCAGTAAAGTCGTCAGGTTGATCGTCGCTGGGTTCGCCGCGCTGAAGTTGATGGGGCAGAGCCGAACGAGATCGGACCCGGGCGAACCGTTGAGGCCGGCCCACAGTATGCTCGCCTGAGAGGGCAGCGTCAGCAAGCGATTGCCGGCCATCGGCGCCAACGGGTTAAAGACCATCGGGTGGTTGTAAGGGGCCGCCGTGCCGTTGACCGTCGTTTCGAGATAGCCGCCGTTGCCGAAGCCGGGGACGAAAGTCGGGAAGCTTTGCGTCCCGCCAGCGGCCGGCAGCTGGTACGGGCCTGTAGCAGTCGGCGCCCCTGGGGGATCGGTAGTGCCGTTGAAGTCGATCCCGGCGTAAGAGTGCGGCGCCGAACCGGGCGCCGCGAATGGCGGTGTGAATGTCGCGGGCGGGATCGGCAGTTGGCCAGCGCCGTAACGGCCAAGGGTGCCGGCGCCGCCAATGAAAATGTTCTGCCACTCGTTGGCGCCCGCATTGAGAACCTTGCTCATATTGACTTCCCACGTCCCTCCGCCTTGATTGCCGGCGTGAAGTTTTCCGTTGGCCAGGACGTTGCCGACCACGTTGAGATTGATGCGGTTGTCCAGGTCGAGAACTAGCGGCGCCACGAGCATCTTGTATTTGACGCCGTTGGAGGAGATGAGGACCGGCGCCCCAATGTCGATCCATATGCTGTCGTTGCCGCCCGGCGAGTAGACCAGATTTTTCACGTCGCCGGTCGCTGAGGCCGGAGGAGGGAAACTCGCGTTCATATCGCCGCGCCGGGGACGAAGCGTCAGGTGTTTGTAGGGGGGATTGGTGTTGCCGGGAGCGTTCCAAGCCGGATTGGCCAGACTTGGGTCAAGCGCGCCGATCCCGGTCCAGCTTCGGAAGTACGACGGCTGCAGCACCATCCCATCGGAAGCCCGGATTGTGGCCAGACACATATTATTCAGATCGGCATAGGTGTAAGGCGCGTTCTGGCTGCCGGTATAAGTGTTGGGAGCGGCGCTGAGGGTGAGGCGGGCGCCGATTCGGGACGGATCGCGAAGAACGCTTCCCGGACTGGGGTTATTGCCGTCCGTCGTGAAGAAGGTGTAATTCACCATGTTGTAGCCGTCCGTGGTTCCGAGCGTATTCGGCTCATAGAGCCGCCCCGTGCCGTTGAAAGGCACGTCCGACGCTATGCCGTTCACAGCGTTCCACGATCCATACATGGTTTCGGCAAGGCTATGGCCGCGCAGGGCGGACTCGACGCCGGTCTGGTCGTCCACGCCGTAAATGAGTTGGTTCAAAAAGAACGACAAGGCGGCGTTCGGGTCCATGTCGGCAGTGGTCAACGTCTCCGAATCGCGATTAATGCGGGCCGACTCGGAGGCGGCGTTGGCGTAGAGGACGAAGGTGATGCCGGCGATGGCGAACAGCGTCAGCATGGCCAGCACGACCAGCAGGATGACGCCGCGGCGTCGCGTCGCGGCTTGGTTGCGTCGGAGGTTCATGGGACTCCCCTTCAGTATTCGAGCCTTACATCAATTTCGGAGCGAAAAACTGTCTTTCGACGATAATCAAGGGCGCCAAGGCCGACACCCGCGCGCGTGGGGGGTGTGTCGGCCTTACCTTCATTGGCGCCGTTGGGCAACGATAGGCACGTCTCTACATTTGCTGCACAATGGTCACTTGGCGCGTCTTTTTCGTCTTAAAATCCCACACGCGCAGGGTGATCTGGATGGCCTTGATGATAATCGTTTGCCCAGTGATGTTGTTCTTGTACAGAGGAACACAAGTGAAGGTGGTTGTGCCGTCGCCAGGCGTGTTCCAGTTCGCGTAGTTGCCCTGGTTCGACCACGTGTCAAAGGCGCGCGGGCCTGCGTTGGACGGGAGGCCAGCGGGCGTGGTGAATGGAAACGCCGCATTCTTGTTAGTAAAGGCCACGACGGACGGATCGAACAAGTCCACGAAATCAGACCCGCCTTGGAGCAGAATTCGCACGTCGAACGACACCACGTCATTCAATAGCAAGTCGGAGGCATTGCCGATCTGCGGATATGCTCCGCCAGTAGGCACACCCGCAAGGTTGCCAGTGCAATTGAAGCGCTTCACCGGTTGGCTCAGGTCTTGCATCGTATTGAAGGCGTTATTCGACATACTCATTTCAAAGTCGGCATTGGCTTCCGCCGCGGAGATGGCGGCTGTCTGCGTCCAACTCCTTGGAACGGCCAGCTGTTGCCGTCGGAAGAGAGCGAATAGCTGTTGCGCTTGCGGGCCGGGCGCCGGAGAGCCTTCCGTCAAATCCCCTGTCGTCTGCTGGAGGAACAATTCCACTTCGGCGAATTGGGAACTGAACACGCTAGCTGGCGGTGGATCTTGATAAAAGTTGTCGCCGTTCAGGTATGGCCCGGTCGGGCTGCCTTGTAGAAGGGCAGAGCCGGGAGCAACCACAGCGGACAAGAAATCGCTGCGCCGGGCACCGTGTTGGGCGATGGTGTAATGGAGCGAGGTATTCGTTTGGGTGAAGGAAGGAAGGGTATCCAGATCGACGCCTTCCTGGGTAGCCTGACCTGTCTGATAGATTCGGAAGAAGCCATAAGGCCCCGGCGGCGGCGTCTTGGTCGTGTCGAGTCGGTCCCAGAAATTGGGGTCGCTCAGACGGGGGCTGCCCTGGTTGCTGTCGGTGAAATGGTCTTGTCCCAGGTCGTGCTTGATGACGTTGGATGCGGCGCGCAGCTTCTCGGCCATGTCGCCGGCCGCCTTTAGGTCGCTGACGGCCTGCGACGCGGCCCCGAAGGCGCCTGCCAGGATGCTCATAATAAACAGGATGAGCGCCATCGACACTAGCACTTCTACCAGGGTAAAGCCGGATCGGAGTCCTGGTTCCCACGCTCTGCGTGGGAACGCAGCCCGGACGCTCTGCGTCCCGAAACCGCTGGGCTGAGCAACCGACCCGTATGGAGCGTCGCCAGCCTGTACCGGACGGGACGCAGAGCGTCCGGACGCGGGTTCCCACGCAGAGCGTGGGAACCAGGGTTTCGATAGTGCGCGTCGCATGTTCGTATACTCCCAAAGCGCTCAGGGCTGTGTGTGGAATTCCCATTGGGACGAAGGCGCCGTACCACGGTCGAAAACGTCCACCACGTTGTCCATCACGGTCACGGCAGTGATGGCCCTGGATATCGGAGTCTGCAATTCCAGGTTCACTTGAGTGGCGCTGACCGTCGTGACGGAAACAACACGGTAAAAATCTCCATGCACCAAGCCGGTGGCCGGATCGGAACTCGTGTCCAGAATCCAAGTGCCACGACGGATGGTTGGCGCGCTGCCTGTGTAATTCAGTGTCACCGAGGTGTCCTGGTAGGTGCCGGTGCCGGCCTGTACCGCGTAGGTTGCTTCACCGCCCGGTAACGCCGTCGCCCGGCCCGCGTATACCACAACGGTGAGGCTCGGAACGGACGAGGGCGAAAGCTGGCGCAACATCAGCCCCCAGGTGTAACGGTCGCCGCGCTGAAGGCTGGCCGTGCCAGGGTTCGCTCCACTGTCGGCCTGCCCGTTGGTATAAAACGTCATGTCATCCAGCAGCGTAAAGTACCGAGCGGCTGCAGTCGAGGGCGTGTTATTGGGAGCGGGAATGAACGAGGGAGCCACCCGCCGGATGCTACCCCCAAGCGGCCCGGAAGAAATGGCGACGCCATACGGATCAACGTATGCGGGGTAAAAGGCACCGGGCTGGACCGGGAGCTGCGGGGGCTGGAGCGGGAACGGATCGTTGCGCAGGTCAAAGGCGTCGCATATGTTGGCGCCGGCGTTGGCGCAGGAGGCCGCGCGGTCGTACTGGAGCGCCTGCGACATCCGCAGCGCCCCTAAGGGGAACAGAGTCAACAGCGCTAGTAGGCCGATGGACATGATGAAAATGGCCACCAGCACTTCGATCAGCGTGATACCGGGTCGTCGTCTCATAGCAGGTTTCTCCCAGGAGCTTCCCGGTTCACAGTCCCGAGGACCGCGGATCTTTGACATACGCATAGGGGTCGTTAGGTGGGTTGGTACCGGGGGGGGGGATCGGCGTCCCGACCGCCCAAGGAGCCACGGGGTAGACGCCGATAAAGCCCGTGCGAAACTGGACGGAAAGGATGAGCGGCGCCCCGGGCAGAGGCGCGCCGGCGACAGGGGTCAGCTTCCAATTCGGATCGCGCAACCAGAGGGAAACCTTGTCATTGCCCGTCCCCTGACCGACGACCGCTCCAGAAGGCGCGAAGACGATCTCGGCAACAGGCTTGCCTGGCGGCGTATTGGGCGGCGGGGGCGGCGGGGGCGGCGTCATGCTATCCACGAGATAGCGTAGAGGAAGGTTTTGACAGTAGGTAAATACCTGGTTTGCGGGGGTTCCCGGCGCCGTCGCCACGGTGTTATCAATGACCACGGTCGATGGTAGTTGGATGATGTCCTCGCTAGGTAGACGGCGTGGGGCGCGAATGATGGTGTAGGCGCCTGACGTAAGCGGCGACACACTTGAAGCAAGTAGTAGGGAATTTTGAGAAACCACCGCCGCGATTCGGTGAGGCGTTGTGGTTCCGGCCGCCACGAAGTAGTCCCCGGCCTGCACCGTTGACTGGTCGATTTCGCCGATGTAATCAGCGCCGCCTAGAAAATCGGGACTAGGCGCCGAAGGCGTACTGAATGTGAGCGTGGTGCCGTCCGTCGTCGTCCACGTTCCTAAATTGTAATCTTGCGGCTGCTGGACAAGCTCGAGTTGCGAGCTAAAAGTAAACGGGCGACCCTTCACGTCCGTGCCGCTCGTGAAAAGTATGCGTATGCCGGTCGGCAGCCCGTCGCGGCGGGCGCGCTGTTTGGCGTTGAGCAACGCGCCGGTGACCGCTTGGGCGCCGCTCACGGAATGCTGATTGTCCTGGCCGAAAACGATGTAGCCGAGTCCCAGCGCGGCCAGCACCAGGATCAATACCATCACCACCAACAACTCGATCAGAGTGAAGGCGTTCCGCCGTCGCGTCAAGCAGTGTGCATGTGTCATAAACGGCGTCTCCTCACTTGGGCGAAGCTAGTTGCGGGTATATGTTGTCGTCGGCGAAACCGCCCTGCGCTCCCAGTAGTTTGCCAAAGAAGTACGGCACCGGTTCATTCGGCTGGAGGGCGTAGCCAGGACCAATCCCGAGCGGCTCTTTGTCTAGCCCGAGCTTCTTGTCCGGCCCGGCCGAGACGATGAGCGGGCTGATACGATAAGTTTGCACTTGCGGGAACGACGAGCGAGGAACCAGCGGATGGAAAATCGCCTGGAACTGCCCGAAAAATGCAGATCCCTGCCAAGTAGGCGATTCTAGGAGGCCGCTAGGGTCGTCAGAGTCGTTATTGTCGCCGAGCTGCGGATAATACACGCCGGGGGGTGCGGGCGGAGGGGGCGGGTAAGAAGGAGGGGGCGGGTTGAGAATGGGCGCAGGGTTCAGCTGCAAACTGTAGACCGGCCAGCGGCAAAACGCCAGAGGCGTCCCCCAGTTGTCCACCAAACCCTTGACCGGCTGCAGATTGCGAGTTTGCCCGCTGCTGGGGTTAGTCGCAATAAAGGGAATTTGGCCGAAGTCTTTCAGACTGCCGATGCCGATGTCCGATTCCTGAAGGGCGGTTCCGTCTTCACCACGCTGTAGCGCCCATAGCAAGCAGACGGAAGACTCCCACAGAGCCGGCGCAGAGGCGGCCGGATTAGTGTTATACCCTGGCTGCAAAGGCCCGAAGTATCCCAGGGCGTTGAGCTTAGTCTGGTAGGAACTGAGCGCGGGCATGAAGGGCATTGACGGATAGCCGCTCGGATTCAATGCTTCGATGAAGTTATTCGGGAAAGTCTGCTTGAGCCGTAGTTTGACCCAGATGACACGGGCGAGATCTGGATTGCCGCCTGCCATCGGATTAAGCACGTACCCATAAGCGGCAGCCATCGGTCCCGATGTGGGGACCGGCTCCTTGCGAAACTTGTCCGCCGCGGAGCGATACGACTTAACGAGACTCTCTTGGAGGCGCGTCAACTCGGTCTTGGTATTGATCGCCTGCTGCGCTGGAATCATCTTGATGACGGCGGCGGCCGTCAGCGAAAGCAGCACGGCGATGATGGTGATGACCACCAGCATCTCGACCATCGTGAAGCCGGCCCGGCGGGCGCTTCGTTTCGTTGTTCGCGGCATGAAACGTCCTCCCTTAAATTACGGCGCCACGCCGAGCAGGTGCGCGGAGAAGTTGGATTGATCGTCCGCGCCCGCTGGGTCGGTCGTGCCAGTCCTGGGGTTCCAACCTGCGGTAGCCCCGAACTTGCCGTCTCTGCCCGCTGAAATGATCTGGAACGAGCTGGGGTTCATAAAGCCTGCGCTCGCCGCGTAGGGCTGCAACGGGGTGCTGGGCGGAGCGGGGGGAAGGGGCGGCGCAGTAAATAGCGACGGACAATCGCTCGACCCGTACTTGTGAGTCGCGTCGCTGTACAAGCCGCCGCCTTCCAAGTTGTAAGAGGCAAAGAAGGCGTAGGGTTGCCGGTTCGCGTTTCCGCCAGGGCGCGTCCAATTATCCCAATAGATCGGGTAAGAGCCATAGCCAAAGCCCGGAAGGACCGGAAAATTGACGCCCTGAAAAGCCTGAGAGGTGAACGCCACAAGCCGATTGGACTGGAACTCGAAATACGGCCCTTGGCGTCTGTCGGTACCGGAAGCCGACGGCGCCAGGGCGGGGTTCTGCTGATTGTTCGAGAAACCGGCCATAGTGATAATGCCCGGCGTTTGTGGGGGGGGTACGGTGTTCGCCGGGTTGTTAATCGGAATGCCGCCCAGGTGGAATACCAGGCACTGCTGGCCTTCTAAGTACAATTCTTCTTTATCGTTGCCATCGCCATTCCAGTCGATGAAGTTGGGGTTACTCAGCGGCAGGTTCTGGAAATCAAAACAAGTGTGCTTTCCAAACCGCTCTATGAGATACGCCTTGCTGTCCAGGTCCAATTGCGAGCCACTGTAATTATTCCTCTTGCTCAAATGCAACCGACTCGGCACTTTGCTCACATGGGCGTTGCTTATCGCCGACGAGAGCTTCGACTGTAGCTCGCCGATCTCCGAGCTGCACTGGAGTTCCGGCCCTTTGACGAGGCCGCGCATCACCGCCGCCGT
This sequence comes from Planctomycetaceae bacterium UBA4732, assembly GCA_002404095.1. Classification (GTDB taxonomy): domain Bacteria; phylum Planctomycetota; class Planctomycetia; order Gemmatales; family Gemmataceae; genus UBA4732. The sequence continues at coordinate 11,060 of DHJA01000217.1, read as the reverse complement.
CGTCAGGCTCACCAGGATGGCGATGATCGTTATCACCACCAACAACTCCACCAGCGTGAACGCCGGCCGGACGCCGGGTTTGCGTTGTCTTTGCGTCATGGCCTAGGTCTCCCCTCTCGTCGGTACTCCGGTTGCTTACCAGTACTTTCAAAAAGTA
>DHJA01000217.1:9363-10737 GCA_002404095.1 Planctomycetaceae bacterium UBA4732 | reverse complement strand
GTTGTTCCTCACGCGGAGCGTGAGGGGTACTTTTTGAAAGTACTGTTACGCTCCCGGCTCGCCTTTACTTGCTCAAGTTGTCCAACAACGACAGCAGCGGCATGAACAACGCGATCACGATGGTGCCGACCATGAAACCGAGGATCACCGTCATCATCGGTTCCAGCAACTTCAACAAGCCCTCGACCAGCACGTTCACTTCTTCATCATATACATCAGCGATCTTGTAAAGCATCGAATCCAGATCGCCCGTCTCCTCGCCGACGTCGATCATGTTCACCACCATGTCGTCCACCAGCCGGCTCTCTTTCAACGGCTGCGCGATCGTGTCGCCCTCGCGGATCGACTCGTAGACGCGCTGATACATCCGCTCAAAGACCGCGTTGGTGCATGTTTCGCGGACGATGCTCAACGCCTCCAAGATCGGTACGCCCGACGCCACCAGCGTTCCCAGCGTCCGCATCGTCCGTGCCACGATCGTCTTCTCGATCAGCTTGCCGATCAGCGGAATCCACAGGTAAATGCGGTCCAGGGCGTAGGCGCCGTGACGGTTGAGGCGGATCAGCTTGATGAGCAGCCAGAAACAGAGAGGAAACAGAGGCAGAATGTACCAATACGACACGAACCAACGCGACACGGCCATGAGGAACTTGGTCAGGTCCGGCAGCGGCAGGCCGAAGTCTTTGAAGATCTTCTCGAACTTCGGGATGATGAAGATCATGATGAACGACAAAATCGACACCGCGACGAGGAGGACTACCACGGGGTAGATCATGGCGCCGGTGATCCGGCGTTTGAGGCTCTGCGATTTCTCTTTGAACTCGGCGAGGCGTTTGAGGATGGTTTCGAGGGCGCCGCCGGCCTCGCCGGCCTTGACCATGTTGACGTACAGACGGTCGAAGCATTTGGGATGCTTGCCGAAGGATTCGCTGAGGGTGTTGCCGGACTCGACGTCGTCCACCACGTCGATGAGGGCGTTCTTGAGGACGCCGGGCTTCATCTGGCCTTCAAGGATGCGCAGACTCCGCAATACCGGCAAGCCGGCGTCTTGGAGGGTGGAGAACTGGCGCGTGAAGGTGCAGAGTTTCTTGGAGGAAACGCCGCCGATGGTGAAGGTTTGGCCCTTCTTGCGGCCGCCTTTCTGGCCCTTCTTCTTGCCGCCCTTCTTGGCGCCGGCTTGCTCCGTGATCTTGGTCACGAAGTAACCCATTTGGCGGATTTTTTGTTGCGCTTCGTCCTCGCTGCCGGCCTCGACGGAGTCTTTGACTTCGCCGCCGCTGGTGTCCATCGCTTCGTACTTGAAAGTCGGCATGGCTCGCTCCGCTCGCTAGGTAGGGGCGGGGTCTCCCCGCCCTTTTGCGTCTGTCCCAAGAG
>DHJA01000217.1:7059-9250 GCA_002404095.1 Planctomycetaceae bacterium UBA4732 | reverse complement strand
CCAAGAGGGCGGGGAGACCCCGCCCCTACAGCGATTGACGCTTAATTCTCTTCCAACACCGTTTCCCGTACCACTTCCTCAATGGTCGTGATGCCGTTATAGATGGCTCGCAGGCCCGACTCGCGCAGGCCGCGCATCCCCTGGCGTATACACGCCGCCCGCAGTTCGTCCGTCGAGGCGCCCGCCGACACCAGGTCGCGCAAGCCGTCGTCCATTATGAGAAGCTCGTAGATGCCCTGACGACCCTTGTGGCCGGTGTTGTTGCAACGGTCGCAGCCGCGGCCGTAGTAGAACTTCTGGCCCTTCACCTCTTCCGGCCGCATGTTCAATTCCATCAACATCTCGGCCGACGGCTCGAACTCCGTGCGACAGTCCACGCAAATCTTGCGCACTAGCCGTTGCGCCAATACGCCTTCCAATGTGGCCGTGATAAGGAACGGTTCGAGGCCCATGTCGCGCAAGCGGGTGATCGTGCTCGGCGCGTCGTTCGTGTGCAGCGTGCTGAAAACAATGTGGCCGGTCAGCGACGCCTGCACGGCGATTTGCGCCGTTTCCAGATCGCGAATCTCTCCAACAAGAATCTTGTCCGGGTCTTGCCGTAGGATGCTGCGCAGGGCGGCCGCGAACGTCACGCCGATCTCGTGGTTGATCGGCACCTGGATCAGGCCGTCGATGTCGTACTCGACGGGATCTTCCGTGGTGATGATCTTCTCGCTGATGATGTTCAGCTCGTTGAGGGCCGAGTAGAGCGTCGTAGTCTTGCCGGCGCCTGTCGGCCCCGTGACGAGGACGATGCCGTTGGGCTTGCCGATCATCTCGCGGAACTGAGCCAACATCTCCGGTTCCATGCCGATCTTGTTCAGATCGAGCGAGGTGTTGGTGCGGTCCAACACGCGGACGACCACGCTCTCGCCGAACATGGTCGGCAAGATGCTGACGCGCATATCGACGGGATTGCCGCCGACGTTGAGCTCGATACGGCCGTCTTGCGGCATTCGGCGCTCGGAAATGTCCAAATTGGACATGACCTTGATACGGCTGGAGATGGCCATAGCCAGGTGGCGCGGCGGCGGCACCATTTCGTACAACACGCCGTCGCAGCGATAGCGCATCTTGTATTCGTCTTCAAACGGCTCAAAATGAATGTCGCTGGCCTTGTCCTTGATGGCCAGGAGGAACACCATGTTGATGAGCTTGCGCACAGGAGCGGCGTCGGCGATTTCCTGGATGCTGGACAGATCAATGCTGGATTCCTTACCGCCGCGGCGTCCCATATCGGGCGTGGATTCCAGCTCCTGGATCACGTCCATGATGCTCTCTTCCTTGCCGCCCGCGTAGAACTTGATCCTGCCTTCGGCGATAGCGGCAGGCGGCGCCAGCAGGGCGACCACCTCGTTGAGGCTGAGCAAGTTGCGGAGGTCGTCCACGCAGGACATGTTGGACGGATCGCCGATGGCGATGGTCAATACTTTTTCCTTCACGGACAGCGGAAGTATCTTGTAGACGTCGGCCATGGTCTCGGGGACCAGGGCGATGGCCTCGGCCTGCGGCTTGGCATCGGCCAAATTGACGACCTTGAGGCCGTTCTGTTCGGCGAGCGCCTGAAGCAGCTGTTCCTCGTTGATGAGGCCGCGCGAAACGGCCACTTGGCCGGTTTGCAGGCCGCTGCTCTTGGCTTCGTCAAGGATGCCCCAGAGCTGATCGTCGTCGATAAAACCCAGATCGACCAACACTTGGCCGACGCGCCGCTTGCCGCCGCGCGTCGAGCCGTCGCCGCGTTCCTTCTTCCCGGCCGGCCTCTTCACGGGTCCGGCGCCGGGCTTCGGGTTGGCCGCGGGCGCGCCGTTGGTCGGCGGCTTCGCGCCAGGCGCCGGCGGTTTCACGCCAGGCGCCGGCGGTTTCACGCCAGGCATCGGCGGCTTCACGCTAGAGATCGGCGGCTTAGCTGCCGGCTGACCGGCGACTGGTTTGGCCGGAGGTTGCGCGGCAACGGCAGGCTTGGCCGGGACCGGCGGCTTCACGCCGGGGACAGGCGCCTTGGCCGGCGGGACCGACGGATTCGGCTTTTTCAGCGGACCAGGATCGTTAGGCGTCGCCATATTAAACACTCATTTCGTCGCTATCTCTTGAACCAACTTCGACGAGCCGCGACCGTTAGGGAGCGGGAACGGTTCCACCGCTCCCTAACGGT
>DHJA01000217.1:3493-6999 GCA_002404095.1 Planctomycetaceae bacterium UBA4732 | reverse complement strand
TCCCTAACGGTCGCGGCTCGTAACACCTCTTGATCTTGCTCATCGTCGCGCGGGCTTGCGCCGCGGCGCGTCGTCGTCATCATCCTCGTCTTCGTCTTCCTTATCCTCGTCTTCGTCGTCTTCTTCCCCGTCTTCGTCGTAGACGCCGCGCTCGGCCTGCGCGATCTTGGCCGCCAACTCGGTCGGCTTCGAGGCCCGCATTAGCACTTCTTCCTTGGCGCACACCCCGTCGCGCCACAGTTTGAACAGGCTGTCGTCCAGCAGGAACATGCCGTGCTTACGGCCGGTCTGAATGCTGGAGTCGATACGGTAACTCTTGTTCTCGCGGATGAGGTTCTGGATGGCGGCCGTCATCACCATCATCTCATAGGCGGCCACCACGCCTTCCGGCTTCTTCGGCATCAACGTCTGCGACAACACGCCGATGAGGGCCGTCGAAAGCTGGGTGCGGATCTGGTCCTGCTGCTCCTTGGGGAAAACGTCGATGATGCGATTGACCGTGCTCGACGCCCCGCTGGTGTGCAACGTGCCGAAGACGACGTGGCCGGTCTCGGCCGCTTCGATGGCCGCGTGGATCGTCTCCAAATCGCGCATTTCGCCGACGAGAATGATGTCGGGGTCCATACGCAAGGCGCGGCGCAAACCCTCTTTGAAGTCCGGCACGTCCACGCCGATCTCGCGCTGGTTGACCGTGCATTTCAGGTGCTTGTGGTAGTACTCGATCGGGTCTTCCAGCGTGATGATATGGCGGTCGTAGTTCTGGTTGATGAAGTTAATCATGCTGGCCAGACTGGTCGTCTTGCCGGAGCCGGTCGGGCCGGTGACGAGCAACAGGCCGCGCGGCCGGGTGATGAGCCGTTTGATGGCCTCCGGCATTCCAATCTGCTCAAAGGTCAGGAACCCGCTCGGAATACGCCGCAACACCATGCCGATGTTGCCGCGCTGTTTGAAGATGGCCACGCGGAAGCGATAGCCGTCGGTGAACTCGATGGCGAAGTCGGAACCGCCCTTCTCCTGAAGTTCCTGCTGACAGCGGTCGGGCGTGATGCTCTTCATCAGGGCGGTAGTGTCGTCTTGCTCCAGGCTCTTGGTGTCGAGGCGGCGCATACGGCCGTGGTGCCGGATCACGGGCGGCTGCCCGACCGTGATGTGCAGATCGCTGGCCTTGAGCTGAATGACGGTGGCCAGGAGTTTGTCGATCTGAGGACTTGCAGACACGTTGTCTCCCGTCCCGCGATGCGCGCGTCTAGATGCAAAGCTGAACAGAACCTAATGCGATGGGCAAACCGTCCATATCTGTATTATCTCTTATTTCCCCACCCGATCAATGCGCTGAAGAAAAATGGCGCCAAGATTTCGGTCGCGCTTCATCGCCCGACGAGCCGGGAGCGTGAGCGACCGGAGACTCCTCCGGTCGAGCCGGGAGCGTACCAGTAGTTTCACAAAGTACTCCTCACGCTCTGCGTGAGGAACGGCGAGCAGAGCGTGCGGAGTACATTCTGGGCGTTCGTTGTTCCTCACGCGGAGCGTGAGGAGTACTTGGTGTTCCTCACGCAGAGCGTGAGGAGTACTTTGTGAAACTACTGGTACGCTCCTGGCTCGGTTGCTCCTGTCACAGCGACGATTCGTGATGGCACGTGCTAAGGACTTCCTCCAACGTGGTAATTCCCTTAAGTGCTTTCTGGAGGCCGTCTTCCAGCAACGTCCTCATGCCAAGCAGCCGGGCCTGCCGGCGAATGTTCTGCGACGGTTCCCGCTTGAACGTCATCTCGCGCATGGTGCCCGTCATGCGCAGCATCTCGAAGATGCCTTTCCTGCCCCGGTAGCCGGTATGGTTGCAGTGAGCGCAGCCGGGGCCGCGCATGAACGACCCTCCCTTGATCTGCTCTGGGGTGAGGCCCGACGCCTTGAGTTCGGCGGCGGATGGCATCTCCGGTTCCTTGCATTTCGAGCAGACCAAACGCACCAAACGCTGCGCCATAATTGCCACGATGGAAGACGCCACCAGGAACGGTTGGACGCCAATATCGATCAATCGCGTAATGGCGCTAGGCGCATCGTTCGTATGCAGTGTACTGAAAACAAAGTGTCCAGTCAAAGAAGCTTGGATGGCGATCTCGGCGGTTTCGTGATCGCGGATTTCGCCGACGAGGATGATGTTCGGCGCCTGCCGCAACATGGCCCGAATGATGCGCTGAAAATCGAGGCCGATGTTGTGTTTCACTTCGCACTGGTTGACGCCTGGCAGGTAGTACTCGACCGGATCCTCGGCCGTGATGATCTTCTTGTCAGGCCGGTTCAGCTCGTTCATGGCGGCGTATAGCGTGGTGGTCTTGCCGGAGCCGGTTGGCCCGGTGACGAGGAAGATGCCGTTGGGCCGTTTAATGATCTGCTGGAAGCGCGCGTAGTCATCGTCGCCGAAACCCAGGTCCTTTACGCTGACCTGGATGTTGCTGCGGTCCAGGATGCGCATGACGCAGGATTGGCCGTTGTTGGTCGGCAGGAAAGAAACGCGCAAATCGTAATGCTTACCTTGAAGGTTCAGCTTGATACGACCATCTTGGGGTCGGCGCTTTTCAGCAATGTCGATCGACCCCATGATCTTGATACGGCTGTTCATCGGCGACAGTAGCCGCCGCGGCGGGCTGTCGCGCTCGACGAGCATGCCGTCGATGCGGTAGCGGATGCGCACCCGGTCGGCGAACGGCTCGACGTGGATGTCGCTGGCGCGCAGACTGACGGCTTCCTGGATGATGAGGTTGACGAGTTTGACGACGGGGGCGTCGTTCTCGTCGCCGCCGGCGGCGCCGGTGGCCTCGGTTTCGGTAAAGTCGATGGCGGTGTCGGTGAACTCGGCCAACATCGAATCGACGGACTCGGTTTCGGACTGGCCGTAGTGCCGGTTGATGGCTTCGACGATCTGCTCGCGCGCCGCCAAGACGGGCTGTATATCTTTGTTCAGGATGAACTGGAGTTTCTGTAGGGTGTCGAAGTCACTGGGGTCGCTCATGATGATCTTGAGCGCGCCGTTTTCTTGGGACAGGGGCAGGACGACATTTTCGCGGGCCACCGATTCGGGGACGAGTTCGACGACGGCGGCGGGGATGGTGACTTCGGTGAGGTCGATGAACTCCATGTTGTGGAATTCGGCGAGAGCGCTCATCACCTGATTGGCGTCGGCATAGCCGAGTTTGACGAGGGTGTCATTGAGCTTGGCGCCGGTTTGCTGCCCGATGCCCTTCGCCTCTTCGAGTTGATCGGGGCTGAGAACCTGGCGGCGGATGAGGATGTCGGTGAAATCGCCGCGTGCCTTGGCCATGAGAGAGTGCCTCCGAATAGATCGGTCGAAGATGCGACGTGAGACGGTCGGTATACCACAAGGTTTCAGTATGGCACGAATGCGGCGGAATGGGAAGGAAAAAACGGTGGAAAACAGAAGCCCTCGCACCCCGGACTCGTGAGTACACTTCGCCCGGGGCTTTATTTGGATCGCCCTCCGGACTCAA
>DHJA01000217.1:0-3402 GCA_002404095.1 Planctomycetaceae bacterium UBA4732 | reverse complement strand
CCCCGGGCGAAGTGTACTCACGAGTCCGGGGAGGCGGGGAGGCGATGGCTTCGGGTTGGGTTTGACTTTCAACAGGCATCTCCTACAATGACAGATGAGACTTTGCCAGGGACGGCGAGGCTCACGGATCAAAAAAAGCGAGGTGTCTCATGTGGTCGCAGCGACCTGAACACCCTTTGCGCCGCCTGTTCACCGGGCTTACCGAACAAACCTTTCAGACGACGCTTGGGTTAGCCGATCCGCCTTTGACCGATTACTTGTCTGAACTCCTCTCCCGCTTCATCCACCTCGACGCGATCTTCCGCCTGCACGACGCGGCCGGCCGTCGCCTCGAAGAAGTCGCTGAAATGATGATCGAAGCCGAGGCGATGCCGCCAGAAGGCCGCACGTGCCGCGAAGTGCATCGCCACATCGGCGACTTCACTTTGTTTTGGACCGGCGTTTATCCCGAAGCGCTCAAACGGCTGCGTTCGGTGATGAGCAAGGATCACTTCATCGACTACTGCGAGCAGGGCAAGCGCTCTTACTACATCGCCAGCACCTTCGGCGACGCGCCGTTTCGGGACGAATCCGTGGTGTTAAGGCGGCTCAGCGACGAGTTTGAGCTGTGCGCCTACGGTCTGAGCCAGGTGCGCCGCGAGTGGGAACGGCAACGCAACAATGGGGTGGGCGGGCCTCCGCTGATGAATTGAGAGGCCGTTCCGATGAAGAGGGCGGGGAAACCCCGCCCCTACATCGCGGCAGCGGCGTAGGGGCGGGGTTTCCCCGCCCTCTCCGCGGGAACGCTCACTTTTCCGGCGGCGGCGTGAAGTCCGCGATGTAGAGTTGCGACGGCTGGTTGCCGTCGCGCGTCGAAGTCCACATCAATTTCTTGTACTCCGGGCTGAACACCGGCAGCACGTCCGCGCCAGGCGCGAACGTAACGCGGACCTTCTTGCCCGTGTCGATGTCCATCCAATAAAGATCGTAATTAGGCCGCATTCCCGTGCCGTGGTCGGCCGCGGTGTAGATGATGTGCTTGCCGTCCTTGTACCAGTACGGCGCCCAGCAGACCCAGTTCACGTCGTCGGTCAGCGCCTTTTCGCCGGTCCCGTCGGCGTTAATGACATAAAGCTGGAGGCGGTCTTTCTCTTTACGGTCGCTGCGGAAGATGACGCGCTTGCCGTCCGGGGAGAAGAACGGGCCGCCGTTGTAGCAGTGCGGCGCGTGCGTCACTTGGCGGACGTTCTTGCCGTCGGCGTCCATGACGTAGATTTCGAGGCTGTCGGCCGCATCGCGGTTGGACGTGAAGACGATCTGTTTGCCGTCCGGCGAATAACTACCCTCCGCGTTGTAGCCTTTAGCGTGGGTGAGCGGCTTGAGGTCCGTGCCGTCGGGGTTGGCCTCGAAGATCGTCATGTAGGGGTCGAAGTCCCATCGATAACGGCGGTGGGCGCCGGACGCCGCGTCGTCTTTGCGTTGCTGATATTCCTCGGCGTAATGTTTCTTGGCGTCGGGGTCGAGGTGCGAGCTGGCGAAGAGGATTTTCTTGCCGTCGGGCCGGAAGAAACTACAGGTGCATTTGCCGACGCCCGTACTGACGCGGCGCATGGCGCCGGTCGCAAGGACCATCGTGAAAATCTGATAGAACGGGTTGCCGCCGTCCTTCTCCTCGGCCTGAAAGATGACGGTTTTGCCGTCGGGCGAGAAGTAGCCTTCGCCGGCGCGGACGAAATCCTTGGTCACTTGCGTGATGTTTTTGAGATAAGCGGACTCGTCCTTTTCCCACGCGGTCGGCTCGGCGGCGAGGACGGAAGCGGCGAGAAGGGCGGCAAGCATCGGCGGTCTCCTTTGTAGACAGGCACTTGAATACGGCGGGCGTTTCGCAGACCATTATACAGGAACACGACTTCCTTCCTCGCTCCCACGGAGACGACCGCCGATGTTGCCGCTCTTTGCCGACGCAGTCCCTCCCGGACAAAACCTCTTGGAGTCCATCGGTACGCAAAACCTGATGCTTTACGGCGCGATTGCCGTGGGGATTTTGCTCCTGTTAGTGATCTTGATCTTCCTGATGAGTCGCGGCAAGAAGCGCGTGAATCCGGAGAGTGGCCTCGACGAGGATTTATCCGAGTACCCGCCGGCGCCGGGCCAGCCGGGGGCGAGGCGCCTGACCGTCCACGGTCGGCCGGTGCGTCTGCGTCTGGTGGTGGTCGGGCCGGTGGGCAAGCGGACGATCGCGGAAGGCGGCGTCGAGGCGCTGCTGGATGAAGTGCTGCGCGGGCTAGGACAGATCGCGCAACAGGACAAGCCGCGCATTAAAATATGGCCGCCTCAGCTGAGTCAGCAGGGATTCGCGCCGACGTTCTTTCGGAAGACACAGTGTCCGGATCGCGCGGGCAAGCCGTCGCATTGGTTGCTGGCGGCGGGTCCGGCTCGCGCCGGCGGCAGGCCGGTGCTACTGGGCCTGGCGATGTGGGCCGACGACAAGGGACCGATGGAGCAGAAAATCTTGACGGAAACGGAATGGGATGAGGCGTTGCAGATAAAGACTATCTAGCGGTGAGCGCGGCGATTGTAGCCTTCACGGTGTATGCTTTATAGTAGCCCCATTTGAAGAAGTGTCATGCCATCCCCCTTCCCTGGAATGGATCCGTATTTGGAGAATCCGGAGTTCTTTCCCGACCTACATGACAGCCTGATTGGGGAGCTAAAAAGGACGTTACAGACGCAACTTCCCCCCACTTACTTCGCCATGACTCGGTCGCGCGTCTGGGTAGATTATGTGGAACGTCCATTCGAGCCCGACGTCAACGTGCTACGCAGCCCGCGACGGATCATAACTGATGACGAAGACCGCGAGCTTTCCGCGGAGATTTACACCGTTCAAGGAGAGCGCCGGCTTGTGACCGCCATTGAAGTTCTCAGTCCGTCCAACAAAGCGCGCGGCACTGACGGCCGTCTTTTGTACATCCGCAAACAAAGGGAATTGCTCGACAGCAAGGCCCATCTCGTTGAAATCGACCTGCTTCGCGGAGGAGCCTTTACCTCCGCCGTGCCGCGCAAACGCGCCATTGAGGAAGCGGGTTTGTTCGATTACCACGTTTGCATCCATCGTTACGACGAGCTTGGGAAGTTCTTCGTCTATCCCATTCTGTTGCGTCAGCGATTGCCTAAAATTGCCATTCCGCTGTCGCCCGGCGATGCCCCGGTAGTCCTCGATATGCAGGGCGTTTTCGACCGATCTTATGACGACGGCCCCTACGCTCGCCTTAGCCCCTACATCGACCGCACACCGGAGCCGTCGTTGCGTCCGGATGACGCCGCATGGGCGACGCAACGGCTGCGGGAACGCGGACTGCTGCCGCCGGCCGGATAAGTTAGACTCTGTTTAGGAAGGGTGTTACGAGCCGCGACCGTAAG
>DHJA01000271.1:36267-44105 GCA_002404095.1 Planctomycetaceae bacterium UBA4732 | reverse complement strand
GCTCTGGAGGCGTTCGAGCAGCGGCCCGACGAGCCGGAAGTACTTCAGGCCGTGGAGGTCCTTGTCACGGATGTCAGCGCGGCGTGGCTGCGCCATGGAGTTCTCCGCCCAGCGGGCCATAACAACTGCGGAGAATCATGCGCAAAAAGCGTGCCGGACGTAAGTGGAAAAGCGCGGGAATTTGGGAAAAAATGCTCGCCCCCGACCCGCTCGTCCAGGAAGCAAGAGGTGAGCCGAACACTATTGATTCCCGACCCCTTATCTCTTTTGATCCCCTGGACCTCGCCGCTGGGAGGTCTGGTCACGAGCGGCTTTTGGGGCGGCGTGATCTGCATCAACATGGCCCACAATCAGGACTTCATCTTCCCTAGTATCCTGCTGGCTCTGACATGGGTGGGGTCTTACTTACGCGGAAGCCTGCCTTTGTTGTGGATGAAGGCCGATGTTTCGGTGTCGCGGAGTGCCTCCACCTGAGGGAAGTATGCTGGCGCCATGAAATCACCGCATGGGCTTGCTTGAACTTTCGTAACCGGCCGTTCGCGTTTTACGAACTTTCGCCTTGACCGTTCGTATTTTGCGAACTACAATGCCCTCGGATGCCGATACGAGGAGCAGCGGATGCGGGTCATCTCCAAGCCTCGCCTGAAGCAGTTCTGGGAGTCTCCCGGCCACGAGGACGCCGAAGGACCGCTCCGGGCGTGGTATACGCACGTCAACAACAGGAGCGTGTCGTGGCAATCTTGGAGAGGTGTGAAAGCTTCGTTCGCCCGTGCAAGCATCGTAGGCGATTGCGTAGTCTTCAACATCGGCGGCAACAAGTATCGGCTGATTACCCGCATCCGCTACGCGACCCAGAAGGTCTTCATCCTGAAAGTGATGACTCACAGCGAGTACGACGAAGACAAGTGGAAGGATGAGTGCGGGTGCTTCGTCGCTTCCCCTCCGAAGAAAGGGAAACAGTCGAAAGCTACAGCCGCCGCGCAAAAACCAAGAGGACGGTGACACATGGCGGTCAAGACGAAGTTCAGCCTGAAGGGTGCGATCCGAGACTCCTATCTGGAGCTTGTGACGGCCTTCCCACTCGCCTCGATCAAGTCCGACGAGCATCTTCAGGAGGCTCAGAAAGTCATGGACCGCCTTCTCGCCCAAGGCGAACTCGACGACGGCGAGGAGATGTACCTTGACGCCCTCAGCGACCTCGCCGCTGCTTACGAGGATGAACACTACGCCATCGGGCCGGCTTCGGACGCCGATATGCTGCGCCATTTGATGGAAGCAAAGGGTGTCACGCAGGCGCAACTGCGCAGAGACACGATGATTTCCAAATCAACGATCTCCGAAGTTCTTGCGGGAAAGAAGCCTTTCAGCCGCCAGATGATTCGCAAATTCGCAGACTATTTCAACGTGGACGTGAGTGTGCTCGCGGGCAACTTTTGATACAATAGACCCCGAAAACTGGGCCGCCAGCACTAGCTTAGCCGGTGGTCCAGTTTTCGGGGTCCATTATAAACAAGGCGCTTACGACCGCGGAAATGATCGCTCGGCTGCTCGACCTGGCGAAATGGGTGCGCGAAGCGCAAAAGCACGGCCAAGAATTGGGACTTTCTCAGGAGGAAACCGCCTTCTACGACGCGCTGGCCGAAAACGGTTCCGCCCGCGACTTGATGAAGTCCGACACGCTCCGGCTCATGGCCCGCGAGTTGACGGAAATGATCAAGAAGATGCCAAAGCTGGATTGGACGCAGCGCGAATCCGTGCGCGCCGACTTGCGCCGGAAGGTCCGCCGGCTGCTGGCCCTGTACGGCTATCCGCCCGACCTCTCCGAGGACGCGACGCAACTAGTGCTAAAACAAGCGGAGCTTTCGACCACGGCGATAGAGTCCGCTATAATTTGACGGAGCGATTGCCCGTGAAACGAGCAGCACACCGATGTACGTCCCCGCCGCTTTCGCCGAGCGCGACCTGACCAGGCTGCACGATTTCATCGAGCGGCACAGCTTCGGCCTTCTCGTTTCGCAGGTCGATGCGCTGCCGTTTGCCAGTCACTTGCCATTCCTCCTCGACAGAACAGCCGGGCCGCACGGCGCCCTGGTCGGCCACATGGCACGAGCGAACCCGCAATGGCGGGAGGCCGGTGGTCAAACCGTCCTGACGATCTTCTCCGGGCCGCACGCCTACATCTCGCCGACCTGGTACGAGGCCGAGCAGGTTGTCCCCACCTGGAACTACGCCGCCGTTCACGCCTACGGTCGCGTCCAGATCATCGAAGACGAGAGCGCCCTTCTGGAGATCGTGCAAGAGACGGTGCGGCTTTACGAAAAGGCCATGCTCCGGCCCTGGTCGTTCGACGGTTCCGGGACGTTTGCGGAACGGATGCTGGGCCAGATCGTCGGCTTCCGCATTGAAATCGACAAGATCGAGGGTAAATGGAAGCTGAACCAGAACCAACCGGTTGAGCGCCGCGAAAAGGTCATCCGAGCTTTGCAGCAGCGGCAGGGAGACGAGAATGCCGAAGCCATCGCCGTGTTAATGCGGCAGACGCTTCCGTCAGAGGAGTGAGGCGATGCCGACCGTGACATATCACCTGGAGCCGGGCTTGGCCCCCGAGGATTTCATCGACGTGCTGGTACGTTCGACCTTGGCCGAACGCCGGCCGATCCACGATCTCGACGCGATCCTTGCCATGTGGAAGAACGCGGACGTGATTCTGACGGCCCGCGTCGATGGATTGTTAGTCGGCGTTTCACGAGCGATCACGGACTTCGCCTTCTGTACCTATCTGTCCGACCTCGCCGTTGACGAGGCGCACCAGCGTCAGGGCGTCGGGCGCGAACTGATTCGGCGGACGCACGAGGCGGCGGGCCGGCATACGACGCTGATCCTCTTGGCAGCGCCGAAGGCGCAGATGTATTATCCACACATCGGCATGACGAAGCATGAGTCCTGTTGGATCATCGCAAGCCAGACGCGCCGCGAGTGAGAAGGATTCCGGCTTACTTTGTACGGTCCGCGTACTCAGGAGGCAATGGCCGTGAAAATCGCGGTACGGTACATGGCCCAGTTGCGGGGCGCCGCTGGTACTGCCGCCGAACAAGTCGAGTTGGACGCGCCTTGTTCGGCGGCCGACCTGCTGAAGCGCCTGGCCGCGCGCCACGGTCAGCCGTTCCACGATCTCCTGTTGGAAGCGAGCGGCGACGTCCGGCCGGCGATCCTACTTTTCGTCGGCGACGAGCAAGTCAGTCCTGAGACCGCGCCGCTTCGTGACGGCGACGTGCTGACGGTGCTTACCCCCATGGCCGGCGGCTGATCGTAACGGACGGACCGGCTACGGCGCCTTTTCCACTTCGATGTCGATGGCCGCGAAGTGTTCATGGTCGCTATCGGTGTTGACCGTCTCGACGCGCAGCACGTAGAATCCCGGCTCTTTGATTGAAAAGACCGCACGCGCCCCCACCCGGCACTTCGGCTTCAAATTCAGCGTAAATTGTCCGTCTGTCACCGTTCCATTCTTCAGGTCCGCCTTGCTCTTCCGTCCCGGCTTCTCCTCGGGCGCGACGTAATAACGCACCGTCGCGTCCTTGATGACGCCGTGCGGGTAGGTGTTGGTGAAAACGAATTGCAGAGCCAACGGCTCGCCGGCCTTGACCTTCAAGATCGGCCGTTCGTTGAATCCTCCCTGCGGCGGCTCCTGGTCCGCGGCGGCGGAAACTGAATCGCCGTCCGCGCCGGTGTTGGAGTCGATGTGGATCAATTTCAAGTCGATTCGAGCGTGTTCCGCGCGGGCCGAAAACGGCAAAGCGGCCAAGGCCAGGCAAGCGGCCAGACACGAGTATCTCATCATCGTTATTTCTCCATAAGAGAGCGTTTATTTACACAAACAGCGCCCTTGTAGGTCAGCGGACCTTCACATCGAGCGCCGCGAAGGACTCGTGGCTGGCGCCGCCCCCGACGGCGTCGATAGTTTCCACGCGGAACAGGTAAAAGCCGGGCTTGTCGATGGTAAAGGTCAATTCGCTCTCGTTAATCTCCTTGGGGCCGAAGTCCATGATGAGGGCGCTCTCGGCTGCCACGCCCTTGCCCAGTTTCGCCGCCATCTTCTGGCCGGCCTGGTCCTCCTTGACCGCGATGAAGTGAACCGTGACGTCCTCGATCTTGGCCTTGGCGTCGGCGCCGCTCATCTTCCAGTGGACCGTAATCTGGTCGCCGGCGTTGACCTCAAGCACATCCCGATCCTTTGACTTGGCGCCGGCGGCAGCCGACTCGGCGTGAGCGGTCTTACTGGCCTTGCCGCAGCGCACTTCCAGGTCGATGGCAAACGGCTCGGAAGCGGCCGATACTGCGAATAGCCCGCCGAGCGCGGTTATGGCGAAGAGGACGCTTGACATGGGGCAGCCTTTCGGAGTGAAGGAGGGAAGGCGCGGCCGTCCGGCAGGCGCCTCTTAAGGCCTATGATGCGACATGGCGCCGTCGGGTTCAAGGTAAAAGCGAAAAAAGGCGAGGGGTCGGGTGTAGCTTTCGATTCCGGCAACGACCATGCTCGCTCTCCCCAAGCGATTGACGGAAGCGAAAGCTACACTCAAGGGAAGAAAGGAAGCGCGTCCCCCCGCGCCGCGCCGCGAACAAGCGGCCGTCACTCGCCGGAACTGGGTACGGGAGCATTCGCCACCGGGCCGGGGGACGCCTGTTTCTTGGGCGGAAGGAATGGGTAGATCCACTGGGCGAGATAGCCGGCCGGCACATCGTTGTTGTGGACCCCATAAGCCTTTGGCCACCGCGACCCCGGCAGGTGAAAGGTGCCGAAGAGCAAGTCCAGGATTGGCACATGCACGGCGAAATTTTTGTCGATGGCCTCGGGTTCGCATCCGTGGTGCCAGTGGTGGAACTGCGGCGTCGTGAACAGCCAGCGCAGCGGGCCGAAGCGGAAACGCAGGTTGGTGTGGATGAACGTCGAATGCACGGCCACGAAGCCGATGTAGGCGTAAAGAACCCAGTCGGAGAAGCCGAGAATGTAAGCCGGGACGTAAATGGCGGCCCGGGTGACGGCCAGGTCCACCAGATGCAGACGGGAGCCGGACATCCAATCCATCACCTCGGTCGAATGATGCACCGCGTGGAAGCGCCACAGCCAGGGCACGACATGAAACGTCCGGTGAATCCAGTACTGCACCAGATCGGCGAGTAGCACAATTTCGATAAACTGGACCCACAAAGGCTGAGAACGAACCGTCGCCTGGACCGCGGGGTGGACCGCCCAGCTGAACAGCACAAAGGCCGGCTTCAGTGTAAGCAAAGTGGTGACTTGAACCATCAGGGAACTCACGAAGAAGTAGATCAGGTCGGTCCGCCAGCCCTGGCGAAAGACTCCCCCTTGCTGAAGGCGCCCAAACAACTTTTCGAGCGGAATGAAAATAAGGGAAAATACGACCAGGTTTAGGAGGAAATAATCCAGACCCAGGTAATAATCGTCGTGGAGGTTGCCCTCAATGGGGACGCGCGAGCCGCCCAGCAGGGCGGCGATCAGGACGAGACCCATGCCAATGAGGCCAAGCGTCTTGTTCTGCCGGAGCATGACGCTGGCGAAACCGAGCAAGAAGCCCGCGACGAGGACAAGGTGCAAGACGGCGCGAACAAGCTGTAGGGGATAGGCCGCGCGGGCTTCGGGAACGGTCAGGTACGAGGGGAAATGAAAGCAGAGGACGGCGCCCAGTCCAATGCCGGCCAGCACGACGGAAAGCGCGCCGCTGATCCAACCGGAGCCGAAGTGACGGGGAGCGGGCTTGGGTACGTCGGCGCTCATGATCGCGTCCTCACGGCGTGTTCCGCTCTTTTGGAGCCTGTTTCGGGCGACTGAAATAAAGCTTTAAGTGAATGTACTCATGAGCCTGGGGTAAGCAATAGGCGTCTAAATCGAGAGCGAAGCCGTTTGCGCCGGCCTGTCGGCCGACCTCGGTTGCGAACCCGACCGCGACCTGACACAATGCGGGGCGAACCGCCCCCATCGTACCCCGTGCCGAGGAGCCTGTCGATGCTGTGTCTCCGCTTGCTTATTCCCGTCGTCGCGGTCGCGGCCTTGTGGCTGCTGGGACGACCGCTGACCGTGACCGCCAGCCCGGAAACGACCAGCCGCGCGGCCACGTTCGTCAAGGACCACGAAGTCCGTCTGCACGCGTTGGATACCGCCGCCAACCTGGCCTGGTGGAACGCTAATACCACCGGCAAGGACGAAGACTTTGAACTCAAGGCCAAAGCCCAGAACCGCATCGACGAGGCGCTATCCGACCCGAAACGATTCGCCGAGTTAAAAGACCTCAAAGAGCATCACAAGGAAATCGACGACCCTCTCACGGCCCGCGCCATTGACGTTCTCTACTTGCTCTACCTGGAAAAGCAGGTGGACGCCGACCTGCTCAAGAAAATGGTCGCCAAGTCCAACGCCGTTGAGAAGGCGTTCAACGTCCATCGCGCCAAGGTGGACGGCAAGGAAATGACCGACAGCGAAGTGCGCGCCGTCCTGAAGAACGCCAAAGACTCGGCCCGCCGCAAAGAGATCTGGGAGGCCAGCAAGGCGGTCGGCGGCGCCGTCGAGGCCGACCTCAAGGAGCTGGTCAAGCTGCGCAACCGGGCCGCCGTCCAGCTCCACTTCAAAAACTATCACGAACTTCAACTGTACCTTAACGAGCAGAATGGCGACGATCTACTCAAGCTGTTCGACGAGTTAGACGAACTGACGAGGGCGCCGTTCGCCGCCGCCAAGGCCGAGATCGATCAGAAGCTGGCCGCCGACTATAAGATCAAGCCGGACGAGCTAATGCCTTGGCACTATCACGATCCTTTTTTTCAGGAAACGCCGGCCGTCTTCGCCGCCGACCTCGACGCCCCTTACGCGAAGGCGGATATTGTCGGCATGACGCGCGACTTCTACGCCGGCATCGGCCTGCCAGTGGACCGCGTCGTGGCTCGCAGCGACCTCTACGAAAGGCCGGGTAAGAACCCGCACGCCTTCTGCACCGACATCGACCGCGAAGGCGACGTGCGCGTGCTGGGCAATATCAAGCCCAACGATTATTGGGCTTCGACAATGTTGCACGAGTTCGGCCACTCCGTGTACAGCACGAACAACAACGATATTCCGCAGTCGTTGCCGTATTGTCTCCGCATGGAGTCGCACATTCTGACCACGGAGGGCGTGGCCATGATGTTCGAGCGCATGACCAAGCGCGCGGCCTTTTTGAAAACGATGGGCGTCGCGGTGGAGAATCCCAAGGCGTTCGACGAGACGGGCGCCAAGACGCTCAAATACCGGCTGTTGATCTTCTCGCGCTGGTGTCAGGTGATGCTGCGTTTTGAGAAGGCGATGTACGAGACTCCGGATCAAGATTTGAACAAATTGTGGTGGGATTTGGTGGAGAAGTACCAGATGGTGAAGCGGCCGCCGCACCGCTCGGCGCCGGATTACGCCAGCAAAATCCACATCGTCACGGCGCCGGTCTACTACCACAATTACATGATGGGCGAGCTGTTCGCGTCGCAGTTGCACCACGCCATCGCCAAGGAGGTGTTCAAGGGCGCGGACCCGGCCGGAGTGGTCTACGCGGGCGACAAGGCGGTGGGCGATTTCATGCGGAAGAAGGTTTTCGAGCCGGGCCGCGGCCTGAGTTGGAATGAGCTGACGAAATTCGCCACGGGCGAGCCTCTCAACGCCAAGGCGTTTGCGGAGGATTTCAAAGCGAAGTGAGGAAATGAGACCTGTTCCAGAACGGGGCGCTACCAACGAGCCGCGACCAACGAGCCGCGACCGTAAGGGAGCGGGAGAAAACCGCTCCCTTACGGTCGCGGCT
>DHJA01000271.1:32502-36203 GCA_002404095.1 Planctomycetaceae bacterium UBA4732 | reverse complement strand
CCCTTACGGTCGCGGCTCGTATTCCAGATTCTCATTATCCCGGAGGTTCGACCATGCCTCGATTGAACTTCTGGCGCCGGCTGTTTCATCACACCGCGCTCGGGCTGGCCTCCGCCTGTCTGCTGTACGCCGAGGCGTTCTTCCTGCCGGGAGCGCTCCTCGTGGTTCTTTATCTATTGGCCGGGGTGCAGATCCTCGCTTTCGCGGCGGAAGGGCGCCGTTGGGTGTTGCCGAGCTGGGCCGCCAACCTGCTCGCCGGGGCCGTCGCGGGCGGCGGCGTCGCCTGGATCGCGGCCGAGCTGAACCGATCCGATTCGGTGCTGGCTTCGCTGCCGTTGCCGGCCGGCCTGCTGCCCTACATCGGTCCCATCCTGATCGGCCTTCTCGTCGTCAAGTTGTTCCGGCCGCCGACGCCGCGCGACTTCTGGCTGCTTCAAGGCGTCGGCGCCCTTCAGGTCGCTCTGGCTTGCGTACTGGCCACCAACCCGGAATCCGGCATCCTCTTTGGCGGCTTATTGGCGGCGTATCTCGCTTTCGCCCTGGGTCGGCTGGCCTTACACTACTTTGAGGAGGAACAAAGGGCGGGAAACTCGCCGTCGCCCGGCGGTTCGGCGCCTGCCACAGCGGATCGTATGCCCTTCGCCTATCTTATGTCGCCCTTTTGCCTGCGCTGGTCGCTGGCCGTCGTCGCTCTGGCGGCGCCGCTTTTCCTGCTCACGCCGCGCATCCAGGGGCCGTCCTGGGATTCTTCAGTGATGGCCGCTTCAGGTCAGCGCACTGATGCCCTCAGCGGTTTTTCGCAGCATATCGACTTGAACCGTGACGGGCCGGTGCGCCTCACGGACGAAGAAGTGTTCCGGGTAGCCGTGGCAGTCGCGCCGGGACAGGCCCTCCCTACTTTGCCCATCAACCAACATTGGCGCGGCGGCGTCTTGGATACATATGAACGCGGCCGGTGGAGCAATCAGGAAATGAAACGGCAACCCGATGCGGGCGGAAGTCGGTCGCCTCCCGCGCCGCCGCTGGGACCGAAGCTATATCGCCTCGACTTTACGGTCGGGCCGAACGCGGGCGGCTTCTTCCTGGCGGAACAGGTGAACACCAGTCACGACTCGGCCCACTCGACGCCGGTTGACGTCCCCGAATTCCCCAAGCCGACTCCGCAGGTCGTTTCCACGCGCGGCCCCGTTTTGCCGCGGTTGTATAGCGGACGACACGAATATCACTACGGGCAGACGGTCCTGATGAGCGAGGATCAGGATCGCACTCCCGCACCCGATTCCAGCTTGTACATTGAGCCGTTGAAGCATCAGGACGTTCCGGGACTCGCCGAGTGGACGTCGGCCCTGCTGAGGCGCCTGGCCGCTGAACAGTTCAATGGATTGTCTCCTTCCAACATCCAATTAGACGTTAAACTGACCGGCGCCTTCCCGACTCTGCCGGAGGGCGCCTACGAGCGCGTTGGGCGGGCGCTGACGGCCTACTTGGCCCATTCCGGTGAGTATGCTTACACTTTGGACTTGCGGCGCCAGAGTACTTCTCTTGACCCCGTGATGGACTTCCTCGTCAACACCAAGCAGGGGCATTGTGAACGTTTCGCCTCGGCATTGGCGCTGATGCTGCGCTCTCAAGGCGTCCCGTCGCGTATCGTCGTGGGCTTTCGCGGCGCCGCCGACTCCGCCGATGGCGTCTACGCCATTCGGGCGAATCAGGCACACGCCTGGGTGCAAATATACGCGCCCCACTACCCCGCCGAACCTCATCACTCCGCCGACTGGGTCACACTCGACCCGACGCCCGCGGCCGAAACGGCCGCGCCGATTCCCTACTCGTTATGGGAATGGTGGCGGGACGGCCAGCGCACCGGCCAGGAGTTATGGGGCGGCCTTGTTGTCAATTACAACGCTGAAGAACAAGCCGATCTCTGGACCCGGTCGCGTTCGCCATTGGCGATGAGAGTGTTTACGGGGGCCGGACTGAGTCTGTCGGTTCTGGCCGGCGCCGGAACGTTGATGTGGGTCGGCCTACGCTGGCGGCGCCGGGCGCGCGGGGAAGGCGCCCCCTCCACGGCGCCGGTCGCGGCCGGCTATGCCCGGCTGCTCTCGCTGCTGGCTTATCACGCTGAACTGCAGCCTCGGGTCGGACAAACGCCGCGCGAATTTGCCGTGGAGGCGCGACGCTTCTTGCTCGCCACGCCCGGCGCCCAATCCTTCGCGGATCTGCCGGACGAGATCGTCGATCGGCTGTATCAGGTGCGCTTTGGCGGACAATCACTGACCGACGACGAGATCCCCGCCGGCGCGGCGCGACTGGACCAATTGGCGGCGGCGCTCACAAACGCTGGCGAGCCGGGTCGCGTAAGCGCCCGGAGTTAGTCGCAGCGACTGAAACCACCCTCCGGGCGCTTACGCGACCCGGCTCGCCAACCTTGTGTAGCCGCGCGCCAGAGACTTTCGCCTCCTGTTTTCCTACACTTCCCAAAGAACCGTCTTATTCGTCTACTCCCAGGAATGGAAGATGCCTCCCGGAGCGCTGATCGACCTGTCGCAACTGGACTTCAGCAAAGTCGTCGTCTCGCTGGACGAAATCCGTCTCATCAATCCGCAACGCTTCGAGATGGAGCAGCTCAGCGCCATCGTCCATATCGACAACGAGCAGCGGGTGATCGTCGGCTATAAGGACGTGGCCCAAGACGAGTTTTGGGTGCGCGGCCATATGCCCGGCTATCCGCTCATGCCTGGCGTCCTGATGTGTGAGGCCGGGGCGCAAATCAGTTCGTACTTTTGCGTGATCAGCGGTCTGCTGAAAGGAGATTTCATTGGCTTCAGCGGCCTGGAGAACGTGCGTTTCCGCGGCGTCGTGCGGCCGGGCGACCGTCTGATACTGATAGCCAAGGGAATCCAATTCCGCACTAGACGAGCCGTTTTCAACGTGCAGGGTTTCGTCGGCACGGTGCTGGTCTTCGAGGGCGACATCGTCGGCGTGCCCATGTCGCGGCGAGCCGGCGCGACCGGCGAAGGCGGAGACTCGTGAGCGTGCGACGCGGTCCTCGTTTGCCGCTGGAGGAGTTGGCCCCGTATCTGTTGGAGTTGCCCGACCCGCCGGCGCCGTTTGACTGGACAAGCGTGTTCGACGCCGACCGTCCCGTCGAGATCGAAATCGGCTTTGGCAAAGGTCTGTTTCTAGTGAATGCCGGGCAGTCGCGGCCAGATCTTCACTTCGTCGGCGTCGAAATCGTTCGCAAATATCAGCTATTCACGGCTACGCGCCTAGCCAAGCGCGGCTTGCACAACGTGCGCGTGGCGTGCGGCGACGGCCGGCTGTTCCTGCGCGACCGTGTGGCGCCGGCGTCGCTCCACGCCCTGCACGTCTACTTTCCCGATCCGTGGTGGAAGAAACGCCACGAAAAACGGCGCCTCTTTACGCCCGAGTTCGCCTTCGAGTGCGCGCGAGTTTTGCGGCCGGGCGGCGTCCTGCACTTCGTCACCGACGTGGAGGATTACTTCCACATGGTCGCCGACCTGCTCAAGCTCCAGCCGGCGTTGCGGCCTCTACCGCCGCCCCAGCCCGGCGAACCCGCCCACGATTTGGATTATCTCACCAATTTCGAGCGCAAATTCCGCAAACAGGGTAAGGCGATTTACCGGGCGCGCTACGAGCGCGGCGAAGCCGCTTCGTAAGCCCCTCTCCCCGGTACTCCG
>DHJA01000271.1:25065-32350 GCA_002404095.1 Planctomycetaceae bacterium UBA4732 | reverse complement strand
CCCCGGAGTACCGGGGCGAGGGGAGAACAGCCGGTCAATTCTCCGGAACGACCTCCAATTTCGTCTCGGCTGTGACGGGGTCGCCTTTGTCCGTCAGCACGGCGCGCAGGATAAGCGGCATATTAAACGGTCCCGTAGCGTCGGCGGTGAAATGGAGCGTGACAGTCGCGGCCGACTGATCCGCGGCCACGACGACCGGCTCGGCCGATACGCCGTGCAGGCGTCCCGGCAGCGTCCATTCCAGTTTCACCGGCCCGACAAGCCCCTTCGCGCGGCCCACCTTCACCGGCACGGCGACGCTCTTTCCCCGCGCCGCGACAATCGTGAGTTTCTCCGCCTCCACACTCAGCCGCCCCGTTTCCATGACCGCGATGATCTGATCGTTCTGGGCGACGGAACTGTAACTGACGCAGCGCTCCACCCCGCCATCCTTGACCACGCCGGTCCCCATGACGCAGGCGCGAGAGGTACGGCCAATCTCCATCCACGGCGGCATCTCGACCACGTAGTCAAATTCGTTAGCGCCGGCCGGCACGAGGACCATCGGCCCGTGGACGCCTTGAAGGTGGCGCGCCTGACGATCCGATAGGCAAACTTCGATGGAACCATCGTAGCCGCCGCGCTCGATGCGATAATGGCGACGGCAAACCGAGCCGCGCGGTGACAATCGCATGTCATAAGCCCCCACGATCTTGAAAGGCGTCGGCAGCGCGACGGCCAGCAGCACCGTATCCGTTTCGGGTTGGCCGCGCGCCGCGGGCAACACCGCCTTTTCGACAATCGGCTTGCCGTCCTTTTTCGCCTCGCCGCGGATCGTCAGCCGGCTCACGTCAATGGCCGCTGCAGCATCGGCGCTAAAGGCGATCTCCACAGTGTTCTGGCCGGCGGGAATCAATAAGTTCGCCGCCTTTACGCCTGTCGAAAGTCCGTCAATAGTCAGGGCGACAGCGTCGGTGAAGCCGCCGAGGCGGTCGGCCGTCACTTTGAGTTTGGCCGATCCGCCGCGCGGCAGCGTCAGTACGTCGGCCGTCAGCTGAAGGTGAAAGCCCGCGGTCGCCGGCGCGATCCGGAGGCGATAGGCAAACTCCGGCCCGCCGCGCGTGTGAAAACGGTCGGCGACGCGGACGCAATACAACCCGTCTGCCGGCGGGGCGAAGGTCATCACAGGGTCGAGTCGTCCCGCCGCCGCTTCCCCGTGCGCCAGTTCCTTGCCCTGCGCGTCGCATACGGTCAGGACGCCCTGGAGTGGCGAGCCGAGTTGTTGCGCCCGCAGTTCAAGCACTAACGCCTCTCCTTTATGTGCGCTAAAACTCCACCAGTCCACATCGCCAGGTCTTTCAATACGACCGTTCAGCATCGCCGGCAGGGCCGCTTTGCGCGCCTGGGCCGGCTGGTCGTTCGGCTCCGACTCCGTCATTTCCGGCAGATCGTCGAGGTCGAGCAGCAGCGAATTTGTCGCCTTGCCGTTGCCATACGAAAGGCGCCAGAAGAAATCGTATGGGCCGTCGGCGGGAAGTTTTATCTCTACGGGGTCGGCCGGCGCGCACTGCCCGTACACCATGAAGGGCGTCGCTTCACCGCGACGGCCGCCTAGTGGAAACACCCGATCAAGGTGCGGGTCTGATGTGAGAGTAAGCCGGTAGACATAAGTTGGGCCGCCCCGGCCATTGGCGTCGCGGATGTGTACGGCGTACTTGCCGTCCGTCGCCGCCGTGAAGCGAACGAACGAGTCGGCGCCGAGGGCGTCGTCATTCTCGGCGATAGTGCGGCCGTCGGGGTCGAGTACTTCGAGGTAGGAATCGAGCGACGAACCGATACGAGCGGCGTTGACTTCGCAGGCGACGATCTGCCCTTTGTGTAAAGGAAACGTCCAAATATCCACATTCTGACGCGGAAAAATGCGGCCGTTGATCGTCACCGGCAGCCGCACGTCAACCGGTAGAGGGTCGCCGTCGATCTCTTGTTCCACAATCTCGGGCAGGTCGCCGACGACGAACGCCAGGCCGGAGGAGGCGCCCTGGGCCGTCCAGACGCGGCCGCGACGGACGCCGAGCGCGGCATCGGAGGCGACGGCGACTTGAGACGCCGTGTCTTTCGGGTAGTCCTCCGTCTGCTGCGATTCCGTCAGCGGCAGCATCGCGCCCTCGAACCACCGCGTAGGCGTCGGCGCCAGGCGCGGAGACTGAACCTTCACGCCGGGACCGAGCAACTCCCATGAAGCATCTTTATGCAGGAAAAGGCCGCCCACATGAAGGTCTACCGTCGTACCGCGCCGGCCGCCTGCCGGGAAGAGGTAGGACGCCACGGGCGGCTCGGCCCAAACGGCTTCACCACAAAGGCACAATGTACACAAAGAAGAAAGACAAACGACGCCAAAGCGGCGAAAGGTGAACCGAAGAGGGAGCATACTTCTGGCCCTATATTTTGTCTTCTTTGTGTTCTTTGTGTCTTTGTGGCGAATCCGTCGTTACAGCAGCGCTTGAAGGATGCGGCCGTTGTTGACCACCTTCACGGGCCGCCCTTCCGGAGTATAAAACTCTTCTTCCTGGTCCACACCGAGCAGATGATACAGCGTGGCCGCCAAGTCTTCAGGGCCGCAGGGGTCGTCGGCCGGCTTCTCGGCGCGGGCGTCGCTCTTGCCGACGACGCGGCCGCCCTTGATACCGCCGCCGCCCAGCGCCACGGTGAAAGCCGGACCCCAATGATCGCGGCCGGCGTCCTTGTTGACGCGCGGCGTCCGGCCGAACTCGCCCGTCGCGATGACCAGCGTAGTGTCCAACATTCCGCGATCCGCCAGGTCGCGGAACAGTGTGGACAAGGCGGCGTCCAGCTTAGGCAGCAATTGCTCCTTGAGCGTGGCGAAATTGCCGAAATGCGTATCCCAATTACTGTGATCGACGGTGACACAGCGGACGCCGGCCTGCACCAATCGCCGGGCCATCAGGCACGATTGGCCGAGGGTATTGCGGCCGTATTCGTCGCGTAGGCCGTCGGCTTCGGCGTGGATGTCGAACGCCTTCTTGGCGTCTGGCGAAGTCATTAACTCGAACGCCTTGTGCTGAAAAACGCCAACTGTCGCCGCGTTATGGTTGCTACGAGCTTCGGCGCTCTGCTGGAAGCGATCCATGCGCACAAGCAGTTCCTTTCGCGCGTCGAGGCGCGTCGCATCGACGACGGGCGGCGGCGCCAAATCGGGGACGGCGAAATCCGGAGCGCTGGGGTCGGCGTCGATAACAAACGGCGCGGCGGTGGGACCGAGATACGCCGAGCCGGAACTCGGGTGCATCTTGGGCAGGCAGACGTAAGGCGGCACGGAACCGCGCGCTCCGAGGGTGCGGGCAACGACGGCGCCGTGGGCCGGCCGTTGGTTATTGGGACTGAGCGTGGGGTTAAAGCCGGCCGTGGGGAAGTAGCCGGTCAGCATGTAGTGGTCGGCGGCGCCGTGGTCCGAGTTGTGGTGACGGAAGGAGCGGAGCAGGGCGATTTTGTCCATCTGCCGGGCGACGCGCGGCAAATGCTCACCGATGCGGACGCCGGGCACATTCGTATCAATGGGCCGGAAGTCGCCGCGAAATTCGACGGGAGCATCCGGCTTGAGATCCCATGTGTCGATAGTGCTGAGGCCGCCGTGCAGAAAGAGAAAGATAAGTGAGACATCTTTCGTCGGCTTCCCGGCTTCGGCGGCGCGGGCCTGCCGGGACAATAATTCCGGCAACGTCAAGCCGAGGCCGAAGACGCTGGCGGTCCCTAAACGTAGGAAGTCGCGGCGGGCGAGACCGTCGCAGAACTTGGCTGAACGACTCATTGTTTGCCTCCCAAGAATGCACAAATGGCCATGCGCCTCAAGCGTGCCGGTCGGCCTCCAGACCCAGTTCGTCGAGCGAGTGGGCATCCAGCAAGGCCAGGCTCAATTCTTCTAGTTGAAGTCGCGTTAACGATTCGAGTCGCCGCACGGCTGGCAGGCTGAGCGGGCCGAATTTCTTTTCGAGCATCCGCCGCACGACACGGCATAGTTCCTCTTCCACGAAGGTTCTTTGCATCTCCAACACCGCCTTGTATTTTTCCGTCGTCAGCAAGCGATTGTACTCCTCCAACTCCGGCCCCTCCAGCGGCAGGGATGCCTCCACCAACTCAGCCAGCAGGAACCGCCGCGTCTCATTCTGGTTTGGAAATGGTTCCATAGTGGTGTGACCTCAGCTTCTGTTTCGCACTCCGCCCTCAACGGGACTGCCATCCGTCTCCGTGATCACAGAAACTTAACGCGCGGCCGGATCGTCCGGGGCATCCTTTTGCCTCAGCTTCTCTTGAAGCGGCGAAGAAGACTCCGCCCGCAGCCTCTCCGCAAACTCCTCATCCGCCTGGATCTGGACGCGGATCTCATCGCGGTGGTCGTGGTAGTAGGTCAGGGCGGCGTACACATCGGCCAGGGTCAGGCCCGGATGCCGCGAAACGATCTCGTCTGGGCTGTGGCCGCCGCGCTCGTGCCAGACCACGACGTTTTGCACGGTAATGCGCCGGCCAGCGATGCGCGGCTTGCCGCCGCAGACGCCGGGCGTGATCTCAATATGTTCCACGATAAGCGGAACGGCGCGCGTTTCAGTGGGTGCTTGACTGGTCATATCTCTATCCTACCCTGCGGAGCGGCCCGGCGACATCCTCAATGGTTAAACCCAAACTCCAGCGAGTTCATCAGCGTCCACGCCAAGTCTTCCACCGCCTCGCGGCGCCGGTCCTTCTCTTTGCGGATATACGCGACCGCCGTTGTAGTTTCTTCCGCAGTCGGCCTCCGGCTGTAAAAAGTCAGGTACAAATCTTCGACCAGCGACTCGTCGCCGCCTTCGCGCTTCGCCAGCTTTGCGATATAGCCCGCATCGCGGCTGAGTTTGGCCTGTATCTCCGGGCCGTTGAGAAGGTGCAGCACCTGCGCCGAACTCGGCTCACGGCGCCGCTCGCACTCGCAAGCGCTCGCCCGCATCGGCCGGCCGAATACTTTCAGGAAATAATGCGACGTCTTGCTGTCCCAAAGCTGAATGGCCCGCATTCCGGCCGGCATTCCATCGAAACGCTCGGCCACGCCGGTCGTCTGACAAACCATGTCCAACAGCACCTCGGCCTCGATCCGCTTGAACAGCGCCCGCGAATAGTTCTGCTCGTCGCACTCATTCGTGGCGTTCGGCTTCGATGACAACTGATAGACGCGCGACGCCGTGATGGTGCGGATTAGCGCCTTCACGTCGAACTTATTCTCGACAACTGAATGGGCCAAGGCGTCCAGAAGCTCGGGATTGGACGGCGGGTTGGTGACGCGCACGTCGTCCACGGGTTCGATCAGTCCGCGGCCGAGGAAACGCGCCCAGACGCGGTTGGCGAGGTTGCGAGCGAAGTACGGATTGTCCGGGCGCGTCATCCAGTCGGCCAGGGCCGCGCGGCGGTCGCCTGTCTGCGGCGCCGTCGTCGGCGCCGGTTCGCCGAATGGATGGGCGAAAACCTCCTCGCCGGTGCGAGGATTCTTCGCCGCGGCGATGCCTTCGACGCAGAGGGTCTCGTCGCGGCCAAGCGGCTTAACGGCAATTCCACTGAAATAAGCCGTCATACCGTAGTAGTCTGCCGTACTCCAGCGGTCGAACGGATGGTGATGACACTCGGCGCAGGCGATGCGCACGCCCAGAAACACTTGGGACAGTGTACCGGCCTCGTCACCGGGCTTGGTTACGACCTTATAGAAGTCGGCGGCGGCGTCTTCGCCGAGCGGCCCCTCGGCCGTCACGACGGCGCGGGCGAACTGATCGAAAGGCTGATTCGACACGACCGAGCGCCGAATCCATTGATAATAGGCATAGGCGCGCTTCGACCCAAGCGCCTGCCGGTCCACGCGGAGAAGATCGCTCCATTGCAGAGACCAATAGTCGGCATACTCCGGCCGCTCCAACAATTCATCCACTAAAATGGCGCGCTTGTTGGGCCGGCGGTCGTCGAGGAAGCGACGCGCCTCGGCTGGCGTGGGCAGCGTACCAATCACGTCCAGGGTGACGCGCCGCAAGTACTCGGCGTCGTCGGCTAGGTCCGACGGCGCGATGTTGAGCTTGCGCAATTTCTGCAACACCAAGCGGTCGATGAAATTGTTTTCCGGCACGACGGGATAGGGATCAATATGTTCAGCGCGCGGCACGACGACGCGAAAGACATCGACCTGATTCATAAAGCTGGCCATCACCGCCGCCTCGCCGGGGGCGTCGCCAGCCGTCACCAAGCCGCCGGGCTGTACGGAGGCCAAGCCGTCGTTATTGGACTGGAATTTAGCGAGCGCGGTTACGTCAACCTCCCGCCCTTCGGAGGTACGCGCGATGACGCGCAATTGCTGCTTACCGCGAGGCGTCAACAGTCGCTCGCGCGGCTCGACGCGCACGGCCGTGGTCTTAGGATCGGTCGGTTGGCCGAAGGGGGCGCCGGCCGCGATCCAGGCCCGCAGCGTCTCGTAGTCGTCGGAGCCGGCCGGCAGGCGGACGCCGCCGCCGTGGGCGATGTGGCCTGAAGTCTTGCGGAGGACGAGACTGTATTCCGGCGAAGCCGGGAAAATGCGCCGGCCGCGCGCCTCCTTGACGAGAGCGGCGTAATCGGCCGAAGGGTCAAAGCCGAATACCGACAATTTGAAGCCGTTTTGTCCCTCAGCCTTGCCGTGACAGCCGGCGGAATTGCAGCCATATCGGCTCAAAACCGGCTCAACGTCGTTCTCGAAATTGAACCGCCGCGGCGTGGTCGCATCAACGGTCGACACGGCGACATTGTGATCGTGGCCGTCAATCTCGACGATAACGGTGGTTTGGCCGTCGCCGACTGCGTGGACGACGCCAGCTGGCGTCACGGTCGCCACTTTCGGATCAAGCGAACGAAAGTGGGCGTCGCGCGTGCGATCCACAAGCCGGCCGTCGGCGGCGTGATCGTCAACGAGCAAAGAGTAAACGGCGCAGGGGCCGCGCAGAGAAATGGATGCGGGATCGACGGTCGTTTTCACGACCTGGGCGGAAACGGCAACCGGCGCCAGCAAGATGAGGAGCAGCGCGATACGACGGCGGTAGGTGAGCATGGCGGGACGGCCTCGTGGGCGAAACCGACCGGCGGGAGGGGGCGCGTAGCGGGACTATCTCTACTAAATACCAGATTGAAGTGAATGGGGCAAATGATATTCCTAAGTCCGCCCCGCGTTCAAACGCGGGTCTACAGGCCAAAGCCCCGTGAACGAGGCTGGAATTGCCATAAAGACTTACCGGGCTTCGGCCTGTAGACC
>DHJA01000271.1:17714-24979 GCA_002404095.1 Planctomycetaceae bacterium UBA4732 | reverse complement strand
CCCGCCGTTCACGGCGGGGGGACTTCTTGATGAAATACTTCAGGCCGACGGTATGCTGGGTGAGCCGGAATGCGTAGTCCCTGCGTCCAATTCCCGTTAGCGCACCACCTTCAAATTCGGCAAAGACTTCTTGAGGTCATAGACTCCCGTGTCCGTGACCTTTGTCTTTTCCAAATGCAGCACTTGAAGATAGGCCAATCCGCGAAGGTGAACCAGGCCCTTATCCGTGATCTTGTCCTCGGAGAGGGATAGTTGCTGGAGTTTGTCCATCCCTTTTAGCTGTTCCAGGCCGGCGTCGGTGATCGCGGTCGAGTTGAGGATGAGCGTCTGAAGGTTGACCAGCGGCTTCAGGTTGGCCAGCCCCGCGTCGCCTACCTTGGTTTTGGTTAGGTCGAGGATCTGGAGCGTGTCGATTTTTTGCAGGTGCATCAGCCCGGCGTCGGTGATCGGCGTATCGCCGATGCGCAGTTGGCGGAGAAACGCCAATCCCTCCAGCTGCGTCAGGCCCGCGTCCGTGATCTTGGTGTTGTACAGCGACAGCACCTGGATCCTGTCGATCATTTTAAGATTTTCCAGACCCGCATTAGTGATTTTATCATTGCTGAGGTTCACGCCGAGCAAGTGGTCCACGTCTTTGAGCAGCGCACAACCCTTGTCCGTGACGCTCGTGGTGCTCAGGTCCACCCCTTGCAGCTTGGGGATCTCCTTTAGCTTGGGGATTGCCGCGTCTGATACCTTCGTTCCGGCCACAAATAGAATCTGTAGGCCGGTGAGGGTCTTCAGTCGGTCCAATCCCGCGTCCGTGATTTTAGTACCGGTGAGGTCGAGGAACTGGAGGGCGTCATTGCCTTCCAGATGTTGCAGCCCGGCGTCGGTGATCGCGTTTTCGGCAAGGGCCAGTGAGGTCAGACTCTTGAACGCCTTGAGCCGCTCCAACCCGGCGTCGGTGATCTTGCACCCGCGGAGGTCCAGCGTCAGCAGCCCTTCAAACGGCAGCAGATGGACCATTCCCGCGTCGGTCACTTTGAGGCTGTGAAGTTTCAGCACTTGCAGCTTGACCAGCGGCTTCAGATGCGCCAACCCCGCGTCCGTCATCTTGGCGCTGGCCAGGTCCAGGGTTTGAAGTTCGGTCAGGCCGGCGAGATGGGCCAGCCCCACGTCGGTGAATTTGCCGGCCACAGTAAGACTTTGGAGGTGCGGAAACTCCTTGAGGCGCGCCAAGTCCGCATCGGTAGTCGCGGGATTGGATATTTCCACGCCGATCACGGGCAGGTCCGAGTTGGAGGTGTCGTGCTGGAACTGGGCGCCGATCTTCTGAAGCGCCTCCATCGCGGCCTTCTGGTCGGCGAAAGCTCTATCAGCCCCAGAGGAAATTATCGCCAATAGTAAAATCGTCAGTCTGGCCGTCCGCATGGGTTGCCGCATGTTTAGCTCCGCCGTTTTCGCCAAACGCCTACTTGATTCCATCGCTCCGCGAGTCTTCCAATCCAGGCAACGCCTGTTGCGCGGTCGCGCGTCGGCGCGGGGTACGGCTCGCCAAACCGCGCGGCCTCTTGGCGGCGTCAGGGGCGACTCCCAGGAGGAGCGTGATTCCAGGTTCATCCTGCCGGGCAGTGTGAACCTCGACGCGGAAGGCAAAGTCGTCGAGGATCGCCTTCGCCGCTTCGCGAGCCAGAGTCGGCCGATTACATTGTCGGCTCAAATGTAATTGTACCAGATGACGCACACGGCCGATCTCAGACCGGCCAAGGACCGCGCGAACCAAAGCGGCGCCTTGGGTGTTGGAGAGATGGCCCTCGTCTCCGAGTACACGGTCGATAAGACGCGGCGAACGGCCGCTGGCCAATTCCATCGCCAGATCGTGATTGAACTCCACGGCCAGCAGATCCACGTCCGCCAGGCCGTCGGCGAGAGCCTCGTCCCAGCAGCCAAGGTCCGCAACGTAACCGACCGCCGCGGCTTGGCCGAACAGGTCGCGCGGCCCTTCGATTCGGAAGCCGAACGTGGCGCCACTGTCGTGCCGAAGCGGCAACGGCCGGCAGCGCAGACCTTGCGCCACGACGAATTCCTCGCCCGACTCGAACGGCCGCACCAGCCCTTCCGCCGTCAGTTCTACAAAGGCGCTGAAAGAGTTGCTGAAAAAGTACGAGGCGTGCGAGCCGCACCAGCCCTTCCGCCGTCAGTTCTACAAAGGCGGGCGAAAACGTCTGAAGGTCGGAATGAGAATCGGGATGGCAATAGAGCGGAATACGGCGCCGACAAAGGTGCGCAAGTGTGCGGTCTTTCCAGTGGTCGGAATGGGTATGCGTCAGCAGCACCGCCTGGACCGCCGACCACGAACTGCCGGCCGCGGCCAGACGGTCGGCTAGCTGGCGCGGCCCCAGGCCGGCGTCGATAAGCAGGCCGAAGCCGTCGGCCTCCACCAGGCTGGCGTTGCCGCTACTCCCGCTGGCCAGCACCGTGAACCGCAGACTCATAGCGTCATCCCGCAGGTAGTATATCCGTTGTGGTTGATTTATCCGGCGCAGGCAAGACGGTCGGCCCGAAATCAGGCCGGTCCAGCACTCGCCGAAATTCTTTGAAGAAATCCTCTCCAGGGCCGTCGCGCGTTTCCGCCTTGACGGGCCGGTCGATGGCGCCAAGCGGCGCGTCTTCCGACAAGATACAGCCGAGGAAGTTGGCCTTGGCCAGGATCTCGACGTGGACGAACGGCCCATTGGACTGGAGGGGAATCCGCGTGAAGATATCGCGGCGCATCAGGCGATACGGACAGAGAACGTCTCGATTGCGCACGCCGAAGAATACGCGGGCCAGCAGCCCGGCGCCGTGGCCTCGCCAACCGAGCCAGCCCGGCAATGGGTCCGGGGCCGCGCTCAGAATCACCCGGCAGAGCAAGCGACTGAGCCAGCCGGCCGTGCGCCACACAGCCGGCACAGGTCGGCCGGCGCGGTAGCCGGCAACGCAGTGTACGAGATCAATGGACTTGAGCAACCGCGGCAGGTCGTCCGGGCGATAACGCGGGTCGCATAAGGTGTAGAAGAACAGCGGATGTCTCGCGGTCGATAACGCGGTGCGCAAAGCAGCGCCGACGCCGGCGGGCCATTCATGCCTCAATACTTCCAAGCGCGGAACCTTCTCGCGCAAGCCGTTCGCGCGCTGAGTCGTGTCGTCCACGCTGCCGTCGTCCACCAACAGGAGTTGGTAATCGCGTTCCAGCCCATTGAGATATTCCGCCCATGTGGATATTAAATTTTCAACATGAACGGCGTCATTGTGCGCCAAGAGGGCCACGGTAAGCGGCTGGGAGGCGGCCGGAGGCAAGGCGGGAAGGTCAGGCATGACTAATGGGTAACTCGCACGAGGACGAGAGGCCGTTCATGGCGCCCGCCGGACAAGGCGGTATTGTGTAGCAACTCCGTAAAACGGACGCCCGGCAGCGATTGCGGCGCCTCGGCCGCGCTCTCCTCCGGCATGACCACGTACCGCGCTGCCGAGTCAGCGAGTCGCTCTTCCAGGTCTTTCCATTCTACCAGGACGGCCAGCGGTCGGCCTACGTGAAAGGCGAGGGCGTGGGCTTCCGTGCGAAAAAACAACACTTCCTCGGGCTGCGGCGCACGCTGGCGAACCTCGGCCGCGAACTTGGTGTAGTCGCGAAAAGGTTCTTCCGCTGGCAGCCCGCGTTCCACGCGCACCAGCCATACGCCCGTCATCGCGAGGGCGAGAACGCAAGGCAACAGGCACAACGCGATCCAAACGCCGCGCGGCCCCGCCTCGCGCCAACGGCGCTCTTCATTGGCGAAGATACATCCGAGGAAAAGGGCCGCGCCGGGATACGCGGGCAGCAGGTAGTCGGCGCGCTTGAAGCTGGCGCACGATAGTACCAACGTCACGGCGAGCGACCAGGCGACGCCGAGTCGCGCTTCGGGGTCGGCGCGCCAATAGCCACGGCGCCAACATACGAAGGCGGCGACGGGCAGCAGGACGCTCCAGGGCAGGAAGTCGGCGGCGAACTGCGGGCCGTAGAACCACCATACCGACGCGCGCAGCGTCGATCCGCCGAGGCCGCGTTCCACGTTGTGCCGGAGAATGAAGACGCGGAATAGTTCGCCATGCGTAACGGCGTCGGCCCAAAAAAACCACGGCAGCGTCAGCACCAGGACCAGCGGCGCCCCCCACCACAGACCGAGTTCATGGAGGAGCCGAAGCCACGCGCGGCCTCGCCAGGGCGACGGCAATTGGCCTTCGATTAGCAAGTGCAACCCGACCACGGCGGCCGGCAACACGGCCCCGATAGGGCCTTTGAAGAGCAGGCCAGCTGCAATAGAGATATAGGCGATCCATAATAAAATGACAGCGCGCGGAGCATTGCGGGAGATTCGAGAAAGGTAAACGGCGCCCACCGCCACACCGACCGTGAGCGTCAACGGCATGTCAATGCGGCCGATGCGCGCTAGCCAGGTGAAGTGCAGGGCGCTCATCAGAACCACGGCGGCCGTCACGCCTGCGACCGCGCAGGCCCGCGCTTGCCCGAACGCGATCAAGCCAAGGACGCACAACACCGCGGCCACGGCCGCTGGCAGGCGCACAGACATGGCATCCACGGTCCCACCGCGCAGCGCGGCGATTGAGGCGACAAGCCAGTAATAGAGCGGAGGCTTCTGTAGTTCCGGTTCGCCGCTGAACAATCGCGGCAGACCCCAGGCCCCGTCGTCGAGCATGGTTTGAGCGTCCATGCCCGCACGCCCTTCGTGACTGCTCCACAAATCGCGATCCGCGAGGCGGTGGAAGAAGAAGAACCAGCAGAGAACAAGGACGCAAATGAAAATCGTCCTGCTCGTCCTGGTTCCCACGCTCTGCGTGGGAACGCAGCCCGGACGCTCTGCGTCCCGAACCCAGGAGACGCCGCACCCTAGAGCCGGACGCGACGCAGAGCGTCCGGGCTTGGGTTCCCACGCAGAGCGTGGGAACCAGAGGCTCCAGAGGCTCGAATTCATGCTTATGCCACCAATCGCTGCGCCTGGGCGTCGTGCATCCCTTGATAAAGGAGGCAAGTGCGCATCAACTCGGCGTGACCGCCCACGGCGATAATGCGGCCCTTTTCTAGCACGACAATGCGATCCGCGATTTCCAGCGTGTTAAGACGATGCGTGATGAGAAACGTCGTTCGCCCCACTTTGAATTCCTTCAGAGCCTGGTGGATCAACGCTTCACTCTCGGCGTCGCAGGCGCTGGTGAATTCGTCCAAAATCAGAATGCTCGGGTTGCGCAAGATCGCCCGCGCCAGCGACAGCCGCTGTTTCTGGCCGCCGGAAATGTTACGGCCCAGTTCGCCAACGCGCGTCTGATAGCCGTTGTTCATCTTCATGATGAAGTCGTGGGCAAACGCCTGACGGGCGGCCGCTTCCACTTCGTCTTGGGTAGCTTTGCGCCTGCCATAGGCGATGTTGTTGAAAATCGTGTCATCGAACAGGATGACTTCCTGCGTCACCACGCCGATCTGCTGGCGCAAACTGCGTATGTGGACGGTGCGCAGGTCGTGGCCATTGATGAGAATGGCGCCGTGGTTCGGGTCGTAAAAACGCGGCAACAGGCTCAACAATGTTGATTTGCCGCAACCGTTCGGCCCGACCAGCGCGATGGTTTCGCCTGCCCGGACGCCGAGGTGGACGTTGGTGAGAACCGGCTGTTCCGGGTCATAGGAAAAGCATACGTCGCGGAACTCGATGAAAGGCGCCGTCTCGCCAGCGACCGGCGGAGCGTTCAGAGCCGGTCGTGCGATGCGCGGGCCGTCGCTGTTGCCGCGAATGCGCGGCTGTTTGTCGATGTAGGCGAAGATGCGGTCGGCGGCGGCGCTGCCGGACTGGATTCGCGTGAACACGCTAGACAGTTTGCGCACCGGATCGGCGATAGCCCCAAGAAAGATGTACAGGCTAAGCAGCGCCTCGGCGTCCAACGGCTGCTCCGAAATGCGGAGCCAAGAGATGCCGAATAGATGGGTTTCGTCATACATCACCAAATAAGAGCCGGCCAAAAGCGCTCCCGCCACGGCCGCGACGCCCAGCAATTCGATGATCGGGTCGGCCAAGGCGTCAATCTTCACGACCATCATGGACTTGCGATAATAGTCGCGCGTGGCCGCCTTGAAACGGCGCCGCTCCGCCGGCTCCATCGTGAACGCCTTGACGACGCGAATACCCTGAAATGATTCTTGCAGGATCTTGTAAATGCTCGACATCCGCTCCAACAGCCGTCGCGTGGCGCGCTTCATCAGGCGACCGACTTTGGATAAGACAAAAACCGCGATGGGCACCAATATCAGAAACATAAGCGTTAGTTGCCAGCTGATGATACAGGCGCCGATGACGCAGGCGAGCGCGCGCAGCGGCTCGGCCACGACCTTGCCCAGAAGCATCTTGACGCCGGCGCCGAGCGACTCCATGTCGTTGGTGAAGCGTGCGGTCAACTCGCTGGAACCTTGATCGCCGAATTGGTCCACGTCGAGGTGAATGACATTGCGGTAAAAACGATTTCGCAGGTCGAAAAGCGTCAGGTTGACGACGCTGCCAACGAGTGCTTCCTGACCAAACTCGAAAAAACACTTGACTGTTACCACAACCACGAGGATGCCGAGAACCCAGGCAAGGGTTTGAAAGCGGTCGATCGGGGCCAGTTCATAAATATACCTACGGGCGCTTTCATAGCGCCAAAGGACAACGCCCGCTCCTGCAAGTTTGCGACGCACCTTGGCCAATGCGTTGGTGGCGTCGCGCTTCTGGTGTTCGACTTCCTCCCTCGACTGCTGCTTATCCAATTCCTTGAGGCGGTCTTGTAGCGGCTGGCTCTGCGGTTCGAGTTTGTCGATTTCGATCTGGACTTCTTTAATGGAGCGGTCCACCCACTCGCGCGGCGTTTCTTTATTGTTGAGCAGCTTGAGAACAGGGTAGATGGATGTGAAGTTGAGTCCCCAGAGCACCGCGGCCACGGCGGCACAGAAGATGGACAGGGCGAAACGGCCACGGTAAGGCCAGACGTGGCGGAGCGCGCGCAGGAAGTTCTTCATGGGAACACCGTGTCAGCGGAAGGCCGTTGGCGGACGACGCGCGGTGAATCGTCGGAGCGGTTTCTGGTTTTAGCATAGCGGCGGGGAGAGACACAAGATCATTGAGGCGGTACGGTGTCTCCCGATTTATGCGGCAGGGCGGCCTCTTACTCCCTCCCCCCCTTTGGGGGGGGGGGGGGGGAGAACCCCCCCGGGGGGGGGGGGG
>DHJA01000271.1:7058-17615 GCA_002404095.1 Planctomycetaceae bacterium UBA4732 | reverse complement strand
CCCCGCAAGGGGGGAGGGAGCCGAACGGGACCACGTATGGGGAGGTGGGCAAGATGGCGGAGCAAGCAAGACTGTTGATTCTGGAAACATCCGGCCGCGGCGGTTTCGTCGCCGTGGCGGAAGGGCCGACCCTGCTCGAAGTATGGCGGCTCGAAGAGGCGAGGCGCCACGCGCGCGACTTGGCCCCAGCGACCGTCGCGTTGTTGACTGGGCAGGGGTGGAAGGCGCGCGACTTAAATGGCGTCGTGGTGAGTCTCGGCCCTGGCAGCTATACCGGCTTGCGCGTGGGCGTCATGTCAGCCAAGACGTTGGCCTACGCGGTCGGCTGTGCGCTGATCGGCGTGGAGACGCTGGCGGTCGTCGCCGCGCAAGCGCCAAAAAAGATAAACCGGCTAGACGTACTCGCCGATGCGCAGCAGGAGAAGGTCTATGTGCGATCGTTCGCGCGGGACGGCGACGACTGGCACCCAATTGGCGCACTTAGGATAAGGCCATTTGCGGAATGGCTAGCCCTGCGCACGGCGGGGACATGGGTAAGCGGGCCGGGGCTGCACCGTTGGGCGCCGCGGCTGCCGGCGGAAACGCCGGTGGTGGACGCGAGCCTGTGGGATCCGCTGGCTGAAACCTTGTTGCAAGTGGGGTTGGCGCGGTACGCGGCCGGCGAGCGCGACGATCCGTTCGCGCTGGAGCCGCTGTACTTGCGGCCGAGTTCCGCGGAGGAGCAACAGCGGGCGCGGCAAGGCAAGGTTAATCAGTAAACCGGCCCATCCGATTGCCTATACCAACTCCGCGATCGGGTCGCCGTCGTCGAGAAGGCGCATGGGCCGGCCGCTGAAGTCCGGCAGCATCTGGCTTTGGTTGACGCCGAGCGCGTGGTAGACCGTGCCGAGGACGTTCTGGGCACCGACGGCGCGGTCCTTGGGCCGTTCGCCCTTACTGTCGGTTCGGCCCACGACTTGCCCCGTCTTCAGGCCGCCGCCCGCGAACAGCGCGAAACCACATTCGGGCCAATGATCGCGGCCTTCATCCTTATTGACCTTCGGCGTCCGCCCGAACTCGCCCCACACCAAAACCAACACTTCTTTTTCCAGGCCGCGTTCATGAAGGTCCGTCACCAGGGCGTACAGCGAACGGTCGAGCAACGGCAGCAGCGAACGGAGGCCGGTGAAGATGTTACCGGTGCCGGAGCCTTTGCCGTGGTAGTCCCACGGCGAGACGCGCATCGTTACCACGGAGACGCCGGCTTCGACCAGCCGCCGCGCCAGCAAGAACTTCTCGGCCGGCCAAGGGACCGTCGGCTTGGGGTCGTTGCCGTAGATGTACTTGGCGCCGTGGGCGCCGTAGCGTTCGCGCACCTTGTCCGGCTCGCGGCTAATGTCGAAAGCCTCGCGCGCCTTGGGCGAGGTAATCATCTCCAACGCCTGGGCGGAATAGGCGTCCAAGGCGGGAAAGTCGCCGCGCGTGTCGATGTCGCGGCGAACGCCGTCGAACATCTCGCGCATGTGGGCGCGGTCCATCAGCCGACCGGCGTTCACTCCTTGGGTCAGGCGCAAATCCTTCATGCCCTCGTTGCCGAACACGAAGGCCCGATGGGCGGCGCCGACGTACTGTGGGTTCTCGACCTCGGCCTGGCTGGCTTCATACTGGTCCAGGCTGACGTAGCGCGGCGTGCGCGGATCGTGGACGCCGCCGAAGCGACTGACGACGGCGCCAAAGGCGGGGCGTTTCGCGGACTTAGGAAATCCGGTATAGACCTCTTCCAATTCATGCTGCATCGGTTCGATGAATTGGACCGTGCGAACTAGCGCGAGTTTGTCGGCGATTTTGGCCTGCATCGGCATCAGTTCGCAAATGTCGAAGCCGGGCACGTTGGTTTTGATCGGCTTGAACTCGCCGCGAACCTCGGCGGGGGCGTCGGGCTTGAGGTCGTACATATCTACATGGCTAGGGCCGCCGGCGAGGCAAATCATAATGACGGCGCGGGGCTTGCCGGTTGTGCCGGTCTCGGCGCGTAGGCGGAGAACGTCGGCGAGGGTCAGGCCGGTCAAGCCGAGGGCGCCGACGCGCAGGAAATCGCGCCGATTAACGCGGTCGCAGAGACTTTGCTTTGTGCCCCAGAAGGTGAGCATGGCGGATTCCTCGAATCAGGCGGGCGGCAGGGGCGGCGGGTCGGCGGGAAGTACCGGCGGACGGACGCTGCTATTCTACACTATCGGCCGCGACTGCCAATCAGAATCTGGCGGAAGTTTAGCCGCGACCCGACAGGATCGCCTGCCAGGCGATCCGCCATTTCGATATTTCTTGACATACGCTTCGGAGAAATTACCCTACAATGCAAGTGCGAAACTCCGGCTGGCGGGAATGGAGTTTTGGATTGGAGAATTTACGGGAAATGGCGAGAACACCCTTCCCACGATAGGCGGCGAGCCTTCACTGTGTTGGTGACTGCCTCGCTGTTTAACCATTGTTTGGGCTAAACGCGGAGGTAGTTCATCATGCCCGTGTTGACGAATGCGCAAGATCGCCCTTGGCTGACTGATTTCGCCACGATTTTCGCTCACATGTGGTATCGAGATTTCCCCCTTCAGCTGTCCTGGCGTGACAAGGCTCAGCGAGCCGATTGGACGACTCACATCGGGATTACGGTCCGGTCTACGGCGGACCTCATGGGCCTCTTCACCCACTTTGAAAGTGGTGGACGGACAGATGCGATTCTCAAGGATAATCAGGACAAAGCTGTTGCGGCGTTTGAATGGGAGTGGTCAGCCCTTCATAGGGGCGATGAGATCGTCACGGAATTCGAGAAGCTGAAGAAGAGCTGTGTTACTTTAGCCGGCATTCGTTTCATGTGCCTGATCGGCTACGCCCGGACAGGCACCTCGCCCAGGAGCAGGGACGACTACACCAAGCGCTCAACCGCAGTCTTGGACGGTTACACGAAGCGCTGGAATGTAGATTTGCCGCCGTTATTGCTTGTGGTTATCCATTTTGAATGGAAAGGCGATCAGAAAAATCGCCGTTTCGTTAAGATGACAATTGATGAGATCGCGGGTGAAAGCAGAAACCTCTTACGAGAACAACCCGCCTATCCCTGGGAAGTTTCCGGGTCACGGTCGGCCCAAGAGACAAAAAGCAGTTTGTAGGGGGGTGGCCGAACAAGTCGCGGCATCAGAGCGACCACGCGACAGGGCGCGTCATTACGTCTTCTTCCGCGTGAGCCGGCTGCTGAGCTTAGTCGTTCGACGGAGCGGAGAGCAATCAATGGAGTCTGCTACCCGATATCGCGGTTGCCTTCTCGGCCTCGCCTGCGGTGACGCCATCGGCACTACCGTCGAGTTCTGCGAACGGGGCAGCTTCCCGCCTGTTACCGACATGGTCGGCGGCGGCCCGTTTCACCTACCGGTGGGCGCGTGGACGGACGATACCAGCATGGCCCTGTGTCTGGCGGACAGCCTGGTGGCGCGCGGCGGCTTCGACGCCCGCGACCAAATGGGACGGTACTGCCGGTGGTGGAAGGCGGGTGAGCGTTCCAGCGTCGGACGCTGTTTCGACATCGGCGCCACGACTTCTCAAGCGCTCCGACGCTTTCGGCAGACCAGCGAGCCGTTCGCAGGCAGCGCCGACCCGCACGCCGCCGGCAACGGCAGCATTATGCGGCTGGCCCCCGTGCCTATGTTTTTCCACCTCGATTCCGCCGAAGCAATTCGCTGGGCGGGGGAGAGTTCACGGACGACGCACGGCGCCCCCGAATGTATTGAATCTTGCCAACTATTGGCCGCGATGATTAGCTCGGCCTTCTCCGGGGCCGGCAAGGACGAAGTCCTGTTCGGCCACGACCAAAACAGCTTCAAGTGCCCGAAAGTTCGCGCGATTGCCGCAGGGGACTACCGCGATAAAACCGCTAAGGAGATTTCGGCGTCGGGCTATGTCATACACTGCTTTGAGGCATCGGCTTGGTGCTTCTGGCAAGCAAATTCATTCCAAGATGCGGTCCTTCGGGCGGTTAATTTGGGTGACGACGCGGACACAACGGGCGCCGTCTGCGGCCAGATTGCGGGTGCGTTCTACGGCGAAGGCGGGATTCCGCTTGATTGGTTGTCGCGGCTCGTCATGGTTGATGAAATTCGCGCTTTGGCAGATCGGCTTGCTGGCCCGAAGGACGCCAAGCAAGGCGCGGCAGCAGATCGGCCGCGCGACTAACGGTTAGCCGTGCTCCAACATCAACTTCGGTGCGAACTGGAGCGCGTCATCGCCCTCGCGCTCCCCTTCGGGTCGCGGCTAAACGAATACCCCTACCCCCAAAAACAAGCCGTCCCGCCCCGCATGTGATAAAACAAAGTAGCTCCCGTGAAAACGACGGAATCGCGGCATGAACTTGAACTTCGTCGCCGATGAAACCGATGTGCTTTCCCGTTCGCCCGGCGCCCTGATTTCCGCCTTGCGCGAAAACGTCGCCGGCGTCCTGCTCGGAAAGCCCGAAGTGGTTCAGTTGGCCGTCGTTGCCCTCCTCGCCGAGGGCCACCTGCTCATCGAAGACTCACCCGGCGTCGGCAAGACGCTCCTGGCCAAGGCGCTCGCCCGCAGTCTCGCCTGCTCCTTTCATCGCATCCAGTTTACGCCTGATCTGCTGCCCAGCGACCTTCTGGGCGTCAGCGTCTACAACCAGGCGGCCGGCGCCTTTGTCTTTCAGCCGGGGCCGCTGTTCGCTCAGGTCGTCCTTGCCGACGAGATCAACCGGGCCACGCCGCGCACCCAGTCGGCCCTCCTCGAAGCGATGAGCGAACATCAGGTGTCGCTCGACGGCGAAACCCGGCCGTTGGGGCCGCCGTTCTTCGTCCTGGCCACGCAGAATCCGTTTGAGTTTGAGGGCACCTATCCGCTGCCGGAGAGTCAGCTCGACCGCTTTCTCATGCGCTTGCGCATCGGCTATCCCGCCCGCGAAGCGGAATTGCGCGTCCTGACGGGCCACCGCGACGGCGAGCCGGTTGATCGGCTGGACCCGGTGCTGTCGGCCGTCGAACTGACGCATTTGCAAGAGCGAACACGACAAGTCCGCGTGGACAATCGCTTGGCCGACTATCTGCTTAACTTGATCGACGCCACGCGCGTCCACCCGGAGTTGTACCTCGGCGGCAGCACGCGCGCCGCCCTGGGACTATACCGCGCCGCTCAGGCGCTGGCGTTGGTCGAGGGCCGCGATTATGTGACGCCCGACGATGTCAAACGCTTGGCCCGGCCCGTATTGGCGCATCGGTTATTGCCGCGCGGGGCGCGGTCGGCCGGCGGCGGCGATCCGTGCGAGGAAGTGCTGGACGACATTTTATCCCGGACGCCGGTTCCGACTTGAGGCACGGCATGGATAAGCATCCCGATCCGTGGACTTTTCGCATCCCTATCATCGCTTTTCCGTGGGCGCTCGCCACGGCGTTCGTCTTGCTGATCGGCTGGTTTCGCAACATCAACCTGCTGTTGTTGCTTGGCTACCTTCTGGCGGCTGTCCCTCTGCTGAACGCATTGGCGGCGACCAGGCCGTTGCGCGGCCTGCGGGGGCGGCGGCGGATCACGCAACCTGTATACGCCGGGTTGCCCTGCGCCGTGTCCGTCCGCATCACGCCGACGAACGGCGCCCGTCTCGGAGTGCGCGTCGAGGACGTTGGCCCCGCTCATAGGCTGAGTTGGTTCGCCGATCGGTTAGAACCTGACGGCTTGTCGTTTCGCGGGCATGTCGTACTGTTGCAGCGCGGGCGCTACCGTTGGGGTCCGGTGCGGGCGTCGAGCGGCTA
Source organism: Planctomycetaceae bacterium UBA4732 (assembly GCA_002404095.1). Lineage (GTDB taxonomy): Bacteria > Planctomycetota > Planctomycetia > Gemmatales > Gemmataceae > UBA4732. Next base: position 11,832 of record DHJA01000271.1, on the reverse strand, counting down.
CCCGTTCGGTCTCGTCTATCGCCGTAAGGAATTGGCGCCGGCCGAAGAGATCATTGTGCTGCCGCGGCTGGGCCGGTTGCACCGCGGCGCTTTCCGCCGGCTGCTGTGGAGCGCGGCCTCCGACCCGGATCGGCGCTGGCGCCAACCGCGGCGGCACGCCGCTGCTCAGGAACAGTTCCACGGCCTGCGTCCGTTCCGCCCCGGCGACAATCCGCGCTCCGTCCACTGGCGCACCTCGGCTCACCGCGGCGAATGGATGGTCCGGGAATTCGAGGATCTTCCCGGCGAGAATCTGCTTTTGGTCTTCGATCCCGCCGTGGATGCTGGCTACGGCCAAGATGCTTTCGAGGCGGCGGTCAGTCTGACGGCCACCATCGCCGCCGAGTGGCGCGGCGACCACGGCGGCCGGCTCATCGCCGTCGTGGCCGGTGAAGATCCCGCAATTCTGGACGGCCCCTCCGGATCCGCTCACGTCCGGCGCGTGCTGGAACAGCTGGCCGTGGTCGAGCCGTTGTCGTCGGACGCGACTTCCGCCGTCCTTTTGGAACGGCTGACGGCTGTGCCGTCCGCCGCCATCGTTGTGGTTGGGGCGGGCCGCAGCCGGCTGGCGGACATGCTACGCCAAGCGCTAGGAAGGCCGATCGCCTATCTGGACGCGACCGCCCTGGACTCCCTTGGTTTTTATGAACCGGCGATTCGTGATGCCGAATGAAAAGAGCTACGGCGCGCTCTTTCTCCCCTATCCCCGGTACTCCGGTGAGAGGGGAAACTTCGGGAACGGATTCTTACTGATATGCTGGCGCAGTGCCGCCGGTCGTCCGCCAGTACGGCGCCCAGCCCAGCCCGAAGTGCGTAACGTGGACGTCCGTCTTGCGCGGCTTTACTTGGATCGCCGCCGCCTCTTCGCCGATGCGCTTCCACTTTTCCGCGATCTCCCCCGTCTTGGATATGTAGTCGGTCCTTACTTTGTTCCGCTTCTCTTCTTGCCGCGCGTCGTCCGCTTCCGCCGTCTCTGCAGTCTTGGCATGCGCTTCATCGGGCAGAGTTAGGTCCAGCGCCTCAAACTTCGGCCGAAACTTGACTTTTTCCATCTCCAAAGCCTGTTTCTTCTCCATGTCTGCGGCGGCGCGACAACGGCCGCGAAAAGCCGCCTCGCTCTCGCCCGGCGCGCTCAACAGTCCAAGGGTGCGATTCTCCCAGAGGGATAGTTTATGCGTCGTGTAAAGGTGTTCGACAAAGGCCTTTTCCAGCGCCTTGACCTTGCGGCCGGTGTCGAGCGATTCGGGAACGCCGGCCCAACGCGCGTTCGGTTCCGCGGCTGCCGCCTCGGGCACACTGCCGCCGTATACCTCGGCGGCGTCCCATGCGGTCGGATGCCCGGACGCCGCGGCCTTCGCCAACATTCGCACCGACTCCGAATGTTCCGTACCTTTGTGCTTATCCAGGATGAACACAACATTGGCGAAGCCCAGCACGAGCGGATGGTATTCGAGCTGCGCGTCTTTTGGCCGCGGCCGTATGGACGGCAAATAGAATTGCTGCACATTACCCGGCAGCACGGGCGGGAGGCGATCCGCCGCAAGCTTGGCGTCCGCAGTTTCGGGCGCGACAGACGCTGCGGCGCGCGGCAAACTCTGGCGAAACGCTTTATCCTGCAACCGCGACTGAGGGACGAGCCACGGGTACTCTCCGCAGCGTGGGCAGTGGTCCGTCACATCCGGCCCCAGGTCGGCCCCACATTGGGCGCAGACAAGAATCGCCATGGGCGGCGCCGCCGTTGCCGGCGGGTTTTTCAACGGCTCCATCAACCGCGACACTTGTTCGCGGGTCATTGGCCCGCGCAGGAATGACAGCGCCCAGCGGCTCTGGAACAGCAGCGGTTCCGGCCGATGGATGTCGTGCAATAGAAATATGCGATTACCCAGAGCGGAAATGATCGAATCAAGTTTCGCGCGATCCGTCAGTGTACCGTGTTCGGCCGCCGCGCTCTCCATTCCTTCCAGCAGCCGGGCCTTGTCCCGATCGGTCTGAAGTTTGCCCACCAACCAGGTGCCGGCGTTCGACAGCGCTTTGTAGTCCAGATCGACAGGGTTCTGCGTCGCCAGCAGGATGCCGACGCCGAACGCGCGGGCCTGCTTGAGCAGCGTCAACAGCGGCCCCTTACTCGGCGGATTGGCCGGGTGCGGCGGCAAGTAGCCGAATACTTCGTCAAAGTATAAAAGCGCTCGCAAATTGGTTGTACCCGGCTGCCGTCGCGTCCACGCCAGCATTTCCTCCAGCAACAGCGTCGTGAAGAACATGCGCTGTGTGTCGTCCAGATGGGCGATATAAAAGATCAACTGTTGCGGCCGGCCGTTGCGGTAGAGCATGGCGGCGAGGTCGAGCGGCTCGCCCATCGTCCACGTCGTAAACGTCGGCGACGCCAGCACGTTGTTGAGCATCGACGCGAACTTGACCCGATCCTTCGACGGGAAAAATGTTTCCAGCGAATAGGCCCCCACGGTGCTGATCGGCGGATGTTCGATCTCACGGATAAGTAGAGGTAGATCGAGATCGCGGCCGGCCGTCCAGGCGTGCAATAACAGTTGTGAAATGAGAATGTGTTCCCGCGATTGCACGGGGTCGGCCGTGATATTCGTTAGGCCAAGAAGGGCCGTCGCCGTGGCGGCGATCTTTTGCGTCAGTTCCTCGCGCGGCAGCTTGACCTTGGGGGCGGCGAAGACGCCGAGGATGGACAACGGCAGCCCCGCCTCACTGCCCGGCGTATAAATGCGCTGGTCCGACGACGCCTTGAGGTGGGTGATGCGCTCCGGCGTCTGAGCCGAGTCGGCCAGCCCCTTTCGCCATTGATCGGACAACTCATTTGCGTATTGCTCCGGCGTAAGTCCTTTACGGCGAGCGTCGTCCTCGTTGAGCCATTCCTGGTAGTGCTTCGGATCAAGGTCGGGGAATTGAAGAAGCAGATTTGTGAGATCGCCTTTGGGGTCGATGATGACGCACGGGATGCCGTCGATGGCGGCCTCTTCGAGGAGGCTGATGCACAAGCCAGTCTTGCCCGAACCGGTCATGCCGACGACGACGCCGTGCGTGGTCAGGTCGCGGGCGTCGTACATGACATACTTGTCGGGTAGGACAACGCGCTTTTCGAGGTCATACTCGCGGCCGAGATAGAAGCAGTCGGGCTTCTCGATGTCGAAGGCGGCGGGGGTCGCGTCGGCCACGGGGAATCCTCTCAAAAACTCGTGGGGCAGGTTTCTAACCTGCCGCGAAAATGGCAGGTTACAAACCTGCCCCACGTTTTGAAGCGGTTACGGCTTCTCGCGCTTCATGACGATCAGCCGGACTTTCGAGCCGGGCTTGCTGACAAACTCGGTCGGCCGGTCCCCGCCAGGAGGGCCGAAGCAGACTTTGTACGCATCGTCGGTTAGCTCATAAATGCCCAGCAACGGCTTGCCCTTACCCTCTCCTTCGCTACGGACGGCGTCGATGGTCTTGGGCTTCTTGCTGGCGTCAAGCTTGTGCGTCCCTTTGACCACGTCGTCGCCGCGGGTGAATGTGTAATCCTCCCCCTTCACCAAAAGGCTGATCTTATCGACCGCGTCCTTGGGAACCTCTTTGCCGTCGTACTCGACCGAGACGGCTTTCCAGGAGCCGTTGAACTTTTCCTGATCCGTCTTGGCCGAATCTTTCTTGGCGTCCGCGGCGAACGACAGGCCGGCCGCGAACATCCCCACAATAACCAGCGCCCTCTTCATAAGAACCTCCTGAGAAAACTCGGATGGTGAAACATCGTCCCGCTTACTGTATCCGCCACGGGACATAACGAAAACTCCTTGCCACTCGCCGTCGCCGTCCTTACGATCACGGCGGTGGACTGCTTCGTTTCCATTCTTGATCGGGGAAGGCGTCATGGCCGTCGAACCGTTGGCAATCGGCGTATGTAGTTGGTCGCTGCAAGTGAAAAGTGTGCCGGAACTGAGGCGCCTGTGCGACCGCCTCGGCTTGAATGTGGTGCAAATCGCGTGTGGCGATCCGCATCACGCCGACTGGGAGGAAGGCGACCGCCTGCCCCAAGTCGCCCGCGCGGCCGGCTTCGACCTCACCGGCGCTATGCTCGGCTTTCCCGGCGAGGACTACACCACGCCCGACACGATCCGTCGCACGGGCGGCTTCGGCAACCCCGCCGACCGGCCGGCGCGTCTCGAACGCCTTGCCTGGGCGCTCGACCGGACCCGCGCCCTCGGCCTCGGCGATTTGATGCTGCACGCTGGCTTTCTTCCAGAGCCGGGCGACCCCGACCGTAAGCCGTTTCTCGACACGCTTGGCAAGGCCAGCGCGCTGGCGCAAGCCAAAGGCGTGATCATCGCTTTTGAGACGGGTCAGGAAACGGCCGACCTGTTGCGGCGGACGCTTGACGAATTGAAATGTTCAAACATCAAAGTGAATTTCGATCCGGCAAACATGCTTTTATATGACAAAGGCGATCCGTTACGGGCGGTGGAGATTCTCGGTCCCGACATTCGCAGCGTCCACGTCAAGGATGCGAAGCGGCCGACGACGCCGGGCGCGTGGGGTGAGGAAGTGCCGTTGGGCCAAGGGCAGGTCAACATTCCGGCGTTTGTCCAGGCTCTGCAAAAAGCGGGCTATCGCGGGCCGTTGTGCATCGAGCGCGAGGTGGGCGATCAGGAGGCGAGAATCCGCGACATTGAGACTGGCGCGCGGGTTTTAAGGAAGTGTTTGTAAAGATTAAAGCGCTCCCCCTCCCGTTTACGTT
>DHJA01000271.1:0-6940 GCA_002404095.1 Planctomycetaceae bacterium UBA4732 | reverse complement strand
AACGTAAACGGGAGGGGGAGCGCTGCTATTACTGCCCCTTCACTTCAATGTCGAAATTTTTCGTATTCACGCCCTCTATCAAATCAATCTCCTCGCCCTTCTTGCCAGGAGCGAGAAAGTCCACTTTTTCATGCCAGCCAACGATGTGGAGTTTCGAGCCGATGGGGACGTTCTTGATCTCGTAATTGCCGTCCTTATCGGTGACGGCCGCGTAGGGGTGATTGAACACCCAAACGTAGGCTTCCATCCAAGAGTGGATGTTGCAGTTGAATTGGACGAGCTGGTTGTTGCCCTTCAGTAGAATTTCTTTGTCCACACTGTGCGCGGGGGTCGTGGCGAGTTCGTCGGAGTTCGGGCCGCCGAGGGGCGACTTCCACTTCGTGTTGTGCGAGATGTCCGCGGCATTCGATACAAAGAACTTCTGGCCGCTCGGGATCGTCTTCTTCGGGTTTGCCGGGTCCACCAACGTCGGCATCACCCAGCTGACGTGCGGTATGAACGCGCAATGCGGCTGGGTCAACTCGACTTTTTCCGGCCAGGTCTTGTCTTTGGCGTCCTTATCGACCTTGAAGAAATAGCCCTCGGGGGGCTGAATCCAAACGACGACGTCGGAAATGCCATTGCCTTCGCCGATGTGCCAGACCTGCTCAGTCTTCTCGGCCTCAGGGGCCATGTCGAAGCAGGTCGCGGCCTGATCTTGCTTAGACTTGATGGCGTCCTGCAACTGCTTCGTCAGGGCTTCGGTGTTCGGAGACTTGCCCTTCAGCGTCACCTTGCCCTTGAGGGTGGCGCCCGGCTTGCTCGGCAGACCTTTTAATTCCTCGGGGGGCTTGGCTGCGGTTGTCGAGCCGGCGCCCTTACTCGGCCCGCCGGAATCGTCGTCGTCCCCCTTGGGTTTGCCGCAGCCGACGAGGAACAAACTGATGAGAAGCGGCGCGCCAACGGCGGCGGCCGCCAGGAAAGTACGTTTCATGGAAAACCTCTCATGGAATGGCTAACGGGGCAAGGCGAACGCGCTTGCCCCGTCAGGAAAACATTGGATTCATGGACGCGAATGCTGCGTGAACTAGGGTTGCGGCGCCGGTGCTGCCGGCGCCGCCGCTGCCGCCGCCTTCGGCTTCACTTCAAAGTTCACATCCGTGACGCCATCCGCTTTGATGTCAATCGGTTGGCCCTTTTTGAAGCCCTTGTTGAGATAGCCGACCGATTCCTGCCAAGCGACGATGCGGTACTTACCTGCCGGCGCCTTGTCGATCTTGAACTTGCCGTCCTCGTCGGTCACGGCGAAGTATGGGCTGTTGAACACGCGAATGTAACCCGTCATCCATCCATGAATGCTACAACCGACCAACGACGGAGCGCTAGCGGCTTTCCAGCCATCGATGGACTGTTCCGTACCGGCGGGAATGAGCGGGTTCATGCTCGGGTTGTCGCCGGGCGAGTCAATCTTGGTGTTGTGCGCGATCGTGCCTGAGTTCTTGGCGACCAGCACTTGGCCTTCGCGAAGGCAGATGATGTGCGGCTCGAACTGGCAGCACGGTTGATCCAGTACGACTTTCGTTCCCTTGACCGCCGCCTGCGAGGCGAGCGCTGGGTTGATCGGCAGTTCTTTCTTAGGATCCTCGTCCACTAACCAGACCACCGCCCAGCGCACGCCCTTGTTCTTCGGGTTGACAACGAAATCCTGTTTGAGGATCGGCCCATTCTTCAGACAAACGGCCTGGTCTTTATCCACATTGGCCGGGGCCGGCGCGGGAACGGCGCCGCCGTTCCAAGTTACTTGACCTTCGACGGCTCCCCATTTATCTTCGGCCTTCGCCGCGGCCGACGCAAACAATAAGGCAGCCGCGCTTAAGAGAGCGAGGCGAACCGATACGGAGCAACGCATGATTATTTTCCTCCCGTGATGGCCGCTCGGGTGGCGCGGTTCGCAGGCAGGTTGTCTATCCGAGGCAGGTCCATCAGAACGTCCCGCGCGGCCCGCGCTCGCTCGCGCGGGTCGCCTGCGAAGTACTCCTTATAGTCTACCGAATCTTTCGGGAAATTCTGCGGCATTGTCGGCGAGTACCCGAACATCCGATCCGGGTTGGCGATCCACTCAAACGTCCATTCCGGCCGCAATCGCTCGAAGGCGATGCTCAGGTCCGGCCCGTTGGCGTTCTCGATTTTCAGCGCGCCGATGCTGTGACACTTGGTGCAGATGTTCGGATTGGCGGCCACGAGCCGGTAAGCGTCCGCCGCGTAGGCGTTGGGCGACTGCCACTCTTTCACGAGGTCGCCGACGTTGCCGTCCTTGATCTGCTTGTCCCACTTCTCGATGGTGGCCTGTAGTTCCTTGACCTCCGCCTCTTTGCGGGTCTTGTCCTCGCCCATCGCCGTCCCGGCCGCCGCTTTCACCGCGTCGAGGTGGAGCTGGACGCCCTTCTTCAAGTCGCCCAACAGATCCTTGGCCCGCTGATCCAAACCCTTGCCGTCCGCGCCTCCGACGGCTTTGAGACGTTCCAGATACTCTTTATTCCAGTCACCCCAATACTTCTCGTCGGTCTGCTCAATTCTCAGGTACGGATAGGTAACGCCCGCGCCGGGGTTGCTCTGCCGGGCGACGGCGCCGAAGTAGTTGACGAGCGTCATCGCGTCCTCGCCGCTCATGTTGAACTTCGGCATCCGCAGCTTCATTTTCTCCTGCGGCCGCACCACGCCGGGGTTGAGCAGAAATTGGTAGAGCCATTTCGGCTGCACACGCTCACCCTCGCGCAGCAACGGCGGCGGCAGCACCGACCGCGCCTCGTCCGGCTTGCCGCCGAACAGCGTGCTATTGGTCTGCGCCAGGTACGGGATCAACAATTCCGCGAACGCCCCGCCATAAGTCGGCGACTGATCGATCACGTCTTCGGGGACGATCCTAGCCGTCATCCCCGCCGGAATGTCGCGGACGATCTTGTCGTTGTTCGTGAAACGCAACGCCTCGGTCAATCGCAGACTCAACAGGTCGCGATTGGCGCTTTCATCCTCTTCGACGCGGGCTTGCGTACCGTGCGCCGAAAGGCGGTCGGGCCACGGCGAGGCAACACCGGTCCAGGCGTTGTGACCGGGGAACACGTGGTCCTTTTTCGCTTGGTTATTCGCATACGACTGGTAGACCCTCTCCATCGCGTCGAGCGTGTCCTTCGTCGGCTTGAAGTCGTAGACGCCGGGCCGCACCTGATGGCAGCCGACGCAGTTGTACTTATCCAACACCTGCCGGCCCTTCGCCTCCGCCAGTCGGTCGGGCGTGGGATTGCTCACGTACTTCAACGGGATCGGCTCCGCGACCAAACCGAGAATGAAGGTCATCACGGCCTCACGCGCCTCGCCCTCTTCGCGTTCCTGGCGATTTTCATACGCCTCGTCCGCCTCGCCAGCGTGCCGCCGCGACTTGGCGAACTTGAACTGGGGCATACGCAATCGGTCGTCCCAGACGCGGATGCGATTGTAGTCGTAGCTGCGCGGCTCGGCCAGCTTTTGGTTCAGGAAGCCGTCGCGCTCGTGGTGTTCCAGCGCGTTGTAGAAGTAGCTTTCATAGGGCGCTTTGCCGTCCGTTGTTTTCCACCCCGCGGCCGGCTGATGCGGGTTGCCGACGGCGTCGCGGGCCTCCACGATGGTGTTATGCTCGCGGACGTAAATGTCGGCGTCCTCGAACGCCAGCCGTTCGGGGTCTTTCGCGCCCCAATCGTTCAGAGCGGTACCGATCGGCTTGGCCGTCTCGAAGCCCGGCATGTCGTGGCAGCCGTAACAGCCGAGCCGGTTGATGCTCTTGCGGCCGATGTACCATTCCAGCTTGTCCCGGGTGATCGGCCCTTGCAGGACGCGCTCGTCGGCGTCCGGCGTGGCGTATTTGAGATCTTCCTCGGAATAGCCGTGGATATTGTCGAGTTCGCCCGCGTCAGCCGGCAGCACCTCGTTCACCTTGGCGGCAGTCATGCCGGGCGCCTTAGCAAGATACAGCCGGGCCAGTGCTACCAGCGTTTTCGGGGCCGGTTCGGCGGGGTCTTTCCAGTCGGCCAACTCTTCCGGTTTGATCTCCTGGCTCAACAGCCAATCGGCCACGTCGCACGCTTGTTGAACGGTAAGGTGCGTGATCGGCATGCGCGTTCGCGGATGGTAAATGTTCGGATTGAGTACCCACTGCACCACCCAGCGGCGCCTGGCCTTGGCGTCGCCCTTCTCCGGGGCGATCTTGGCCGCGATGCGGCTTAGGTCGGGAGCGAACGAAGCCGCCTCCTCGCTCACGGCCGCTATCCCATCGGCGCCCTTCTGGCGAACGCCGTCGTGGACGTGGCAGGCCAGACAGCCGCGCTCGCTGAACAAGCGCCGGCCTTCCGTCAAATGCTTTGAGAGATCGTTTTTATCCGATTCTGGAAGAGCGGCCGCGACCGGGTCGCCCTGGCCGTCCACGATTTGCTTTTCAATGGAGATCGGCAGGCCGATCTTCTCCAATTCCAGCCGCAACGGGTCCAGTTTCTTCTTCACGTCCTCCAACTGTTTCTTTCCGGCCTCCTGGTCCTGGGTTGCTTGGTCCAGTTCCGATGTAGCCTTCTTGTCGTCGGGGCTTTTCTGCAGAAGCTTTTGCACATCCTTGATACGCTCCTCGGTCAGCCGCACTTTCTCGTACTGCTCTAGCATGGCGTCTTGCGCCTGCCGCAGCTTGGTCGTCACGCTATCGATCTCTCCCGATTGGGTAGGAATAGACAGCAAGGCCAAGTCACTCAGGCGATGGGTTACATCGAAGAGTTCTTTGCGATCCCTCTCGTCAAGAGCGCCTTCCTTGAGCTTGCCTTGCAGTTGTTGAACGCGCTTTTGCAAAAACACGCGGTAAGTGTCCTTGCCTTCCATGTTCTTGGCGCTCTCCGAGAACAAGTAGTGCGCGATGGAGTGAATTTCCGTCGCGGGGAAGTCCTTTTGCTGATCGGGCAGCACGTCGGGGCTGTTGGTACTAAGGTTGTAGAAGTGCGGCATCTTGGTGTCGGGCCGGAAGCCGCGCGGCGATTGGATCCAGCGCCGCGTCCACGTTTCGTTGGTCTTCTCGGCGATGCGCCGCAGGCTAGGGCCGACTTTGCGGTACGCGCCTGGCGGATTCAGCGGATCGGCCTTGGCCTTTTCCTGGTCGGTTGGCGACAGCCACGCCAGGGCCGGCGACGGTTCCTGCCGCAGATCGGGGCCGACCTGTTGGCCCTTCTTGACCCCGGCGATTTCATGGCAGCCGAAGCAACCGTTTTCGCGCACCAGGTTGAAGCCGCGCAGCAGCTTCGGCGCCTCTTCCTTATTGCCCTGCCGCACCAGATCCGTTACTTCGTGATGGCACTTAATACAGCCCGACTCCACAAATCGGTTGGACAGCATGGGAACTTCCCAGTCGTTGCTGGAGTGCCAGTGGTATTCTTCTTCCCATTTCTTATGCTGCGCGGCGCCGTCCGGGGTATGGGCGGACAACAGGAAGTCGGTGGCGCTGCCTTGTCCACCGTGGCAGATGGTGCAGCCGAATTTCTCCATCGGGTGGGCGCTATTGGAATCGACGAACAGGTCCAGGCGAGGATGGGCGGCGTATTGGATGATCTGGCCCGGCGTGAGGCTCACCGTGCGCGCATGGCTCGGCAGGTCGCCTGGATCAAAGCCGAGGTTTTCGCCCTTGTCTTTACGGTTCTGCAAGATGCGTCGGGCCGTCTCCAGCTTCTTCGGTAACAACCGTGCTTCCTGCAACTGATCGCCCAATTCCTTGACTTGCGCGATCTCCCGGTCGAGCGAGCCATACGTCTTCGCCCCCGGCACTTCACTCGCGCGCAGGGAATGCAGCACGTCGTTGAGCTTCGCGCTTACTTCATTCGGATCATTCTCCGCCGACTTATACTCGTCCCGATCCGCCTTGTCGAGCGCCGTCTTGACGGCCTGTATGTTGGCCCGCGGCGTCTTCTGATCGTCCTCGCTCATAAGAGAAACTAGCGCGGCCAGATTGTTGCCGGCCGTCAGCGCCGTCTTCCGCCACTCCTGGCCGATTTCTTTCTCGGTGCGCGTCAGCTTTTCCAGCATGGTATGGTCGAAGGCGCCGCGCTCGATGGCCAGGTGACAGGAGGTGCAGCGGTCGAACCGCGTCACGTATTTGAAACTGCCGTACTCGATGGGCAGGTCGTTGAGTACAATCTGGCGGATCTTGGTAGGCGACTCGAAGGCGTCGAGGATAGGCAGCGCCCGGAAGGCGTCGCCAAGTCCCCACTGTTTTTGCACAGTCAATTTAGCGAAGCGGTCGAAGCTGGCCGTCAGCTTCTTCTCGGCGTCCTCGGCGTCGCCCAGTTCGTTCTCGGCCTGGCTCACGGGGTCCGTGACCTTTTGCTTATACTCTTCCGCCGTCTGATCGACCGCCTTTTGGGCGTTATCGAGTTCAACCTGGAGTTTGTCGATCTCTTGTTTCCGCGCCGCCACCCGCTCCGCGCGTTCCCTGCGAATCGGCTGAGGCAGGCCGGCCTGGTCGCGCTCGCTGATCTCGATGTTGTAAAAGCTCGTTTTGGAGTCAAAATCGGCCTTAACGGACTGATAGGCGTCAGTGCGTTGGTCGCGCTCGGCGGTCAGCCGTTGTTCATCGGAGCCGACTTTCTTCTTGGCGACTTCCACCGCTTTGCGCTTTTCAACGACCGCGTTCTGATGTTCCTTCACCTCGTCGGGGTCGGGCAGTTGGCTAATCATCTGCCGTTCATTCAGGGCGGATTCCACGTCGCGGAAGTTACGTTGAACCGACTTGAATTCACGATTGTAATCGGCGACTAGCATCCAGATGGTGCAAACCAACATCAGGATGCAGGAAGCTGCGAAGACGATGTCCAACGTCTTTTGATTGTGGTAAGTCTTATCCGTGGCGGCCATGACATCCTCGTTTGTCCACAATCCCCCGTTTAGCCGCGACCCGACAGGG
>DHJA01000025.1:2775-3343 GCA_002404095.1 Planctomycetaceae bacterium UBA4732 | reverse complement strand
CTCATGAACCCGGGGTGCGAGGACGCCCGCCCAGACTGCTACAATATAGAAAGCCATCCGTCTCGCGCACTAGGAGGTTGTCGTCGTGAAACGATCTTGGACGCTCGCTATCGCATTGTCGGCCGGCGTAACCTGCTTTGCCCACGCCGACGAGCCGGCTTCGGCGGCCCGCGGCAAAGCGCACCTGCTCGGCCATGCCTATAACCCGCCGACGATCACGCACGCGGCCTACGAAAACGCCTGGAAACAATGGGGGTTCCAGGAAAAGCCGGCGGCCGACGACTACGCCCGCCTGTTCCGCGAGCGCTACGGCCTTCACGTCGCCCCCTACGCCAACAACGGCTATCCGATGGGCCTGCGCGAGGCCGACGCGGCCTTCCCTTTTGGCAACAAAAAGGGCGTGGCTCAGGATTGTCTGATTTGCCACGGCGGAGCGATTGCCGGCCAATCCTATGTCGGCCTCGGTAATGCCAGCCTCGATTATCAGGCTTTCGCGGAGGAAATGTCCGCGGCGGACGGTCGTCCGCGGCATACGCCCTTCGCATTCAGCAACGTGCGCGGCACCAAC
>DHJA01000025.1:1815-2674 GCA_002404095.1 Planctomycetaceae bacterium UBA4732 | reverse complement strand
TTCAGCAACGTGCGCGGCACCAACGAGGCTGGCACGATGGCCGTCTTCCTCCTCGGCTACCGCGAACCCGATCTGACGCTGCGCGCCCGCCGTCTCGACCTGGACCTTCACGACGATATGTGTGAGGACACGCCGGCCTGGTGGCAGCTCAAAAAGAAAAAGACCATGTACTACGACGGCGGCGGCGATCAGCGCTCGGTGCGCTCGCTGATGCAGTTCATGATGAGTCCGCTCAATTTCTCTGGCGACTTCGAGAAGGCCGAGGCGGACTTCAAGGATATACGCGAGTTTTTATTGAGTATTCAGCCGCCGAAGTATCCCCTGCCGATCAATGCCTTGCTGGCGGAACAGGGCGAAACGCTGTTCGTCGCCAACTGCGCCCGCTGTCACGGAACCTACGGCGAACACTGGACCTATCCCAACAAGATCATTCCCATCGACAAGATCGGCACCGACCGCAAGCGCTTCGACGGCCTCTCCCGCAAATTCGGCGAATACTACAACCGCAGCTGGTTCGCGGAAGAATACAAATCGCAGCCGCCGGTTGGCTACCAGGCGCCGCCGCTCGACGGCATTTGGGCCACCGCGCCCTATTTCCATAACGGCTCGGTTCCCACCGTCTACGGCGTCCTGAACTCGAAGGCGCGGCCGAGGCTCTTCACACGGTCCTACCGAACCGACCTCGACGTTTATGATTCGGCGAATTTAGGCTGGAAAGTGGAGTTGTTAGATAAAGCGCCGGACGCGGCCAAGACGCCTGCAATTGAGATGCGTAAAGTCTACGATACCACGAAGCCTGGTAGGAGCAACCGCGGCCACACCTATGGCGACGACCTGACCGACGCCGAGCGGCGGGCGG
>DHJA01000025.1:913-1677 GCA_002404095.1 Planctomycetaceae bacterium UBA4732 | reverse complement strand
CATCGAATACCTGAAGACGTTATGACGACAGTGGGGCAGGTTTGCAACCTGCCATTTTCGCGGTACGTCAGAACCCCGTTCCCGTCGATGTCCGGTTCTTCGTCCATCTGGGCGCTCGTCCTACAGCTGGCGGCGCTGCCCGTTTGTGCAAATGACCGAGCGACCCCTGCGGCCGCTCAGTTGCCCGTAATCTGAAGCACCATATCCGTTACGAACCGCTTGAACGATTCGTTCTGTACGAACTGCTTGTAAAACTCGGTGTCGTCCTTCAGCAGTGGGCCAATCACGCGCATGAGCGCCGCGTCGAGTTCGATCCGTGCGGCGTTGGGGGTGTTCTGCTTGGCGTTCTGGTACGCCGGGTCAGCGGCGACTTTGGGGGCGATGTCGTCCTTGATGCGTTTCGTCACGCGGTCGGCGTCCGTGAAGAGCGTCCCGAATTGCTCATTGAACGTCTTTAGGATGTTGCTCAGGCGGTCCAGTTCGGGTTCCGGCTTGCGGCCGCCGCCGCCTGCCGGCAAGGGTTCGATCTCCGCATTAGCATCGGGCAGCAAGAGCTTCATTGCCGCCTTCTTCTCGACTCGATAACTGTCCATGTCGATGGATTCAAGGATGCCCTTCGCCAAGTCCTCCTCGACCGGCGCGGGAAGCTTGGGCAACAACAGGTTCAGGAAGATGGAAAGTTTCTCCCATCCCGCCTTCGTGTAAGGCAGTATGGAGGCGAGGAAATCATAATTGCGGGTGAACGCCTTCGCCTTGCCCTTGAA
>DHJA01000025.1:401-786 GCA_002404095.1 Planctomycetaceae bacterium UBA4732 | reverse complement strand
GAACGCCTTCGCCTTGCCCTTGAAATCCACCTGCCCGTCCTCGTTGAGGTTCGCCATGTACACGGCCACGCACGCATCAAGGATCGGGTCAAGTTTTTCCCTGGACGCGCCTTCAAGGTACAGCTGGACCAGCCCGTCCACCTGCCCAGGCGCGTACACCTGATACCCGTCGAGCTTGCCCTTCAAGTCGTGCAGCTTGTCGGGATCGGTTTCCTCGCTCAAGATCGTGGTGCGATAGTAGTCCTCGAAGGCGTGCTGGATCACCTCGGTCGTGTTCAGGAAGTCCAGGACGAAAACGTCGTGTTTCTTTGGGTGCGCCCGGTTCAGGCGGGAGAGCGTCTGTACTGCCTTGATTCCCGCCAGCGGCTTATCGACGTACATCGTG
>DHJA01000025.1:0-205 GCA_002404095.1 Planctomycetaceae bacterium UBA4732 | reverse complement strand
GTAGCCGGTCTGGAACTTGTCCGCACATACAAGAAAGCGGTACGGGGCTTCGGCGATCTTCTCCGCAATGTCGTTGCTTGGGAATCCGTTTAGCTTCGATTCGCTGACGGTCGCGCCGCCGTATTCGTGTTCGCCGGAGAACGCGACGATGGCCTTGTGCGGGCTTTTCCGCTCTTCCAGATACGCCTTGATCGCGTGGAAGTAC
>DHJA01000143.1:366-4519 GCA_002404095.1 Planctomycetaceae bacterium UBA4732 | reverse complement strand
GCTTACGCCCCCGGCTCGCCAAATTGAGACGCTACTCTCCTCCGTTGAGTGATTGCAGTTAGGCTGCGGAACGGTTATCCTTGGCGGCATGACCGATGTCACGCGCATCCTGTCCGCCATCGAGCAGGGCGACCCCCACGCCGCTGAACTGCTGTTGCCGCTGGTCTACGACGAGCTGCGCAAGCTGGCCGCGCAGAAGCTGGCGCAGGAGAAGTCGGGGCAGACGCTTCAGGCGACGGCCCTGGTCCACGAGGCCTATTTGCGGCTGGTCGGCAAGGGGGACGTGCAGCCCTGGAACAGCCGCGGCCACTTCTTCGCCGCCGCCGCCGAGGCGATGCGGCGCATCCTTGTCGAGCGCGCGCGCCGGAAACGGCGATCCAAGCACGGGGGCGACCGGCGGCGCATCGAGCTGGACGAGGCGCTCCCCGGCGCCGCGCCCCGCGAAGACCTGCTGGCGCTCGACGAGGCTCTCACCCGACTGACCGCCCAAGAGCCGGTGAAAGCCGAACTCGTCAAACTCCGTTATTTCGCCGGCCTGTCCCTGGAGGAGGCCGCCGCCTGCCTCGACATCTCACCAGCCACGGCCAAGCGCTACTGGGCCGTCGCCCGCGCCTGGCTGTTCGCCGCCCTGTCCGATCCCGACGAAAGCGCCGCGGAATAATTTTTTAGATTCCGTGAGCCGTATCTAGCCAAAAAGTCGCACTGTCTTCTGAACCGACCGCAGCAGGAGTCCGAACGTGGCCGCCGAGACACCCAGCCTAGATACCATCTTCTGCGCCGCCGTCGAGATGCCGTCGGCGGACGACCGGGCCGCCTACATCGCCCGGACTTGCGGCGACGACCGCGAGTTGCAGGCCCGCGTGGAGAAGCTGGTGGACGCGCACTTCCGGGCGGGTAGCTTTCTGGAGGAACCGCCCCCAGCGCCGGGCGCCACCGGATCGTTCGTTTCCCCCTCTCCGGAACCCCCGGCCCTTGCGGAAGGGCCGGGCGCCGTCATCGGCCCGTACAAGCTGTTGCAGCAGATCGGCGAAGGCGGCATGGGCACCGTCTTCATGGCCGAGCAGACGCAACCCGTGAAGCGTAAAGTCGCCTTGAAGGTCATCAAACCGGGCATGGACAGCCGCCAAGTCATCGCCCGCTTTGAACAGGAGCGCCAAGCCCTGGCGATGATGGACCATGTCAACATCGCCCGCGTCCTTGATGCTGGCACCACGGACGCCGGCCGGCCCTATTTCGTCATGGAGCTGGTCCACGGCGTGCCGATCACCAAGTACTGCGACGACCACCAGCTGACGCCGCGCGAGCGGCTGGAACTGTTCGTGCCGGTTTGCCAGGCGATCCAGCACGCTCACCAGAAGGGCATCATTCACCGCGACGTCAAGCCGTCCAACGTCATGGTCACGCTGTACGACGGCAAGCCGGTCCCCAAGGTGATCGACTTCGGCGTGGCCAAGGCGACCGAGCAAAAGCTGACCGAGCGGACCCTGTTCACGCAATACGGCACGATGGTCGGCACGCTGGAATACATGAGTCCGGAGCAGGCGGAGATGAGCGCCCTGGGTATCGATACCCGCAGCGACATCTACTCCTTGGGCGTGCTCTTGTATGAACTGCTGACGGGCAGCACGCCGCTGACCCGCAAGCGGTTCAAGGACGCGGCGTATGGCGAGATTCTCCGCATCATCAAGGAGGAGGAGCCGCCCAAGCCGAGCACGCGGCTGAGCGATTCGGGCGAGGCGCTGGCGTCGATCTCGGCCCAGCGCCACATGGAGCCGGCCAAGCTGGCGAAGCTGGTGCGCGGCGAGTTGGACTGGATTGTGATGAAGACGCTGGAGAAGGACCGCAACCGCCGTTACGAGACGGCCAACGGCTTCGCCGCCGATGTGCAGCGCTACTTGAACGACGAGTCGGTACAGGCGTGTCCGCCGTCGGCAGGTTATCGTTTTCGCAAGTTCGCGCGGCGGAATCGGTCCGGTCTTGCCGTGACGGGGCTTGTCTTGTTTTTCCTAGTGCTGCTGGGCAGCGTGGCCGGCTGGGCGTGGCGCGATCGGGCGGCGCGCGCGCGGGAAGCCGACTTGGAACAAGTGGCGCGGGCCGCCGAGCAGGCGAACCACCTGGAACGGGCCGTCGAACGGGCGGAGTTGTTGCAGCAGCAGGGCAAGCGCGGCGAGGCATTGGCGGCTTTTGAACGTGCCCAGCTGCTGGCGCGCGAATCCGAACCTTCGCCTCCGCTTCGGAAGCGTATCGACTCCTTGCAGGGTTTGCTTGACGCCGAGGGACAGGATCTGGATTTCGTCGCTCGCTTCGAGGCGATCCGGCGCGAGGATCAAACCGAAGTGGACGCCGAAAAGAACTTCTTCATCGTGGCGAAAGGCTATCCCAAGCTTCGCGCGGCCCTGAAGGAATACGGGATCGAAGTGGCTGTCACGCCGCCGGCCGACGCAGTAGCCCGAATTCAGGGCAGGCCGCCCGCAGTTCAGAAGCTCGTTGTCACCGCTCTGGATGAGTGCTTGCAGTTCGTGCCCAGCAAGGATGCCATGAGCCGTGAATGGTTTCTCGAAGTTCTTGAAAAGGCCGACGGCGATCCCTGGCGAAGAGAGGTGCGCAAGGCGTGGCGGAACGTGTCCGAACTGGAGCGGCTCGTCAAGGATGTCAACGTCAGCCGGCATCCGGCCAACTTCCTCGTGCTGGCGATCGGGGCCTTGCCGGTCACGTCGCCCAGCCGGCTGGATTTGGCCCGGCGCGTTCAGCGCGCCTACCCCGATGATTTCTGGGCAAATCACCGGCTCGGTTCAGACTTGAATCAAAGCGGCAAGCCGTTGGAGGCGATCCACTATCACACCGCTGCGCTTGCTCTGCAGCCGCGCAATCCAGGGACCTATCTGAACCGGTCCCTCGCCTTCGAAGGCAGCCAGAACCTGGCCCAGGCGCTCGCGGACATCAACCAAGCCATCGACTTGGCGCCGCGCTACGCGATCGCGTGGCGAATCAAGGGACGACTGCTGCAAAGGATGAAGGACCTGGATAACGCCGAGGCCGCTCTCCGCCAGGCTTTGGTCCTCGATCCCAAGGACAGCGTCGCGCGTTCTCTGCTGATTGGGCAGCTGAAGAACGCCGGCAGGCACCGGGACGCGGAAGTCGAGCTTCGCCAGGCCGTCGCCCTCGACCCGAAGGACGCTCTGGCCCACTACAACCTCGGCAACGCCCTCCGTGAACGGAGGCTGGACGAGGCCATCGCCTCTTACCGCAAGGCCATCGAATTCGACCCGATGTACGCCCCGGCCCACAACAACCTCGGCAACGCTCTGAAGGACCAGAAGAAGCTGGACGAGGCCGTCGCCTGCTACAAGAAGGCCATCGAAATCGATCCGAAATTCTCCGTCGCCTACAACAACCTCGGCGAAGCCCTTCGTGCCCAAAAGAAGCTGCCCGAGGCCATCGTGGCCTACCAGAAGGCCATCGAAATCGATCCGAAACACGCCAACGCCTACAACAACCTCGGCAACGTCCTGCGCGACCAGAAGAAGCTGCCCGAGGCCATTGTCTGCTACAAGAAGGCCATTGAACTCGACCCGAAAGTCGCCTGGTTCCACCACAACCTCGGCGATGCCCTGCGGGACAAGGGCGATGTGGCCGGGGCAATTGCCGCCCTCCAAAAAGCCATCGAACTCGACCCGAAAAACGCCATGGCCCACAACAAGGTCGCTTGGCTGCTGTCGACTTGTGTCGACGCCAAGTTGCGTAATCCTGCCCAGGCCGTTGCTCTGGCTAAAAAAGCGGTGGAACTCGATCCGAAGAATCCATTCTTCCCGAGTACCTTGGCGGCAGCCTACTACCGGTCCGGCGAATGGAAGGCCGCGATTGCCGCCCTCGAAAAATCGATGGAACTCCGCAAGGGTGGCGACAGTACCGAATGGTTCTTCCTGGCCATGACCCACTGGCGGATGGGCAATAAGGAAGAGGCCCGCAAGCGCTACGACCAGGCAGTCCAGTGGATGGACAAGAACCAGCCGACCGATGAGGAGCTGCGCCGCTTCCGGGCTGAGGCCGCGGAGTTATTGGCGGTGAAGGAGAAGAAAGACTAGCCAGAGGCGCAGAGAAAACGATTTGCAATAAGCGGCCGGTGAGGCCTTACCGCCAAGCAAGCCCCTCA
>DHJA01000143.1:0-198 GCA_002404095.1 Planctomycetaceae bacterium UBA4732 | reverse complement strand
TCTGCGCGCCGGGAACGATGTCCCGCCATTGTATCGCAGACCAATGTAGCCGACTCGCTCCGCGAGTCGGGGTGCACTCGCGGAGCGAGTGCACTACACTCCAACCTGAAAAGGGAGAACTTACCATGTCATTCAACAGTTGGCTGCAGAACCTCCGCTCCGCCCTCGCACCGGGCCGGGGCCAACGCCATTACGGGC
>DHJA01000068.1 GCA_002404095.1 Planctomycetaceae bacterium UBA4732 | reverse complement strand
AACAATTAGATGCGTCCCCTTTGTTTTCCGCGGGTCGAGTTACCCGGCCATCCTGGACGAAGACGTTGCGAAGACGCTAATCCCTATGCCTGACCCGAAGATTCAAGACGAGATAGCGAAGACACTGCGAAGCGCAGCCATCGACCGAGACATAGCGATTCGGGCAGCGAACGAGACATGGAAAACCACCGTGGGAGGTATCATAAAGGGGTTAAGCAAGTCTTCTGCCATCCCGCCGACACGCAAAGCGCTGGAGACGGTGTATTCCATCCAACAAGTCCGTGCCCGGCTAGAGGCGTTAGGTGCTGTGCAGGAAGAAGCGGCCAGCAGCGATGACGACGAGGATGGCGATGAGGATGAACCTGAAGAATAACTCTCAACTGCCGGAACCGTCAGAAGCATACGACGGAGCGGAAAAGGGATGCCCGTCCTCGGCGGGCCTAGGCTGCGTACTGTCGCACGATCAGTACGATCACGGCGAGGATAACCAGCAGCGCGAGGATTGGGATTTCCATAAAGAGGATCGCACCCATGCCCCGTTTGATCCAGGCGAACTTGGCGACCGTCCCCTTGGCCAGCACGTGCGCCTGATACGCCAGATCCCTCACCGCCTTCTCGTCGTCCAGCTCCTTGACTTTCGCCAGGTACTTCTCAGCGTCATCGTACTCGGCGACGTGCCCGAAGAAGACGGCGGAATGGTAGATGCCTGGGTCTTTGGGCGATTTCAGAAAGGGATTCACCGCCCGGAATGTGAAGAATAGCGAGACCAGCGACGCCAGCGCGACGCTAGCCAGCAGGATGGCGGCGACTAGGTTTGGGAATGGATACTTGGTACCGTAGATTTGGAGTATGTCACCCCACTTCAGCACAATGCCGGTGATGATGAAGACGTTGAACGCGATGAGGAACGCCGCCTTCGCGTTGACGCTGCCGATGTATAAATCGTAGCGGCCGATGACCTTCCAGAGGAATTCACGGCGGTCGAGTCCGGCCGGCTCGACGGCGACCCCGTTGGGTCGTGCGCCCGGCCCGTCGGCCGGTGGCGCAGGCTTGTTGTTCACAGGCTTTCCCTTCCTCCACTTCTTGGACATGGGCGTTCGGCGCTCGGGTTATACCAGGGTCTTGTAGGTTTTGGGGTACTGCAGGATGAAGGCCCCCTTCTTCCTGGAGTCAGGGTGGAATCGCGTTGTGCCGCCCTTCTTCTTGGGAAACAGGTCACGGGCCCGGTGGCTAAGGATAACCTCATCATCGCCGTAGGCGAACTTGCAGCAGCGGTTGACCGGACGGCCGTTTGCCGTCAGATCGTGCGCGGTGGGCAAGCCGATGCGCGTGCAGACGAAATTGCCGACGTCAACGCCGATGCCCATCTTGACCCGGCCATCGAGCGTCTTGCTGGTGATGATCTGCGCCTCTCGCAGGACCGGGTTGATGACCTTTTGAATGGCCCCGACCATAGCGTGACCGCAATCGTACACAGCGTACATGGCCTTCTTGCACTGCTCCTCAGTCACGGCCGGCGCCCCGTCGTCTTGCTCGACCCTGCCAAAGCAGAGGATCGCTCCGTCGCCGCGCATGCCGACGAGTTCGCCGCTCAGCCCCTCAGCGATCGTGAGCATGACGGGCAGGTAGGTGTGCAGCAGGATGTGGCTGCCCCGCGCACCCAGTTCTTCATCCCATTCGGTGGATTCCCGCATGTCGAAGCAGAGCATGGCGCCCCAAGCTTTCTTGGCTTCAAACCGCTGGAGTTCGCGGTACGTCGGCAGGTCGCCAATGAGTAAGAGGCTTTTGCTCTCGCTATGGTTGTGGACCGCCGCGTGCTTCTCGGCGTAGGAGAAGGTGGCGAGATTGACTGCGTCCGCTTCGTCTTCGGCTTGCTGGCGGAACTCCCGCGCGGCGGCCAGCAGTTCCGCAAAGGAGGGTAGTGACATGAATCCCTCTGTTCGGCTTGCCGCGTGCTATGTATATAGGTGAAGCATCAGCCGGGGGCGGCAGCTCCCAGTTGTACGCCAGGGCCGCCTCCCGCCAAGCCTGCAAAACTTGCGCGGAGGCGGCCCCTTCCATTATAAAGCAAAACGTATGGCATTCACAAGGACAGTAGCGCTCCATCAGGTTCGCTACAACTGCTTCTACTGCTAAGCCTTATAACTGCCTAAAACGCCGGTAAGCGAACTAGACGTGGCGATTCGTACACTAAGCGGGCGGCTTCAGCGAGTTGGCGCGTCCTGAGTCGGCGGAGGGCGTGGGAAGGACCTGGACCTCACGTCTATCGCCGAGTCAGGACGCGCCACCCATCCCGATTGCACATCCTCTCCCTTGCTTCCGCACGAGGTAATCACCCGGGTTACGTTTTCTCGGAGCGTGTACGCAACCCCACTCGCCCTTTATTTGCCCCCCGCGCTCATAGTCCCTCACCGGCGTCCATAATCCCCTACTCCTATCCCCATTCGGCATGATACACTTGGTAGCTCTGTCTACACCGCCCCGGAGGCCCGCCCATGCTCTTCGACGACCCCGCCTGTTTCCGCCTGGACCGCATCCCGGTTCGACCCATCCACTGGCTGTGGCGGCCGTACCTGGGCCTGAACGTCCGTCGGCCGGTCAGGAGACCGTTCCGCATCAGGGGGAAAAAGCCACGTTCGATCTCAAGGGCTATCCAAGATTTCCTGCCAACTTGTCGCTTTGGGGGTCCGGCGTGCGATGCGCTTGAGCCTGTCCAAATCCGTGATGTTCTGCAGCCCGGCTTTCACGGATGCGTCAGGCGGCCCGAATTGGTCTTCGCCCAGTAGCAGGATGATACCCCGGATGCCCTTCTCCTGCCCTTCGTCCAGAATCATCAGGTAGGTGTCGGATTCTTCCATCGCTCGTACTCCTCGAAAGATGCGTACAGCCGCATCACGCCGCACGCGAAGCCCGGTCAGCAGCAAGGCGTCTGTGAGAAGCTTCTTGGCCCGATCCGGCGGCGCCTCTTGAGTCAGACGCTCCACGACGCGCCGCGCGACCGCGGCCAATCCTTCCTCCAGGGGCAGCCCTTCCGGCAGACGGCCGAGCATCGCCAGCGGCGCCACGCCCAGGTCGGCGGCCAGCAGTTCCTCGGCGGGCCGCTCCCACAAGCGCACCACCTCATACCCGAAATCCATCCCGCCACGCCCCGGCCGCGCCGCGTAGCGGATGACGCCGTTCATGTTGGAATGTCCGGCTTGAGGGCGCAGCAACACGACCACCGAATGAACCGGCACGCGGTAGTGCGCGAACAACAGGGCATTATATACCATCACGTCCGCGTGTTTCCAGGCGGAGGCGCTCGACTGGAAATCGAGGTGGATGATCTCCTCCGGGCCTTCGCCGAGACCGAGGACCAAATCGGCGGCCGTC
>DHJA01000183.1 GCA_002404095.1 Planctomycetaceae bacterium UBA4732 | reverse complement strand
CTAAACTCTTTAATGAAGCCGTTCGCGGACGGTGGCGTTCGCCGTCCGTAGTTTCCGGATTGTCCAATTGCAGCATGGCGCTCTTTGTTTTCTTTGTTTTTCCTAGGGAGCGGCGTCGGGTTCGACGCTCCTCTTTTTTCGGGATCCCTGCAATGCCTATCTCCATCGTCTGTCCGGCGTGTTCCTCCAAAATCAAGGCCGCCGACAAGACCGCCGGGAAGCGCATCAAATGCCGCCTGTGCGGCGAACTAATGCTCGTGCCGTCGGGCATAGGTCCGACGCCCGAATGGGTGCAGGGTTTAATAGCGGACCACCGGCCGGCCGCCGACATGGGACGGCCTGTCCGTCAAGTAGCCGCCCGTCACAAATCGCCCCAACCTCAGTCCTCCCTTACCTGTCCGACGTGCCGGGCGGAAGTGCGGCCGGCCCCAGGCGCTCAATGGGCTGGCTGCCCTCAGTGCTTGGAGAGGGTGGCTGTCCCACGACGGCTCGACAACAATTCCGAACTCAATCGCGGCCTTTCTGGCCTCTTTATCGGCTATCGGCCGCTTGCCCTAGTTGGCGTGGCTGTGATGGTCTTGGCCCTTTGCATCGGCATCGCCGTCTCAAGACACCGGCCAGTTCCCGCGCCATCAGCGGCCGGATGGCAACGGCCAGTCCTCTCCGACGAGCAGGTCTCAAGACCCCAGCCTGTTCCCGCGCCGCCAGCGGGCCTGACAGTGGCCGATGAAACTTACTGCCTCCGCGTCGCGGCGTCAAAACCTTACTTGGCTAGTCTAAATCAGATTCCAGCGACGGTGATCGACAAAGGTGTGCTGCGAAACGTGCCATACAAGTCCTACCGCTCCGGCGACTACGAACTGAACGTCTACGGCGATCCGGACCAGCCCGCAGGCGTCGAGATCGGCGTCTACCACGATCTTCTTACGGACAAGCAGGCCAAGCAGCACTGTGTCGATTTCGTTACGGCGGTGCTGCCCAACGCTGAAGACCAAAATTTTCTCGCCTCATTGAATCTCACGAAGGATATGGTGGTTCACGGCGATATTACCATAGAGGTCACGCCGCCGACGGACGACGACGCCTACGGCGGATGGTGGGTGTCGGCCTACCGCCTGGGCGCACTAGACCACGCCAGGGCTTCCGAAGCGGACCTTGCGCGAATCTCGGTGCCACGAAAAGAAGTCGAAGCGAACCCGACCAACGCAGGTGAATGGTCTACGGCAGACCTGAAATTCGCCCGCCCACCTGCGTCACTGGCGCCGGCGCAACCTCCGGGTCAAAATGGACCGGTGCCACAACCTCCGGTCCAATATCAACCTATGCCAACTGGTCCCATCTATACGCCGCCTCAGCCGTCCGGCGGCAGTGTGTACGTTCGGGGTTACACTCGGAAGAACGGAACCTACGTCCATTCTTACACCCGCAGGCATTAGATGCAGCAGGCTAGCATGACTCATTCGCAGCGATGACTCCTGGCTTCCTTAGCGTCTGACTTTCTGGGCAGCTACGTTGACGCGGCGATTCGCCTCTCCGCGAGCGCTCACGGTGAACGGCTAATACTTCGACCTGGTTTTTCGGGAACGCCACAATGACCATCTCCGTCACCTGCCCGACGTGCGGAACGAAACTTCGCGCCCCTGGCGCCTCCGTCGGCAAGCGGCTAAAATGCCCAAAGTGCGGTGAGATTGTCGCCCTTCCTGCTACTTCGGCGCCGGCCGCAAACTTCCCAGCCGCCGCGCCTACACTCAAAGTGTCGGAGTTGAAGGGTCTGCCGAAGCCCGGCTTCCGCTGGCTCTATGTGGTCCTGTGAAAACAAAGGGGACGCATCTAATTATCTTTGAAGACGCTCCTAACAATCCCCCCTAACAATTAGATACGTCCCCTTTTTCGGCGCCCCAGAGAACCACGATCATCCACGAGAGTAAGCTGAGAGTCGGAGTCGGCAATGGCCGTTGTTTTGAGGCGCACTGAAACAACGACGCCCGACCCCTTTTCCATTCCGTTATGCCCTAAGGCAGTGGCGCTAAGGATACTTCTCCAATGGGCTTCTACCTCAGAAAAAGCATCCGCGTTGGCCCACTCCGCTTCAACCTCTCGGGGTCTGGAATAGGAGTCTCTGCCGGGATTCCTGGGTTGCGCGTGGGTACGGGCCCGCGCGGCAACTACGTTCACATGGGCGTTGGCGGCCTCTTCTACCGGTCCACACTTCCCTCCGATTCAAGACCGGTTTCTCAACCGACGCTTCCGGCAACCTTTGAGCATCCGGACACCGTGGCTCCCATGGAAGCGATCGCTTCGGGCTCCGTTTCACAAATGGTCGACTCATCCTCCGTCGGTCTGTTGTCGGAACTGAACCACAAAAAGAAGCGAATACGAACCTGGCCGCTCGCGGCATGTCTGTCTGGGGCATTGCTCTGCGCCCTCGCGGCCCTCGGTGCATCCGCGTGGATCATAGCGCCTGTGGCAGTTCTTTGCTTGGTGGGTGTATTCTGCGCCTACCAACTCGATTTGCTATCGAAGAGCGTCGTCATTATGTACCACTTCGATTCAGAAATGGAAAGCGCCTATCAGCGCCTTCATGACGCCGTTTCTCAAATTGCGAGGTGTGGCGGCAAGTGGTATATCGGCACCCGAGGTGACGTCTATGATCGCAAGTACCATGCTGGCGCAAGCGAGCTTGTAAACCGAGGGCGGATTTCGGTCAGCACCGGAGAACCACCCTACGTCCGGACGAACATCAGCACTCCTGTCATTTTCCTCGGAGCGAGAACGCTCTACTTCTTTCCAGAACGTCTGCTTGTGTTCGCGCGTGACGGCGTTGGCGCAGTGAGCTACGAAGATCTCAGCGTGGTTGCCAACGATAAGCGGTTTATCGAGGAAAAATCGGTCCCGCGAGACGCCCAGGTGGTGGACCAAACCTGGCGGTATGTCAACAAGAGCGGCGGACCAGACCGCCGCTTCAACAACAACCCCCAACTGCCGATCTGCCTCTACGAAGAACTCTGGCTTAACAGCCCTTCCGGATTAAACGAGGTAATTCAATTCTCGCGGAGAGGCATTGGTGAGCAACTGAACGCCGCGCTCGAAAAGCTAGGGGAGATGCTTGCGCAAGCAGCGGCAAAGCCCGCGCTGCCGTTGCGCAGCGTCGAATCAAGGCGGATAATCCGTAGTACGCCAGCCTCCGGTGATTTGGAAACTCATGAACAAAGTGGCGCTGCCTCTGTGCCTATCGAGCCCCAGAGCACAGATCGGCCATTGAAGTCCATCGCCTTTCTCCAGGGCGCGAGCCCTGACTCAGCCGACCACGCGTTCAAGATCGTCGAACGCTTCGGAAGCCTTCTGAAGACGGAGGTCGATGCATTCGGCGGCAGCCATTCGCTCCAAGAAATCGAGGCGTTGGTCAACCAACTCGCTCGAGTCCCTGCTGTGGTCCGCTCGTTCGTCAAGAGGGTCCCTGCACTTAAGCCAGCTGAGGGGAAGATCCTGAAGGCAGTGAACCATTTGGTCTCCGGGTACTTCAGCCAGCTGCGCACGACCATCGAACAGGTCGAGCGAAAGTCGGAGAAAGCACAGCGGTTGCTGACTCTCGTTTGCGACGCAGAAAAGCTGCTTAGGCGAAACGGAAAGGGTACGTCGTGAGTTACGGACCCGTAACTCACGATCTCCCCTTTCCTCGTACTAACGCCGGCGCCGCGTTAGCCGGCCGAAAACAAAGGGGACGCATCTAATTATCTTTGAAGACGCTCCTAACAATTCCCCTAACAATTAGATGCGTCCCCTTTTTCGAGAAGCGCGCACGCAACCTCACTCGCCCTTTATTTGCCCCCCGCTCTCATAGTCTCTCACCGGCGTCCATAATCCCCTACTCCTATCCCCATTCGGCATGATACACTTGGTGGCTCTGTCACCACCGCGCGCGGAGGACCGCCCATGCTCTTCGA
>DHJA01000233.1:18103-35965 GCA_002404095.1 Planctomycetaceae bacterium UBA4732 | reverse complement strand
CTCCCTCACGGTCGCGGCTCGTAAGATCGGCGATTACTCTTTATCCGACTTCAGCGCCACCTCCAGCTGGTGGCTGGCCTTATCGCACGCCTCAATGGCCTCATCACGCGGGCAACGTTCGTCCCGATGAGCATTCAACCCCCGCGCGGCCGGAAGGTTTCGCGGGGGGAAGGCCGGAGGATTCCAACACCCAGTGCGATCCGCCGCGGCGCCTGGTCAGGCGCCGCGCCTGGTCAAGCGTGCCTCTTGGTACAACGGCTTACGGCACCCGGCGATGAGCCGCCGCACTTCGGCCAATTCCTCGGCCGACAGCCTCCATTCCCACAGTCCCCAGCAGTCCGCGACCACCCGCGGCGACAGCCACCGCACGAATTGGTCCCAGAGTGAGCGATGGCTGTCGAATAGGTGTTCATAGAACGCCACCGCGGCTGCATTCCACAGATCCTTGGCCTTCTGCTCCAAGCACCACTCGGCATATCCATAGATTCGTCGGAGCATTTCCGTGTCGCCCTTTTGGTGAGCCTCACGGACCATCGGCAGCAGCTCGAAGAATACATGTAAATGCTGAAATCCGACTGCTGCACGTCGCAACGCAAGTTGGGGAACAGAGCCAGAGCTTTTCGCCGCCAAGTTGCCACACGACTTCCTCCTCAGCTGAGGACTACTTCTCCGGCTGAAGGTGCGACCACGCCGCTTCCTCCTCTGGCCTTGACCAGTCCGATAGCGCCGCCTCAGCCAGTAAGGCGACCTCGCCGGGAACCACGGCTGGCTCCTCCAAGACCGTCACCAACGCCCTACGGGGACTGGAGACGTGAACGTCTCCGAGTAGCCGGACCTGGCCGTCGGCGTCTACGACCGCCTCAACCGTTTGGATCATCGGGAACCTCCGCTCTCTGAAATCGATCCTTAAGGGCCGCAAGGTACTCATGGATGGCATCCTGTATATTGGCCAGCGCCTCTTCTTCGGTGTCCCCTTCGGACCAACAGCCGGGCAAGGCCGGGACGAAAACGCTGATCCCTTCGTCGGTGCGGTGAAGGGCGATTTTGTACTTCATTGGAACCTCCTGCAAAGTATCAAAAAAGGCGTCAGGAATCGCGAACGCGATCAAGATTCCTGACGCCTTTCCCTTTTAGCCCGTCCTCGACGTTACTTCAATTCCACCGACCAGTAAGCACTATCAAGGAACGTGCGCCACGACTGGTACTTGCTGTGCGTCAGTTTCAGGTTGAGCATCGGGCTGCGCTTCGGCTTCTCCGGCTTGCGGATCAGGTGCATGTGGGCCTCTTTGGGCGTGCGGCCGCCCTTCTTGACGTTGCACGAGACGCAGGCGCAGACGATGTTCTCCCACGACGCGATGCCGCCTTGGCTGCGCGGCGATACGTGGTCGAGGCTCAGTTCCGAAGTCGGGAACTTCTTGCCGCAGTACTGACACTGGTTATTGTCGCGGGCGAAGATATTGCGCCGGTTGAACTTGACCGTCTGCCGTGGCATCCGGTCGTAACTCGTCAGGCGGATGACGCGCGGCGCCTGAATCTGGGTGTTGACCGTGCGAACCCAGTCGTCGTCTTCCTGACGGTAGTATTGGGCGCGGTATTCGCTGACCTCGCGCCAGGTGGCGAAGTTATAGGTGGCGAATTGGCCGTCTTCCAGGCTCACCACCTCGGCCAATTCCTTGAACAGCAGGCAAAAGGCCCGCCGTACGGAAATCACGTGGACGGCCATGAACAGCTTGTTCAAGACCAGCACGCTGGCGTCCAAGGCGGAGTTGGGGCTGGAGTTCATGGATTCCCTTTCGTTTGGGAGCCAAGCCGGCGATATGCCTTCGCGTCACGGCGTCATCACCCCTATCGACGCATCGGCGTAGGGCCGGGTTCGAGTTTTGTTTATACTAACAGTCGCAGGGAAGGGCAGGCAAGCGCCGGCGCGCCGGCGCGGGCAAAATCCCGCGTGAAATTATACCGACGATTTCGTGTAGATCGTCTTAACTATGTCACTCCTCTCCGCTTGCG
Source organism: Planctomycetaceae bacterium UBA4732 (assembly GCA_002404095.1). Lineage (GTDB taxonomy): Bacteria > Planctomycetota > Planctomycetia > Gemmatales > Gemmataceae > UBA4732. The sequence continues at coordinate 33,955 of DHJA01000233.1, read as the reverse complement.
GGGCTTACAGCGGGCGTCCCTCCCGATTTTGGAGGCGAAGGCCGTAAAGGCGGGGCAACGGCTGCTGTATAATGAGAATCTTAAGGGTGTGAAATAGGCTCAGGAGATAGGCGCCGATGGAAGCGGATTTCGCGGCGATCCGGGACGGACTTCGTCGGTTGCGGGACTCAGCCGCCTCGTTAAAGGTGTTCGGCTCGATAGCCCACGCATTTCAGACTAACCCCCCATTGTCGGAGGAGTCGGTGCGGATGTTCGAGGGCCGGCATCGTGTCATCCTGCCGAAAGAGTACAGCGGCTTCCTCGTCCGAGTTGGCAACGGCGGCGCGGGACCGGCTTACGGGTTGTTCAAACTTGGCGATATGGATGCTATGAACGGGTACGAACAGTGGACCGAAGACAACGGTTTTGTAGGCGTTTTGTCGAAGCCATTTCCCCACGCCCGTCCCTGGAACGATTTGTCCGAGAAGCCAGAGTTCGACGAGTCCCAGGAACATAGTCTGGATGAGGAGGACGAGTATGGCCGTCAGATGGACGCCTGGGAGAGGCGAATATACTGGAACACAACCCATGTCAACGGCGCGGTCCCCATCTGTCACCGGGGATGTGCCCTTCGGCAATGGCTCGTTGTTACTGGCCCCGAGGCTGGTCACGTTTGGGACGACGATCGGACCGATTATGGCGGCCTCAAGCCGGTGCAGTCAAAAGGAGAGCGAGTAGGCTTTCTACAGTGGTATCGATCTTGGCTGGATGAAGGGCTCCGGCAATTGTGATTCACGTAGAGGTGATCCATGTCGGCGGAGATGGTTTCGTCTACTGACACGGTTGAAATTTACGTTCCTTTACTAAACGAGGGGACGGACGTACTACGCCCGACCAGGGGGCTCCTTCTCGGCGCGGATGTCGTCCAGGTGCTTGCTACAACCGATTACGACCCCGCCGTCGAAGAATGGGAGTTTCCGCCGGGCAGCAGGGTCCGGTGCGTTTCGGAGTTCCGAGGGGGCCGGCAGTTGTTGATCGCACGAAATCGACTCTCTTGATGGGCGTCCCGCAGTAGGATTAGGCGTATGTTGGTCTACCTCGATCTGTGCAGTATCCAGCGTCCGCTGGACGATCAGACTCAGCTCCGCATTCGCGTCGAGACGGCAGCCGTCCTTGGGATCCTCGCCCTGAGCAGATCGGGACAGGTACAATTACTGTCGTCTGACGCCTTGCTGTACGAGACCGTCCAGAATCCGTACCCCGACCGGCAGGCCCAGGCCTTGGGCGTTCTCGGCAGTGCGGTTCGGACGGTTCGTCTGTCGCCCGCCGTTGAATTGACGGCGCATGCGCTCGCCGCCGGCGGTCTGAAGCCGCTGGACGCCTTGCACTTGGCCTTTGCCGTGGAAGCGGGGGCCGACTACTTCTGTACCTGTGACGACAGGCTGTTACGACGAGCGCGAGCCGTGCATAGCGGCCCGCCCAAACTTGTTGACCCTTTGGAACTCATCGCGGAGATTGGCCCATGAACGTACCAATAAAGCCACTCGCAGAAGTAACGTGGCAGGCCATCGAAATCCTATCGCGCGAACTGGGTCCGGCCGACACCATGCGCTTCATCGGCCAGTTTACCACAGGCCGTGGCGACTACACGGCGGAACGCGAAACGCTGTTCGGGCAAGCAACACTGGAACAGGTCATCGCCAATATCAAAGCGGCGGCAAAACCTGGAACTTAGCGACGCTTCGGAGAAGCATTTGCGGCGAAAACGCTTCGGAGAAGCGTTGCCAACGGCTTCGCGGAAGGGTAGGAGCGGTTCATGGCCACGTCGGTCGCGGTCGAAGTTCCCGTCGCGGAATCGGTGTTGTCGCGCTACGAAGTGGCGGCGCAGGTGTTCGACCGCGCCGTTCAGGCCGGCTGTCAAGACCCCAACGTCTTCTACCTGCTAGCGATGGCCCACAAGCGCCAGGGTAAGACGGCCGACGCCCGCAACGCCTTGCGCAAGATTCTAAAGCCGGACGCTAATGTCCTGCTGCAAATGGGCCTGTTGTCGCTCCAGGAACAGAACCTCTCCCAGGCCGAGGGCGAATTGCAACGCGCCTGGGAAGCCGATAAAACGTCTTATGAGATCTGCTATAATCTCTTATTAACGCAGCTGACGCTCGGCAAGATTGATGCGTGCCTGGAACTTTTGTCCCAGGCCGTGGAACTGGCGCCGACCCAGGATGAACGCCGCTTCTTGACATTACTGCGGTCTTTGTTGCGCGCTAGTCAGAAGGAAGGCGGACAGCGTCCCGACTTACTCCTCGCCGAGTTGACGCCGGCCGATGAGCAACGACTGCTCAAGGTGGTGCGCAGCCTTGGCCAACTCGATACGGTACATATGCTGCTCAAGGCGCTGGCCGACGCCCGGCCGCGCAGCCCCGCCGTACGCGACAGCTATGTCGAGGCGGTGATCGTCAAGGCGAAGATGCGGATGGACCGCTGTAGCTGGACCGAGGCGGAGCTGCTGTTGCAGCCGATGGCCGCCGTCAGCGGCGTCAGCCGGCCCACGCAGACCGCCCTGTTTAATCTCCTTGGCGTTTGCGCATGTCTGACGCAGGACTTCGACGGCGCGATCCGCCACTTCACCGCCGCCCTGAAGTATGCGGGCAACGACCCGCGCATCCACCAGAACCTTGCCCTAACCTATGAACTTAAAAGCGAACTCTCTCAGGCCGATCCGCACTGGAATCGCTATTTCGACCTGCTCGACAAACGCATACCGGCCCCGTCCGATATTCCCAACTACCTCGAAGCCGTGGCCGGTGAGAGCATGATGCGCCTGGCGAACGCCTACGCCGAAAAGGAGAAATGGTCGAGCGCCGTAACCTACATGCAGCGCGCCCAGCGCATGAGGCCGAAGGACGCCGACCTGATGGAACGGCTGTTCCAGCTGTATAACAACGCCAAGCGGCCGCAGGACGCGCGCAGGGCGCTGGAACAGTTACGCAACCTACGGCCCAAAGATCCGCAACTCGACTTGTACGAGCTGGACTTGATTGAGGTGAAGGGTCTCAACGACATTGAACGGCTGCTGACGGACATCGAGCAGATTCGCCATCGCTACCCCGGCGACCTGCGCGTCGAGGAGCGAGCGGTGCGCATGGTGGGCAACGTCATCCCGCTGATGCACAACCTCTGCGACCAGTTGACGCAGCAGATGACCAAGGTTATCGATCAGGTGCGCCACTTGCCGAATCACCAGATCAACTGGTCGGCCGTGCGCGAGGTGATGCGCGATCTGATGCGCGAGTTCCAGAAGCTGCAACGCATTACGCGCAAATGCGGGCCGCTGGTGACGAGCGACGAACACAAGCGCGTCATCCGCGAATTGTCGGAGCATATTGATAAGAAGATGGAAGCCTGCCGGTCGATGGGGGCGTGAGGAGAAAACGAACCTATAGAACCCATATGTCCTATAAGACCTATGGGTTCTATAGGGATGAAACACCGAGAGAATTATGGCGAAGGAGTCCGAACCTGTCGTGCTAGAGCTTGCCACGCTGACGCGCGAGCAGATGGGGCCGTATTTGCTCCTCGGTCTGGACAAGTCAGCCGACAAGGAACAGATCGACAAGAACTGGGCCGACCGTGTGAGATGGGCCTTGCGCCAGCCGCCGCAGATCAAGGCGCCGCGCGAGGACGTGAACTGGGCGCACGAAACCCTCAAGGAAATCGACAAGCGCATCCGTTGCGACGTCTCGAGCCTCAACACCGACACGGCCGACGGCGTCATCGGTCAGTTGACCAGCCGCTATGGCGTCAACGGTGGTCAGCCCGGCAGGGCATGGCAGCCGCTTGACAACGAGAAGCCGTTGGCCGACTATATGCCGCCGGCCGAGATTCCGGACGCCGCCGAGGTGCGCGCCGCCCTCGTCGTGCCGGAAACGCCGGAGGACATGCCCTTCGCGACGACGCTGCTCGAACACCTCGCCCAGCAGGATTTGGATCCTTGGGCCTTCGACCTACCTACGCAGGATCATACGCCATGAACGACGATTTCACGCCCGGCTTCCCCGGCGCCGAGATTCCGGCCGCCCCGAGGGAGGACCATACGCTCGGCGCCTCGACCATCTTCAAGCTGTGCGCGGAAGTGATCCAGTTGCGCGAGCGCAACGACCGTACGCACCGCGATTTTGAGCGCACGCTGGCCAAGACGCGCGACGAGTTGAAGGGCAGTTTCGACAGTTTCGCGGCCGCCACGCAGCGCGCCTATCAGGACTTACGCAAAGAGACGGTCGGCGAGAAGAAATTCAGCATGGACCTGCTAATGCTGCTGCTGGAAATCAACCAGGATTTGGAACACATCACGGCGGTGAAGCCGCCGCCGGAGGATGTCGAGGCAGTCAAGCGCTGGATCGAGGCCGTCGAGGTGCAGACGCGCAAGGTCGCGGCCGCCGTCAGTCAGAAAAACATCAAGGAATATGAGGGCCGGCCCGGCGAGGCGTACAACCCCGCGCTGCACAAGCGCGTCGGCAGCGAGCGCGTCGAAGGCATGGGGCCGCTGCTGGTCGCGCGCACCGTCAAAAAGGGCTACGCCAGCCAGCAACCCGATTTCGTCCTGCAACGGCCCGAGGTGATCGTCACCGAGTAATAAGGGGGCAGGGGTCAGGGGTCAGATGCCGGAAGACCAGCAAGATTCGGGCGCGAAGCACGAATAACTCCGATGGGACAATCTCCGTAGACTACAATTATTGATTGTTTACTGACCCCTGACCCCTGACCCCTGACCCCCTCTCTTGAGGATTTCATGCCCTATATCGGCATCGACTTCGGCACCAGCAACTCGGTCGTGGCCAACTTCCAGTATGGCCAGGCGGAGGTGGTGCCTAACCACGAGGGCCAGAAATGGACGCCCTCGATCGTAACGCTCCGCCGCGATGGCACATTGGCCTTTGGCGCGGAAGCCAAGGAAAACTTTGACGAGCAGCGCTCCATCCGTTCCATCAAGCGCATCCTCGGCACACCCGAGCGCGTACCGCTCGTCGGCCAGAACCTGCGCACGGAACAGATCGCCGTCATGCTGTTCGGGATGCTCAAAAAGGACGCCGAGCAGGTCGTCGGCGAAAACTTCACTAAGGCCGTCGTCACCATTCCGGCCAACAGCAAGGGTTTGGCCCGTCACGCCACCAAGCTCTGCGCCGGCGCCGCCGGAATGCAAGTGCTGACGCTCATCAACGAGCCGACGGCCGCCGCCATCTGCTATGGCCTCAACGCCCAGGACGACCAGACGGTACTCGTCTACGACTTCGGCGGCGGTACGCTCGACGTGACCATCCTACACATCCATCATGGTATGTTCGAGGAATTGTCGAGTAAAGGTATCGGCAAACTCGGCGGCGACGATATTGACACTGCTTTGGCGAAGATTCTGGCCGAGCGCTTCCAGGAAAAGGAAGGCTACGACATCCTGAACTCGCCGTACAAGCAGCAATTCATGCTTGCCGTCGAGCGCGCCAAGATTGACCTGTCCGCGGAATCGACGGCAGTGGCCCGCAGGGCCGAGCTGGTTCCTGAGCGGCATTTGAACCTGGAAGAAGAGATCGACCGAGCGGCTTTCGAGCGCGCCATTATGCCTCTGGTGGTGAAGTCAGGCACGGCCATCGACGAGGCGTTGAAGCTGCGCGGGCTGCGTCCGAAAGACATCGACCGGGTGCTACTGGTGGGCGGCAGCAGCAAGATTCCGCTGGTGCGGCGCTTTGTCACCGAGAAGTTGGCCGGCAAGGAACCGGAGCCGTTCGAGCGCATCGACCCGATGACGTGCGTGGCCCAGGGCGCGGCTGTGGTGTCGGCCATCCTCCAGGGGGCGCCCGGCCTCGACAACTACGCCTACAGCGTCAAGCTCGAACATTCGCTATGCGCCAACCCGGTGGACCAGAGGACCAACCGCGTCTTCCTCGACCCGATCATCAAGCGCGGCGCCGACATCCCCTGCTCGTTCAACAAGACGTATTACCCAGTGGCCGACCCGGCCGAGCGCGTCCTCATCAGCGTCTACGAAGGCGACATTTACGACAATCCGGAGAGCCAAGAGAACGTAAAACTGGCGGAGATCCCTTGGGAGTTCAAGCCGCCGCGTTCGCAGCGCGACGGCGCCCTGGAGGTGCTGTTCGAGTACGGCGACGACGGCATCCTGACGGTGCAGATTCAGGACCAACACGCCAGCCAGAAGAAGCGCTTCGCCATCCAGCAGGCCGGCGAGGACCAGCTGAACGCATCGCAGCTTATCAAGATGAAAGAGATCAACAAAACGTTGATGAACCAGACGATGGAGCTGGAATCGACGCAGGAATTCAAGGACGCGGTGGAGGTGTTGAAGAAGACGGAGCAGGACGTGGCGCCGCGCGTGGAGAACCCGGAGGACCGCAGGGAGTTAGAAGACCTGTGCCGGCAAGTGCGGCAGGCGATGGGTTCCGGCGACCGCAAGAAGATGGAAGAGGCCGCCGCCACACTCAACGACCGGCTGCTGAATTATGCGTATTTGCTCTAATAAGGCGAGCCGGCTCGCGTAAGCGCCCGGAGATGGTTTCAGAGACTAAACTCCGGGCGCTTACGCGACCCGGCTCGCCAAGAGGGACGACCCGCCATGCTAACGTGCCCCATGTGTAAGAAAAGGCTGCCGGGCGTGGAAAAGAAGTGCGCCAACTGCAAGACCGATGTGTCGCTTTTGGTGGACTACGTGGAGAACCTGCGCGACGGCCTCCAGCGGGCTGAGCATCTGACGCGGCAGGGCGAGCTGGGCGACGCCGTTTGGGAATATCTCGAAGTGTTAGAGGTCGATCCGGACAACGCGACGGCGCGGAAGCAGGTGGGCAAGGTAGCGACGGCGGTGCGCCAGTTCGACCAAACGGCTCCCGGTCGCCGTTGGCAGAAGAAGCTGCAACGACAGACCGCCTTTCGCCGTTGGATGGCGAATTGGAACAGCGACGGCGAGGGCGGCGGCTGGCTGAGCGGCCTGTTCTGGTTCGTGATCGTGCTGTGCGCTTTGATCTTCGGTTACTTCATCGGCCAATCCGTTGCCAACCACCCGACACCGATCCCGAACACCACGGCGCCGCCCAACGCGACCGCCCCGGAGAAGCCCGATAAAGACAAGTAGTCGGTTTCACTTCGACGCCAATTGCGCGGCGCCTTTCTTCATTTCCTCGGGCGTCACATCCTTCGTGTGCGTGGCGACGTACCAGACATGGCCGAACGGATCGTCCAAGCCGCCCATACGGTCGCCGTAGAACTTGTCTTCGACCGGCCGTGTTATCTTGGCACCGGCGGCAACCGCCTGACGGACGACCGCGTCTACATCTTCGACGTAGAGTAGGATGCTCACTGGTGTGCCGCCGATGGTGTGCGGGCTTTTCGCGCCCATTTCAGGGTGTTCATCGGCCAGCATAATCACCGAATCGCCGATGCGGATCTCGGCGTGTCCGACCTTGCCGTCGGGACCAGGAAGGCGCATCACCTCCGTCGCGCCGAACGCTTTTTTGTAGAACTCAATGGCCGCCGCTCCGCCGTTGACGATCAGGTACGGCGTCACCGAGTGATAGCCCTCGGGGATGGGTTTCACTTTGCCTGACATAATTCCTCCTTTAAGCCCCCGCGCTCCCCTTTGGGTCGCGGCTAAACGATGTTCAGCTCTGCCCGGCCGTCGCAGGCGTTTTCGCGTCGATGTGTTCATTGACGTAGGTGCGCCGTTTACGCCAGAAGTTGGCCATCCGCCAGGCGATATATCCGGTTTTTTCGGTGAACGACAGGTTCTTCCATTGGTCGCGGATGTAGTTTTCCATTTCCTCCGTGATTTGCGGATTCATGATGCGCCAGCGGTGGTCCGGATTGCGAAAATCGAGCAGCAAAACGACGCGCTCCGTCGTGCCGCGGTTCCAGACTTCGTGTTCGGTGGCGTCGCAGAAGAGTGTGACTTTGCCCTCTTCCCATTTCCGCGTTTCCGAGCCTACGCGCATTTCGCAGCCGTCGTTTACGATTAGTCCAAGGTGTGTGCGTAAAACGTATTGCGCCCATTTGCCATAGCCGACGTGCGGCTTAATGTGCGTACCAGGAGCCAGGCGCGAAAAACCCGCCATGGACAAGCCGGGAATTTGCTCAATCAGCTTAGTCGTTTTCGGGCAGCGCTCGCAGTTTTTCAGGCGCTTGACGCCGAAGCCGTAAAGCCCATAGGTGTCCCAGCGGCCGTCGTATATTTTGTTTTCCGGCCAGGCGTGCATATCCGGGTTATTCGCCACCGCTTGGTACTCGGCCAGAATGTCTTTCCAGTTGTCTTCCAAAACGCGGAGGAACGGATACTTTTCTTTGGACTGATACATGGTGTGGCGCTCCGAAAAAGGTGAATACTGAGTTCAGTTATAGGCAATGCCTCCTACATTTTTCCACGAGGATCGTGAATCCATCCATTGAACTGCTAGCCATTTTATATAGCTCATCCAAACAGCGGCCATATCATTCAGGAGGCGGTAGGTCCACGTCTTTGCCGTCCAGGGCGCGGAGGAACAGGACCAGCGCCTCGCGTTCGGGCGCCAGCAGGTCGCGTTTCTGCAACTCGGGATCGAGGTACTCATTTCTCTGGCCGCCGTCCGTGTGGAATTGGAGCGCCTCTTCCAGCGTCGCGGCCGAGCCGTCGTGGAAGTACGGGGCCGTATGCGACAGGCCGCGGAGCGTTGGCGTCTTGTAGGCGCCGATGAGACGGCCTTCCTTTTCGCCAACCGGCAGCGAAGCAAACCGGCCCGGCTCCTCGCCCGGATCAAACTTGTTGAAACCGACGCCGAGATTATGGAAACGTCCGTCGGTGAATTCGCGCCCGCCGTGACAGAGGATACAGCCGGTCTTATGCTCTTCAAGGTCATTAAAGAGCCGATAACCCCTGTATATCTTCCTGGCCGCGTCGGCTTTGGTTTTTTCGTCGATTTTGAGATCCTTCAAGGCGGCCCCATCGAGCGCTTTTTCGTAATGCTCGACCTTCAACTCGGAGGAGTGGTCCGCAACCTGTGCCGCCAGGGCGCGGTCGTGGACGGAATCGCCGGCCAGCAGCGTGCGCATGTACGTCGCCAAAGCCTTGCCGACCGCGTCTTGCGTCGGCAGCGTTCCGAAAGCACTGAGGAACCGATGTTCGTATTCAAACCGCCGCGCCCGTAGCCGGCCGACGGCGCCGCTCCAGACGTGACGGAACGCCGTCCCCTTGGCCGGCGCGGTTTCATCGTCCATCGTGCGCTGTACCACTTCTTCTAGGACGCCGGCCCGGCCGTCCCAGAACTGCCGGCCGTTGTAGACGCAGTTGACCAGCGTTGGCGTGTTGAGGCCGTAATGGTCGCGGGCGTTGTCGGCGAAGCCGGTGTGGGAGTCGTGGCAGGTCGCGCATGATTCACCGGCGCTATCGGTGAGCCATTTCTTGTCGTAGAAAAGCCGACGGCCAAGCTCCCATTTGTGAAGCGTCGGCGGGTTGGACGACGGAATGGAATGACGCGGGTCGTCGAGGCCGGCGGGCACTTTGACTTTTACGACCGCTTTAGATGCGGCTAGCGCCACGGCCGCGACAGGCCCCAGCGTCAAGACAGCGGCGGCCCGCTCCTTCTCCGTCAACGGCGGGTTCCAAAGCCTCCTCAATTTCGCCCATTCAGGACCGTCTGTTTCGTGAATGAACTCGATGGGCGCATCGGATTGAATCTCCTGCGGCCGTGGGTTCATCCATACGATGTCCTGTTCCACGGCCCTCGGCGCCTCAACAGCGGCCTTGGTTGGCTCCGGCGTCGGTTCCGGTTTTTCGTAATGCACCGCCGGCTGACAGCCGGCTGACAGTAGGATCGCGGAAACCGCCCAGAGACGACGCATGACCATTCCTTTCCTTGATCAGACCCGCACCGCCTATTTTTTGACAACCGCCGCCCGTTGTTCGATGGACAGGTCCGCCAACATCCTGGCCACGGCCGTGAGACGTTCCTGGTTCTTGGCGACGTATTCCGGCGGCCCGCCCTTGACGGCGACGTGGTCGGCGATGGTCGGCGAATCGACCATGTCGATGGCGTCCCACGGGCACCAGCGTTCGCATAGCGAACAGCCGATGCAACGCTCCAGGTCGATATCGACGAAGGATTGCAACGACGGCTGCCCCTCGCCGGGCACTTTGTAGATGCAATCGACGGGACAGACTTCAATGCAGGCTTCGCAGCCGGTGCAGTTGTCGGCCCGCACGACGGCCAGTTCCTTGGGGAGCTTCTTGCGAGCCTTGCCGGCGCCTTTGGCCATGTGTGAAACCCTTATTGCGGTGCGTGGAAACCTAGTGCCATGATAATTACTAACCCGCCGGAACGCCAGTGTCCGCCGCGTCCTCCGGCAACACCGGCCGCGTTGCGTCGATGCCCAGCCAGAGAAACACGGCAACGACATAGAGGCCCGCGCAGATCCAGAAGTTGATCTGATAGCCGGGTAGTTCGGCCGCCTTGAGGTTGGCGGCATTCAACGCCGCCGGGTCAAGGCCGCGCGGCACGGCATAGGCGGCGTGCGACCAGTCGAGCAAGGCTCCTGTCAACCAGGCGGAGGCGGCGCCGCCCAGGTTGCCAATCATGTTCATGCAGCCAGCGACGATGGCCGCGTGCTTCTTGCCCACGTCCTGACAGGCGGCCCAAGCCGGTCCCATTGCGAGGTCGTTGAAAAACCCTGCCAGCGCGATGGCCAGGGCGAACGTAAAGGCGGTGGGCGCAATAATGCAGGCCAGGCAGCAGGGAATGCAGGCCGCGTGGCCGAGCATCCCGTAGAGCCGGCGACCCCAACGGCGGTCGCCGGTGCGGCGGACGTAGCGGTCGGTCAGGTAGCCGCCCAGCAGACACGCCCCCGCCCCCAAGATGAGCGGCCCGCCTTTGTAGAGCTGCCCGAGCAAATCGTCGTCGGCCACGCCATGCTGCTGCTTGAGGTAGGCGGGCAGGTAGAACATGTTGAAGTACCAAGCGTAGGACATGCAGAAATACATCATGCAGAGAAACCAAAGGGTCGGGCTGAGGAGTATCCGCCAAGGGATGTCGCCGTGGGCGCGTTCGGCTTCGTGGCCGACGCTAGTGCGGATCAGGGCGAGTTCGGCCGCGCCGACGCTCGCCTTCTCCTCGGGCCGGTTGCGGAACCAGAAGACGAACAGGATGCACCAGGCGACGCCCAGGCTGCCGAACAGCAAATACGCCGCCCGCCAGTGCAGCCCGCCGCGCGTGACCAGGACCATCCAAATCAGTGCCGTCAGGCCGCCCATGAGCCGGCCGGACATCCACACCACCCCCTGCGCGAGGCCGCGCTCCTGGGCCGGGAACCAGTTGTGTAGAGCGCGAGTGATGTTCGGGTAGGCGCCCGCTTCCCCGATGCCGAATAGGAAACGGATGGCAACCAAGCCGGCGAACGGCAGAAGCACTAAGCCTGCGAAGTGGTAGCCGGCCAGCCCCGTCAGGGCGGTGAAAAACGACCACCAGAGGACTATGCGAATGAGTGTGCGCCGCGGCCCAAAGACGTCGCCGAGCCAGCCGGTCGGCACCTCGAAGAGCGCGTAGGCCAAGCTAAAGGCGAAAGCCGTCCATTTCAGGTCAGCCACGCTGTTAAAGCCGTAGGCCTCGCGAACAGGCTCCTGCGTCACGCCGATAGCGGCCCGGTCGAGGTAAGTAATCATCGACAGCGAGCAGGCGAAGGCGAGGACGCCATAGCGAACGTAAGTCGGCCGAACGGAGGAGGGCGGGGAGAGGTCGCGGTTCATGCGCTGCGCCGGTCCAGGGGACAATGGGCCTATCGCAACACTGTACGAACACGGCGGGGCGGGGGAAAGCGCAAATCCCGGAAGTCGCCGTGGCGTTATAGCCGCGGATTTCAGTTTGACGCGCCTCCCCGAACCCGACACAATGCGAAAGTGATGTTCGTCCCGCCGCTTGGTTCGCCGCAACCTCCGATGGTCAACAGGGAGTTCCTGGAATGCCCGCGCTTGCTACGGAAACGCTCGCCCGTTTGTTCGCCCTCAAGACGGTAGCGCTCGGCGCGTCCTTCTTCCTTGGCGCCACCGTGTTGACGGCGCAGACGGTCACGCCCGACCAGGCCGCCGACATGCTCCTCACCAGCGCCAAGACCGCCTTCAACGCCAAGGATTACGCCTTCGCCGCCGGGCGTTTCCGCGAGTTCATGGCGAAGTACGGCAACCATAAAGATGCCCCCGCCGCGCGCTACGGCCTCGCCCTGTCACTCCTTGACGGGCCGGACAAGGACTACAAAGGCGCCGCCGAGCAACTACAATCGCTGGTCGGCTCTAAAGACGCTCCGGACTATCCGTTTTACGTTTACTACCTTGGCTTGGCGCAGCGCGGCGAAGGCGTCAAGGCGCTAGCGCAGATCGCCGCCAAGCCGCAAGAGGCGCCTCAACTCAAGGACTTTGCGCGCGGCCGTTTTGAGGAAGCGACCAAGCAGTTCACCATGGCCGTCGCCGTCTTCACCGCCCGCGTCAAAGCTCCCGACGCCGACGCCAAGGAGTTGCCCATTGATCTGGAATGGGCCGCGCGCGCGCGCTGCGACCTGGCCGAAATGCGGCTGCGTCTGCTCAAGCCCAAGGAAGCGCGCGATGCGGTCGCCCCGTTGATTGAGGACAAAATTTTTGCTAAAAGTCGCTATTACGGCCTTGGCCTCTACTACCACGGCTTTGCCTCATTCCAGCTGAAAGACGACCTCGCGGCCGGCAAATCGCTCAGCCAGCTTACGCCGTTCACGGACCCGGTTTTCGGCGCCCACGCCCGCTATCTCCTGGCCCGCGTCTACCACCAAGACCCCGCCAACAATCAACGTCAGGAAGCGATGCAGCAGTACTTGGGTGTTACCGACGACTACGCCAAGCAAAAGCAAATCGCCGCCGAGACGCTCAAACAGCCCGACCGCTTCAAGAACGATCCCGACGAGAAAGTCCGTCTTGAAGCGCTCGTGCGCGGCCCCGCGCCTGACTACGTCGCCCGCGCCGGCTTCTTCCTGGGCGTCATGCAATACGAGGACGGCAAGTTCGCCGACGCGCTTACCCACTTCACGGCGTTCGTCCAACAGTTCCCCGGTTCGCCGCTGACGACCGAGGCCCAGCTACGGCAGGGTTTTTGCCAAGTGCAACTGAAACAGTTCGCGGAGGCCCAGAAGACCTTGCAACCGCTTGTGGACAAAGAAGTCCGCCTGGCCGATCAGTGTCTATTGTGGATCGGCAAAGCCCAGGTTGGCGCCGCCGATCCGGCCAAGGGACCGGCTTATGAACAGGCTTTGAAGGCGGCCCAGGACACGCTCCGTAAAGCGGCCGAGCGCGCCCAAAACCTCGCCAACACCGACCCGGAGGCGCGCACGCGCCGCGGCGAAGCGCTCCTCGAATTGGCCGATGCGCAACAGCTCGCCAAGCAGTTCCGCGAAGCCGCCGCCACGTACAACCAGATCCTCAATGAGAAGTTGCTGCCACAACGCGATGACGAGTTGGTCCAGGATTTGGCCGCGGCGCTTCATCTAGCCGGCGACTATGCGGAGTCGGACAAGGCATGTGTGCGCTTCCGCGACGCCTATCCGAAAAGTACGCTTTTGCCCGCCATGCTCTTCCGTTACGCCGAGAACGCCTATTTCAGCGCGTTGGCCGCCGAAAAGCTGCCGAGCGCGCCTGACCGTCAGCGCGAGACGGCCAAGTGGCTCGATGAAACGATCAAGCGCTATCAGGCCGTAATCGAAAAGTACCCGGAAGCCGTCCACGTTAACCTGGCGCGCTACGGCCTCGGAATGGCGTATTACCAAAAAGGCGATCTGGAAAAGGCGCGAGAGTTTTTAGAGGCGATTCCGGTCGGCGACCGGGCCGGCGACCTCGCGGTCGTGCCCTACCAACTGGCCGATATTTTAATTCGCCTGGCGCCGGCGAAGACCGACGACGCGATCCTGGCCGGCAAGCTGGAAGAGTCGATGCGAACCGCCGGCGAACTGCTAGAGAGTTTCGCGGCCTCGCAACCGACCGGGCCGCAGACGCCGGACGCCTTACTCAAGCTCGGTTATTGCCACCAGAAGTTGGCCGGTGTGCTGGCGCAGCCGCCGGAGCAGGCCAAGGAACTCGCGGCAGCCCGCGCCGCCTATGAGCAACTGTTGCAGCGATTTCCGCAGAGCGCGCAGTTCCCTCAAGCCACTTTTGAGAGGGCGAAATGTCTGGCCCAGCAAAAGGACGTCAACGGCGCCGTCAATGAGCTGCGCCGCTTTACCAATACCGACGCACTCAAGAACGCCCCGATCGCGCCGATGGCGCTGTTGGAATTAGCGACGCTGTTACGCTCTCAAAATCAGCCGATCCCCGCCGCCGACGTTCTCGCGCAATGTCGGCAACAGTGGGAGGCGAAGTTGCAGGCCGATCCCGTGCGGGCCGGCTGGGTTCCACTGCTCCAATACCATCACGGCGTAGCCCTGCGTGAGGCCGGCAAACGGGCGGAGGCGCGGGCCGTCTTTGATCTCGTGGCCAAACAGGCGGCGGATCGTCCCGAGGCCGCGGAGGCGGCCCTGCGTTTGGGCCAGTGCCTCAAGGACGACGGTCAGCAGAAGATCGCCGACGCCGGCAAACGGCTGGCGACCGCAAATCTCAGGCCCGAAGAAATCGCCGCCGCGCAGAAAATGAAGGATGAAGGCGTGAAGGATCTGCGCGATTCCGTGCAATACTTGAGTGCCCAAGCCGACCAGTTAAAGCAAAAGCAACCGGCGTCCGAGGCCCGCGCCCGCATGTTGTATGAGGCGGCTTGGTCGTGCCGAGTGCTGGCTGACCTGGAAGTACAGGCCGCGCGTGAAAAACTCCAACAAGACCTCTGGCAGAAACTTAAAGAGGAGATGGCAAAGAAAACGCCGCCGGGTCGTCAACCGCCGTCCGTAGCGGCGCCAGTCGTTGCGCTCAGCGCCGTGCCGCCCCAGCCTTCGGAAGTTCAGGCCCGCGCTCTCTATCAGGCGCTGATCGCGGCTTTCCCCGATCTCGCCATCAGCGTGGACGCGCGTTTCGAGTTAGCCGAATTGCAATCCGACCGCGGGCAACACGACGCCGCGATTAAGGAGTTGCAAGAGGCGCTCGATAAGGAGCCGTCGCCAGAGCTGACCGACAAGGTGCGCGTACGACTAGGCGCCGCTTTGTTGGCGAAAGGCGACGCCAAAAAGGCGTTGGATCAGTTGACGCCGATCGTCAACAACCCTAAGAGCGCGATGTGTGCGCAAGCGACCTATCGTGCCGGCGAATGTCAGCTTCAGTTGGGCAAGGCGGACGAGGCGATCAAGCTGCTGGCCGTGTTCCGCGACAAAGGAGAGTTTCAAAATCTGCCTGGCCTGACCGATCGCGCCCTGTTGCGTCTCGGCTTTGCCCTAGCGCAGCTCAAGCAATGGGAACCGAGCCGGCAAGCGTATGAGCAGGTATTCAATCGCTTCGCCAACGGCCCGTGGGCGGCGGACGCTCGCTACGGCGCCGCCTGGGCGCAGCAGAGCCAGGGGCGCTACGACGACGCCGTGAACCTCTACAATCAAGTGGCGGCGACGACGGCGACCGAGCTGGGGGCGCGGGCGCAGTTGAACATCGGCCAATGTCGGCTCGCGCAGAAGCGGTATCCGGAGGCGGCGACGGCGTTGCTGGTGGTGCCCTTCACCTACGACTATCCGAACCTGAGCGCGTTGGCCTTGCTGGAAGCGTCGCGGGCCTTCGCGGAGAACAAACAGGCGGACATGGCCGTCAGGCTGTTGGAGCGGGTGATCCAGGACCACCCCGACACCGAACACGCGGAAGCGGCGAAGAAGCGATTGGCCGAGTTGAAAAAGGGATGACGATCCCATCGTTTAGCCGCGACCCGAAGG
>DHJA01000233.1:6318-17983 GCA_002404095.1 Planctomycetaceae bacterium UBA4732 | reverse complement strand
CCTTCGGGTCGCGGCTAAACAATGCGATTTATGTATGGTGCGCAACGGAGAATTCCATGACAACCCGGCGACTTCTCAGCGCTTTCGTGATACTACTAGCCGGCTTCCCGCCGGCCGCCCGCGCCTACGTCGAGGCGCCGCACAGCCTGGGCATGATCTGCAACCTGTCAACGAATATCGTACTAATGCGCGTGGAGAAGGTGGATAAAGAAAAGAACCTAATCATCTTCCGCAAAGTACGCGACATCAAGGGCGTTCATCCCACCGACGTCATCAAGCACAATGTCGGCCGCGGCGGCTACAACCCGCGCGAGTGGCAGTACATCATGGACTGGGCGGAAGTCGGCAAGACGGCCGTCTTTTGCCACAACGGCGGCGAGAGCGAAACCTGCATCGGCAATTACTGGTATCAGACCGGCAACGGCGGCGAATGGTGGAACCTCACCCACGGCGAGCCGTTCCTGCTGCGCAGTTACTGCGGCAGCACCGACAAGCTGGCTTCGCTCTTCACGGAGATGCTCGCCGGCAAGGAAGTGGTCGTACCGTGCATGATGGACGGCAACAAGGACGACCTGCACCTCCGCCGCGCCAAGGTGGAACGCCTTAAAGCGAGTCTTAAACTCGACTATAACGAGAAACGGGACTTCGTCGGCTTGGGCGGTGAGGACTTCCGCCGGCTCAGCGGTATGCCCGGCTTCACCCACTACTCCGCCCTGGCCCGCGTGGACGCCGACGCACAGGCCGTAAGCTGCCTCGACATCGACGGCGACGGCAAGCCCGACGTCTGCCTGGCCGGGGCCGGCCGCGTCGTCATCCTGCAAAACGCCGGCGAATCGCTCAACGAAATCTCGATTCCCGGCCTGAACACGGGCTGTCGTGCGGCCGTCTGGGCCGACTACAACGGCGACGGCAAACCGGATCTATTGTTGGCGACAATGAACGGGCCGAAGCTGTACACGAACCTCGGCAACAACCTTTTCCGCGACGACAGCCATCTGTTACCACGTCAGCCGGGCTGGAACCTGACTGCCGCCGCCTGGATCGACTACGACGGCGACGGCAAGCCCGACATCCTGCTCGGCAACGGCTTCCACGGTCTCCGTCTTTATCGCAACAAGGGGGCGGTCGATGGCGCGGTCGCTCCGCTCAAGCTGGGCAAATGGTCCTACGTCGGCCCGTTCCCGAACGTCAACGGTCACGGCTTCGCGGCCGTCTACCCGCCGGAGCAGGCCGTCAACCTAACGCAGAAGTTCGGCGGCAAGAACGGTGAAGAAGCCGCCTGGAAGGAAGGCAAGTTCAATGACGGCGAAGTCAACAATCTCGCTCTGTTTAAGCCGGAAAACAACGTCGATTCCGTCGTCTACCTTTACCGCGAGATCGAGAGCGACAAGGCGCGCGACTTGCCCGTATCGCTGGGCAGCGACGATACGCTGACCGTATGGCTCAACGGCGAAAAGATCGTGTCGGAGAACGTGGCCCGGGCCTGTACTCCGGACCAGACGAAGGCGATTTTCAAGCTGAAACAAGGCAAGAACACGCTGTTGATGAAGGTCTGTCAAGGGGGAGGCGAATGGGCGTTTTACTTCAAGGCGTCCGACGGCTTGCCGCCGGCGATCACCTGGGCCTTCGAGGACGTATCCGATGCGGTCGGTCTCGGCGCCAACGGCATCGGCAGCGCGGTCAAAGGTGACAGTCTCGTCGTCTGTGACGTGAACGGCGACGGGCGGCCGGACTTCCTCTATTCCGCCGGTTCCGGCCTACTCGTCATGAATACACTCAAGGGGTTTGTGGAAGTAAAGGACTCTGGAATATCGTATAAAGCGGGCAAGGTGGGGCCGGTGTTCGGCGACTACGACAATGACGGCCTTCCCGACTTATTCGTGCCGCAAAGGGACGGCTGTAAGCTGTTCCACAATGAAGGAGGCGGCAAGTTCACGGACGTGACGGCTAAGGCGGGCCTGGACAAGTTCACCGGCTGGGCGACAAGCGCCGCCTGGGGCGACGTGGACAACGACGGCAAGCTCGACTTGGTGGTGGGCTGTCTACGCGGCACGAATCGTTTCTTCCGCAACAAGGGCGACGGCACATTCGAGGACGCTTCCGAGGCCATCGGCTTGAGCCAGCGCATCTTCAACACGCAAGCGGTGGGGTTGGTGGACCTCAACGGCGACGGCGTACTCGACATGGTGTTCAACAACGAAGGCCAGGAATCGTGCGTCCTGCTGGGCAATCCGGAGTGGGTCGCCAAGCGGACGCCGGTGACGCTGCGCGTGGCGGGCAAGGCCGGCGTCGTCGGCAGCAAGGTTACGGTGACGGATAAGGACGGCCAACTGGTGGGCGTACAACAGGTATCGGGCGGCGACGGACGCGGCGGCCAGGCGTCGCCGGCGGCCCGCTTCGCGCTGGTTCCGGGAACGTACCGCGTCGAGGTGGTGTACAGCAACGGCGAACGGCGCGCGAAGGAACTGATTGTCGCAGGCGCGCATATTAAGGGCGTCTTGGACGACCAGACGCTGAAGGCCGATTAAGCCCCTCGTTCCCACGCTCTGCGTGGGAACGCAGTCCGCGACGCTCTGCGTCGCGTTCGCCTCCCTGGCGGCATCGAGCCTCTGAGTCGGGACGCAGAGCGTCCGGGCGTGCGTTCCCAAGCAGAGCGTGGGAACGAGGAGACGAGGAGAATGATGATGAAATGCTTCTTTTTGTCTTCCCTTTGTGTTCTTTGTGTCTTTGTGGTGAATCATTCTTCCGCCGCTGAGCCGGGGTGGTCGATGTACCGCGGCAACGCTCAGCGCACCGGCAACACCGACGGCAGAGCCGGCCCCGCCAATCCGGCCGTTCTGTGGGTCCACCAAAGCAAGGAACACTTCATCGCCTCGGCGACGCCGGACGGCGACCGACTTTTTATCACCGGCCTCGGCGCATTCAACGTCTCCACGTTCTACAGCTTCGCCGTCGATCCCAAGGCGACGCCGCGCACCCTCTGGAGCAAGACGACGCCGTTTCTGCGGCTGCCTAGCGTTAGTTCGCCGGCCGTGGTCGGCGACAAGCTCATCTTCGGCGACGGTATGCACCAAACCGACGGCGGGGCGGTGCTGTACTGCCTCGGCGTGGACAAGGGCCGGCCCTACTGGCAATTGCCGGTCACGGGCGACCTCGTCCACATGGAAGGGTCGCCGACCGTCGTGGACGGCCGCGTTTACGTCGGCGCCGGTTCCGGCGGCGTCGTTTGCGTGGACATGAACCGCGTGACGCTGGAGGGCAAGGAAATGGACCTGCCTTCCATTCAGAAGATACTCGATCAGAAATGGGCGGAATTACAAGCGCGTTATGAGATCGACAAAAAGAAAGACCCACTCCTCGCCCTGCCGCCCAGCGACGAGCAATTGCCGAAGCCGGCTCCGGTTTTGCTCTGGCAAGCCGGTAAGGACAAATGGCACGTGGACGCTCCGGTAACGGTGGTCGGTGATCGTGTGCTGGTGGCGTCGGCCTTCCTCGATAAGGAAAAGCTCGGCGACCGCGCGCTGTTGTGCTTGGATGCCAAGACCGGCGACGTGATATGGCGGAAACCGCTCAAAATCAACCCGTGGGGCGGGCCGTCGGTGGTGGGCAAGACGGTCGTGGTCAGCGGCAGCACCATCGGCTACGATCCCAAGGCGCTCAAAGGCGCCAAGGGCGAGTTGGCAGCGTTCGACCTCGAAAAGGGCGCTGAGAAGTGGCACAAAGAGATCACCGGCGGCGTGGTGTCCTGCGCGGCCCTGGCCGACGGAGCGGCGGTCGTCGTCGCCACGGACGGCAAGGTGCGGGCGTTTGATCTGGAAACGGGCGAGCGCCGCTGGGTCTATGACGCCAAGGCGCCATTGTTCGCCCCGGTCGCCATCGCGGGCGGCGTGGTGTACGCCGGCGATCTCAAGGGCGTACTGCACGCGATCAACCTCGCGGATGGCGGCGAGAAGTGGAAGCTGGACATAGGGGCAGACCCAGCCGTCAAGGCGCCGGGCATGATCTACGGCGGGCCGGCGGTGCAGGGCGGCAAGATCTTCGTCGCCACCTGCAACCTCGGCGACAACGGCAAGGGATCGCCGACAGCCGTCGTCTGCATCGGCGAAAAGTAAAGTTCCTGACGTACCACTAAGGAGAAATAAAATATGCCGTATACGAAATGGAGTCTACTGACGCTGGCCATTGTGTTGGGTACTTGCGCGACGGCTACGGCGGAAATCGCCGTGGACAAAGACAAGCGCACCATAACCGTGAACGCCAAGATGGCGCCGCGCAAGATCGACGCTCCAGGCTACGACAAAATTTATCCGCTCGAAGTGGTGGCCTGCTGGCCCTGGCAGAAAGGCGTCACCGGCAAGGCCCATGAGACGGTCGTGACCATCACGGCCAAGCCGAGCGAGATTCACAAGGCTCTTGTCGATGACTTCGGCCTCAAACCCGGTACGCCCCAGAACGGCGGCGACAAGCCGGGGGAAGGTCCGGAGGTTAACATCTACCTGGAGTTCCAGAACGAAGCCAACGAAACCAAGCGCGTGCCGATCGAGAAGACCATGATCGACATCAAGACCAATAAAGGCATGGGCAAGCTCAAATGGCGCTTTACCGGATCGGTAATGGCCCAGCCGGACCCCAACAAGCCCGACAAGGTCTACGGCGCAGACACGACGGGTACGCTGATTTGCATCTTCCCCGTGACGGACCTGACGGTGTTTCAGACCAATCTAAAATTCAAAGACCAGGACTATGTTAATCTGGAAACGGACAAGAAGCTGCTGCCCAAGGAAGGTACGCCTGTCAAGCTGGTTATCGAGGTTCCGAAGCAAAAATAGGGGCGGCCGCTCGCCGTCCTATCACGATAGATGTAGGGGGGAATGGGGTAATGTGTAGCCGTCCGAGCGCGTGGTTGCCTTATATATGCCTCGCTGGCGTCGTCGCGGCGTCGGCGGGATGCGGCCGTCCGGCGGTCGTAGCGCCGTCAAGCGAGAGTCTTTCGGCTGCCGAACCCTCGCCGCATTCCGCGGATAAAGAGGCCTCAAGCGATCCCAAGAAGGACATGGAAGCGGACGCGGCGCCCTTTCATTTCCCGGACGACGCCGGCGGATTGCTGCTAGCAAAGGTATTGCCGCCGACGGAGGTGAAAGGACCACTGAACGCGCCGAACGCCGGCCCGCGCCGTCTAACGCCGCCTGCCGGCTTCGACGCCCCGCCTTCGACGCCGCCGCCGAGTCAGGCTCTGCCGCCGCGCCTATCCGCCGAGCGAACCCGCAAGCCGCTCGCGCCGCATCTCACGCTTGATGAGACGCTGGGGCTGCGCCGCGGCGACCCTGAGCCGCCGCAGCCGCGTTCCTTTATAACCGGCGACCGGATACACTTGCCGTCGGTGGACGCCAACCAGCCGATTCCGCTGCCGATCCTGGCGCATCCGATGGCCGATCGCGCGCCCCTGGACGATCCGACTCTTGAGGCGTCCGCCGACGCGGCGCTCGCCGCCCCCATGCCCCAGCGCACAAAAGTGGTCCCTTATTTCCGTGTAACGCTGCCCGACCCTTACGACAACAGGCGACCGCTCAGCCTACCCGTGCCGACGGACGACGGTGGACCGCGCACTGGGACAATTCATCCACCTAAGCCCTGAATCAGTACCAAGTCATGTGCCTCATAGGAACGGCTGCGGGATGGGCGAAAGCGTAATCGGCGCCTATCCCGCCGATCCAGGGAGCCGGGAATCGACGGTGTTTCTTTGGATTGGAGAATTTACGGGAAAGGGCGACAACTCCCGTTCCCACGGTAGGCGGCGACCATTCGCTGTGTTTGCCCCTGCCTCGCTGCTAATCATTGTTCGGAATTGGAGACTACAATGGCGACTGAATCGTGGGCTGGCGCGGCGGTCGTTGCTTCGATAGCGTTTGCCTGCGCTATCTATTACATAGCAACGGCTTGGTTTGCTCACAGGGAGCGGATGGCCAAGATCCAACAAGGCATCGACCCGAACCAAGTCAGGGACAGGACAAGCCCACCGGAGTTAGCGGATCGGGTGCTGGCGCTTGAACAGGAAGTCGCCCGCCTACGGGCGCCATCGGAGTCTCTCTCCCAAGGAGACGGGAAACCCCCGTTATGGCGCCGCCTCCTTTATCTTCCGCCGCCTCCGCGATAGGATGCGTGGATGAATGCCGTCAACCTCACGCCTTCGCATCGGCTCCGAGTCGGCATGGCCGGCCTTGGCATGATCTTCGATGAAACCTATCGCCCCGTCTTCGAGCAACTCCACGCCGACGGCCTTTACCGCCGTGACTTCGGCTCGGTCGAAGTGGAATTGGCCGCCGTCGCCAGCCGTACCGGAAGCCGGGCCGAACGCCTCCGCCAAGCGGCGCTCGGCCCTTTTGTCAGTTGCGCGGGGCCGGACGCCGTGACGGAAATGCTCGCGCAAGGCGTGGACGCCGTTTGCGTCGCCACGCCGGACGACCGCCATTTCGATGTGGCGCGCCTGGCCCTAGAGGCCGGCAAGCACGTCCTCATCGAAAAGCCGTCAGTGCTGCGTTTGCAGGAACTGGACGAACTTGACGCCCTCGCACGTCGCAACAGCGTTCTCGCCAAGATCGTCTACCACAAGCTGGCCGACCCCGACCATAAGAAGTTGCGCACCCATGTTGTGGACGGCGTTCTGCGTCACGTCAACAACGGCTATTGCTCCTTGTTGGAGCCGAAGTCGATCAGCGGCAAGCAGTTCGCCGAGTGGATCGTCGGCCGCAATCCGGGAACTTATGTCGCCGTCCACTACATCAAGCTCATCGACTTCACCTTCGGCGCTCCGGCGGCGCGGTTGACGCGCGTCACCGCCACCGGTCAACGCGGACTCGTTGGCCCCGCCGACGGACCCACCTGGGACTCGGTACAGCTACAAATGACCTACGCTTACTCCGATGGGCGCGAGGCGGCTTTCGACATTCACACCAGCTGGGTCACGCCCGACAATTTTCCCGGTTACGTCGAGCAGGAAGTCCAATTTCGCTTCGACAACGGCATATGGAACGCCCACCAACGCAAGCGCGGCGTCGAAGTGACCATTGAGGACCGGTCGCCCGGCGAATACAAATACACGCCCAACCATCACTACAACGCGGCGTTCGTGGAACCTTGGGGCGAACGCACTCAACGTGGATACGGTTTGGAGGTGATACGCAGGTTCTTTGAGGAGATCGCCTTTGTCGAGTTCGGCGGTTCAACCGATGAGCGAGATGAGCGCTTACGACAAATGCGCGCGTTGGCGTACAACGATCTGTCGGCCGACAGGCCGGTGACGGCGACGGTGCAGGCGATGGAAGCGATACTACGCCGGCACGCGGAGGGCCGGCCGGGCTGCGCGGCGACCGTCAACGGACCTCTCGGCGGTCTGGTGTTACAGACGCCCGGCGAGACGGCGCCGATTATCCTGTACGAGGCGCTCGTTTAGCCGCGACCCGCAGGGGAGCGCGGGGCTACGCGCTCCCCTGCGGGTCGCGACTAAACGACTCTCTTCCCCGGAGGATTCATGAACTCTCCCATCCAGCACGCCCATGAAGACGCCTCCAACTCAATCCGCGCCGGCGCCGCGCGTTACGAGCCGCGCGCCTCGCGCACCTACACGCCCTCGCAAGCGGTGTTGGCCCGCAGCGCCGGCGCCTTCCATTGGACGCCCGAAGGCCGGCGCCTTTATGACTTCACATCCGGGGTATTAGTGGCGAACCTCGGCCACAATTCTGAGACGTGGATGAAGCGCTTTAAGGCCTACATGGGCTGGGATTCCACCGTCGCCGCTAAGGAGACTTCGCCGGGAGGATATTTCCTCGCGCTGCCGATGACCGCCTACAACGCCGTGACCGGCTTGGAGGTCGAAGCGACGCGCCGGCTGGTCGAGACGTTGCAAGGCCGGCCCGGCGGCGGACGTATAGAACAAATTCTGTGGGCCGCGTCCGGCTCCGAGGCGATCCAGAAGGCGCTGTGGGCCGCCCTGGCCCGCGACCGTTCGCGCGACATAATCCTGGCGACGCGCCACGGTTTTCACGGCAAGAAAGGGCTGGCCAACGCCGTCACCGGAAGCGAAACCGACCGCGACCGCGACGGCCGCGTGCGCTTCATAAGCTTTCCCACGGTCGAATGCGCCGACATAAGCCAGCGCGGCCAACCCTTCGACCCGGCGCCATACCGCCGCGAGTTGGACGCTCTACAACAGCAGTTCGGCCGGCGACTGAGCGTACTCATCACGGAGCCTTACCTCGGCGGCGGCGGCTCCTATCACCCGCCCGCCACGTACTTGCAGATGCTGCAAGCGTTCTGCCGTGAAAATGACCTTATTTTCATCCTTGATGAAGTACAATCCAACTTCGGGCGCACCGGCGATCTTTTCGCGTTCGAGACTTACGGACTGGAACCCGACGTGGTGGTTTTGGGCAAGGGCTTGGGCAACGGCGTCCCCGTGGCGGCGGCGGCGGCCCGCGCCGACCTATTAGGCGTACTCGAATACGGCGAAGCGTCGGACACCTGGAGCGCCAACCCGCTGTGCTGCGCCGCCGTGCTGGCCACGTTGGAGGAGTTCGCCGCCCGCGACGTGCTGGGCCATAGCCGACGCGCGTCGGCCTTGCTGGAGGAATCCCTGCTGCGGCTGAAAGAGTTACCGTTTATCGCCCATGTAAGGGGCGAAAAGGGCGGTATGGTGTGGGGGGTCGAAACGCGCGACCACGCGGGCCGGACAGCTTCGGATTGGGCCAATGCGGTCGTTCTGGCGTGTTATCACGGCGAACCCGGAGGTGACGGCATTCACCTCATGGGGCCGTTAGCGAAGAAAGTGGTGCGTGTGGCGCCGCCGCTGATCCTTACGGAATCCGAGGCCCGAGAGGCCGGGGCGTTGTTGGTTCGCTTGATGAGTCGAATGGATGACGCGAGGGCGGAATGAAAATCTGTTCTAGGAAGAGTGCGAGGAGACCTCGCCCCTACAGAAAAACCGCGGTAGGGGCGGGGTTTCCCCGCCCTTCCGGAACAGGGTCTGATTGTGTGTCACGGTCCCAGTACAAGATAAACGGAGACCTCAATATGTTTTTGCGAGGACTTTCCTGCGTAAGTATTAGCGCGTCGCTCCTGACGGCGACCCTGGTCACATCCTTTGCCGGAGGGGAGGACAAGCCGACGAAGAAAGAGGCGCCGTCCATCCGCGGCCGCTGGGATCTTGTCGTGCAGGGGACACATGGGGACTACCCCTCCTGGCTGGAAGTCCGGCTTTCAGGCTATTCCACGCTGGTCGGCTCGTTCGTCGGCCACTTCGGAAGCGCTCGGCCGATCTCGCGCGTGGAGTTCGACGGCGGCCGCGTCCACTTCTCGCTGCCGCCGCAGTGGGAGGGCCGCAAGAACGACGTGGATTTCGAGGGAACCCTTGATGGCGACGTGATCCACGGCAAGACGACCGATGACGACGGCAAGCGCGTGGAGTGGACGGGGCGGCGCGCGCCCTCGCTGATTCGCGCCAAGGCGCCGACCTGGGGCGAGCCAATCGAACTGTGCAACGGCAAGGATCTGACGGGGTGGAAGCCCCGATCCGCCGACGCCAAGAGCAACTGGTCCGTCAAGGACGGCGTACTCGTGAACGCGGCGTCGGGCACGGATTTGGCCACAGAGCGGAAGTTCACGGACTTCAAGCTGCGCACGGAGTTCCGCTACTCCGCCGGCAGCAACAGCGGCGTCTACCTTCGCGGACGGTATGAGGTGCAGATCGAGGACAACTACGGCGAGGAGCCAGACAGCCACCGGATCGGCGGCGTCTACGGCTTTCTGACGCCCTCGGTCAATGCTGCGAAGAAGGCGGGCGAGTGGCAGACGCTCGACGTGACCCTTGTGGGCCGCACAGTAACGGTCGTGCTGAACGGCGAGCGTATCATCGACCGGCAGGCCATCCCCGGCGTCACAGGCGGCGCGTTGGACAGCGACGAAGGCGAACCGGGGCCGATTCTCTTGCAGGGCGATCACGGGCCGGTTGAGTTCCGCAACCTGTCGCTGACGCCGGGGGAGTGATGGCGCGATCGTTTAGCCGCGACCCGAAGGGGAGCGCATCCGCTTTGCGCTCCCCTTCGGGTCGCGGCTAAACAGTAGCGCCTCAGAGGCACAGCTTGCCCAGGCGTAAGAACGCGGCGCGCCCTTCCGCCCTTCCGCAGCGCTTGCCTAGGTCTCGCTCGCCCTCCGTTCCGCTGTTAGTCGATTACCCCCTTAAATATGGAGACGCTTTCCCTCAACCTGTGGCGGCCTGTCGTCGTGGCGTCGTCCGTTTTGTTGGCGAGCTGCCTGCTCATTTCCGCTGCGGCGTCCGCCGACGAACAGGACTTCGGGCCGTCTCGGAAGGTCGTGGCCGCCAAGCAGGTATTCGCCGATACGGCCGTGCAAACGACGCGGCGACCGCTCCGCGCCGGTTTGACCTTCTTTGCCGATGTTACCGGCTTTATTCGCTCCGCCGGGGCCGGTCTGATTCGCAAGCGCGTCGTCATGAATCTGGAACGTCCACCCGGCCCGCTGTCGCCATGCCATGAATCCGAAGGGATGCAGGCGCCGGACGAGGAACTCCAACCCGCCCTAATCCGGCCGTATATCGACGGCTCCGAGGCGCTGGCCGCGCTCGATCAGATGATCGACAACGCCGGGCGCCGCATTGACGTACTGATGTACCTGTGGGGCGACGACCCCATCGGCATGGAGATCGCCTCACGGTTGGCCTCTCGCGCCGGCCCCCATCTGCCGGTGCGGATTCTGGTGGACGGCGGCGGTAACCTCCTTCAGGGCCAACCCAAAGAAGCGTCCGCCAGGGAAGTCAACCGAGTCGTCTGCTGGTTGTCTCACCAGCCGTATGTCCAGTTAATTCGCACGCGCGACCCCGGCCTTCATTTTGATCATCGCAAGCTGGTGGTGGTAGACGGAGCGACGGCCTGGAGCGGCGGCCGCAACTTCACCCGGCGCGCGTTCGTTGAAGACCACGACTTGTCATTAACGCTATGCGGCCCCCTGGCGGCGCAAGCGGATATGATCTTTGAGATGTTCTGGCGGCAACAGGGCGGCCGTGCGGCGCCCTCCCTGTCGTGTGCGCCGACTGTCCCTGGGAACGCCGTCGCGCGCCTGGTGGAAAGCGGCCCACTTCAGCGTCAGCTGGGTCAAACTCTATACCGCGAAGTAGACTCCGCGCGGCGTTCCATCACTATCGAAAATCCCTACCTTACGGATACCTTATTGCTTTCAAAGCTGGCAAAGGCACGGCGCCGGGGAGTGGATGTCCGCGTGGTGTTGACTCTTCAGGACGTGACCGACACGATCAACCGCGCGAATCGCGTGACGGCCAACCGTCTGCTGCGCGCCGGCGTCCGCGTTTACATTTACCCCGGCTTGATGCACACCAAGACGGCGGTGGTCGATGGCCGTTGGGCCTATGTCGGCACGGGAAACTTCGACGCGCTCAGCCTTCGGCGCAACCATGAACTGGGGCTGTCCATCGGCGACGGGCCAGTGATCCGCGAGTTGGAGGAGGGGCTATTCGGCGCGGACATGCGCCCGGAGTGGGAGTTGACGGAGCGTCTTTCGGTGGGGCCGGCCGATTACCTTTCCGAACTCTTGGCCGACTTGTTCCTATGAACGCGAAGGGCGGGGAGCCCCCGCCCCT
>DHJA01000233.1:0-6210 GCA_002404095.1 Planctomycetaceae bacterium UBA4732 | reverse complement strand
GGGCGGGGTCTCCCCGCCCTTTCGCACAGATCCTTTAGGCTCACCTATCGATCTCTCCCATGACAATGTCGATGCTGCCGACGACGGCCGGCACGTCCGCGATGAGGCAGTCCCGGCAAATCTCGTCGGTCACGCTGAGGTTGGCGAAACACGAGGACCGCGCCCGCACGCGCAGCGGCACCAGGCTCTTGTTGGCGCCGCCGACGATATAAAAACCCATCTGACCGCGCGGACATTCCGTCTCGACGTAGACCTCGCCGGCAGGCAGGTGGCGCGGCATCTCAACGCGGTGCGACCCCTGCGCCGTCGCGTACCGTTGCAGCCCCTGCTCGACGATCTTGATGCTCTCCACCAACTCCAACATGCGGACGTAGAAGCGGTGCCAGCAGTCGCCGATCACCGCCCCGGTCGGCGCCTCGGGGAACGGCGGGATGATGACCTTGAAGTCGTAGGTTTCGTAGCCGCAATATGGCTCCGTCCGCCGCAAGTCCCAGTCTGGATCACCCTTGGTGCGATCCAGCGAGCCGCGCAACATCGGTCCCGTACAGCCGTAACTCAACGCCGTTTCCCGCGACAGAACGCCGATTTTGACTGTGCGCTGCACGAAAATGTGATTGCGCGTTAAGAGAGTATGATACTCTTCCACTCGCGGTTTGAGGTAATTGAGGAAGTCCTGACAGCGTTTCACCCAGCCTTCCGGCAAGTCGTCGTGGGCGCCGCCGATGGTGAGATAGCTGTACGTCAGCCGGGCGCCGCACACCTCCTCGAACAAGTCGAGGATCATTTCGCGCTCGCGGAAGGCGTACAAAAACGGGCTGAAAGTGCCGAGGTCGAGGCCGTAAGCGCCCATGCCGACGAGGTGGCTGGCGACGCGGTTCATCTCCGCGATGATGACGCGGATGACCTGGGCCTTTTCGGGGATCTTCATCCTGCACAATTTTTCGACGGCCATCGAGTAGGCCAAATTCATGTTCATCGCGGCCAGATAGTCCATCCGGTCGGTGTACGGGATGAACTGGATCGGCGTAACGTTCTCGCCGATCTTCTCGGCGCAACGGTGCAGATAGCCGAGATGCGGCGTCACTTCGGAGATGACTTCGCCGTCGGTGCGCAGCACCAGGCGCAGTACGCCGTGCGTACTGGGGTGCTGCGGCCCCATGTTGACGAGCATCTCGTCGGTGCGAACGTCGAACTCAACGATGGTCTGATCGGAAACGGGTGCGGCGGTAGTTGCCATGTGCCTCATCCGAGGAAGGGTATTTGCCAGCAGTCTATTACTTTTTGGCGAGCCGGGGGCGGCTCTACGCCCCTGGCTCGCCGTGCCGTTAGTGATCTTAGTGAAAAAGCGGTAACGGCGGTGCTATTTCTGGACTTCCCCGTCCGAAGAAACACAGACAACGATATGGGGATGCTCGCCGTACTTGCGACATTGTTTCATCGCCTTGGCGCGGGCGGCCGACGCGGTGTCAGCCCAGCCGTGGCCGTAGGCGCCTTCATCGCCAAGGGCCAGGGCGCACCAGGCGTTGCGCGCCCAGGTCACCGCTTTGGCGTCGTCGGCCTCGCACTGTTTGATCGCTTCTTCTTCCGCCTCTTCTTGCGAACCGTAATTATAGCTGTAGCCCCACGCCGCCTTGCTCACGCACTCGCGGGCTGTGACGTTGCCGCCGCGCACGTCCGCCGAAGTTGACGAGGCCTTGCGGAAATGGATCGGCTATTTCGAGAACCACCGCCATCGCACCGACTATCCTACGTACCGTCAACAGGGCTGGGACATCGGCAGCGGTCCCACCGAGGCGGGCTGCAAAATCAGCGGCGAACGTTTGAAAGGCTCCGGCATGCGCTGGGTCGAGGATGGCGCCGCGACGGTTGCCGCGCGGCGCGCCTTGTACTTCAGCGGCGGAAAAGTCTGGAACGGCTTCAGGTCCCAACCGCACCGCACCGCACCGCAGCGTGAATGTCATCTAAGTAAAAGACGCCCACCCGAGACGACGCGCCAACGTCAGGGAGCCTCCGATTTATGCAGTCGTCGCACCCCGGATTCGTGAGTACACTTTGCCCGGGGCTTTAACTGGATCGCCCTCCGGACTCAAGTCGCTGACAGAATAGGTCTTGGAGTCCCTAAGGGCGACTGAGATAAAGCCCCGGGCGAACGTACTCGTGAGTCCGGGGTACGCAACGAGGATGTTTGCCAATAGTCGCAATAAAAGGGAAACAATGTCGTCATTGGTACTCCTGAATGCGGTCGGCCTGACGCCTCGGCTGTTGCCGTACGCCCCGCGTCTGCACGCGCTGGCCAAGGCCGGTTGGATGCGGCCGTTGCGCGAGGTCGTCCCCGCCGTGACCTGCACGGCGCAGGCCAGCATCCTTACCGGCCGCACGCCGGAACAACACGGCGTCGTCGCCAACGGCTGGCTGTGGCGCGACACGGGCGAGGTGCGCTTCTGGCAGCAGTCGAACCGGCTGATCCAGGCGGAACCGTTGTACCAGACGGCGCGACGGCGCGCGGCGGGGCACGGCCGGCCGTTCCGCTGCGCCAAGCTGTTCTGGTGGTTCAATCAGGGGGCGGCGGTCGATTGGACCGTGACGCCGAAGCCGTACTACGGGGCCGACGGCAACAAGGTATTCGGCGTCCACGGCTGGCCGGAAGGGCTGACGGACCGCCTGGAACGCCGGCTGGGGCCGTTTCCCTTTTCGACGTTCTGGGGGCCGATGGCGGGCTTGCCGTGTACACAGTGGATCGCGCGCTGCGCGGCGGAAGTGCTGCGCGACGACCGGCCGGACCTGACGCTCGTCTACCTGCCGCATCTGGATTACGACCCGCAACGATTCGGCCCCGCTGGCTGCGACATGGCGCGCCTCGTCCGCGAACTGGACGACGCCTGCGCTCCGCTGCTCGATGCCGTGCAGGCGACAGGATCGCGGGCGTGGGTTGTGAGCGAATACGGCCATGTCGATGTAAGCCATCCGGTTTATCTCAATCGAGCGCTGCGCGAAGCCGGCTTGCTGACGGTGCGCGACGGTCCATTCGGTGAGACCCTGGAGACGTTCCACAGCCGGGCGTTCGCCGTGTGCGATCATCAACTGGCCCACGTCTACGTCGCCGACCTCGCCGACCGCCGGTACGTGCGCGACGTGCTGAGCGGACTGAAGGGCGTGGGCCGTATCCTCGAAGGCGAGGAGCGCGGCGAAGTGCAATTACGCCATGAGCGCTCCGGTGAGTTGGTTGTGCTGGCGGAACGGGACTCCTGGTTCGCGTATCCCTTCTGGCTGGACGACCGCCGGGCGCCGGACTACGCCCGGACCATCGACATCCACCGCAAGCCGGGTTACGACCCGTGCGAGCTGTTCTTTGACCCGAAATTGTGGCAGCCGAAGTTACGAGCGGCGTGGCGGCTGGTCCAGAAGAAACTCGGCTTCCGCACGCTGTTCGATGTCGTGCCGCTGGACGCGGGGCTGGTGCGCGGCAGTCACGGACTGCTGGCGGAAGATATACAAGACCGGCCGTTGCTGATCGGCGAGGGGACGGCGCCGGGGGAAGCGGAATTGCCGATGACGGCGGTGGGCGATTTGGTGCTGGGAGCGATGGGGTTGGAGGAATGACGGCGGACATGTGGTGCAGGTTTGTAACCTGCCAGTCGATCATTTCGTGAAAAGCTCAAACGAACGGATTGACGATGTTCACGCCGTCGTAATCCGCGCCGTGTTGCATGTCTTCGCTGTAGAGACAAGTGACGCCGGCTTCCAGGCAGGCCGCGACAAGCAAACTGTCCCAGTGAGACAACGAATAGCGTTCGTGCAGGGCAAAGCCCCTATCAAATACCTTTGCAGTGGGGAACTTTAGCGAGAACAGTTGCAGCACTTCGCGAAAATTGACCTTGACTTGCTCTCCAGTCAGTAGGCCTTTCCTCTCGGCCTTCCGCAAGCAGGCGAGAAATTCGACGCTGCCTGCCACAACAAGATAGTTTCATGCGGCTTGAGTACCAGGTTATACAACAACTGCCGTGCCAGGGTTTGCTTCACCGGGGCGGTTGTGTCGAAAGTGTAGGCGACGATGTTAGTGTCAATCGCGTTCATACAATTCATCCCGCGAAAATTTCCGGCCAGTCCGACGATGGGGTGTTGGTCGATGAGCTTTAGCAATCGGTTCCACGCCGCGAGGGCCTGATTTTCCGACTCGACCTATTCGACAGTCACTTGACGGTTGCATTTGGCACCCGCAAAAACACGGCGGCCGTCGGCGTCTTTGCGTGGTACGCCGTGAGTGCCGCGGGCGGGTCGCGCGACGGCCGTAGACCTGCGGCGCCGCCAATCCGAATCCGAAAGGGTTCTTCCCAAACGGCCGCGCCGTCCGGCCCTGCCAACCACGGCGGCAACTTCTCCTTGCGGAAAGCAAGTCGCCGTCCCGCCTCCCGTCCCACTGTTTCCCTTTAACCGGCCTCCTCTTCCCGCCGCTGACCGCTACCTGGCACGGAGGAGGAGGGCGACGAAGAGGAAGAGGGCGGCTACGACAAGCAGCGCCACCCCCACCGTCAGTACCAGCGGCCCCCAATCCCTTCGCGCCGGGGGCCGCTTCCCCTTACGGGACGCGCGGGGGCGCGCCTTGCTCGGCCCCTTGCTCTTCATTCCCTTGCCCCGAGCCGCGGAAGGGGGAGGCGAAGCAGGCTCCCCTCTCGTTCGGGACTGCGGGCGCGCCACTTCCGCGACAGAGGCGACGGCCGCCTCATCCGCGTCCCCGCGCTCCAGCGCCTCGATGGCCTCCACCACCTCCGTGGCGGACTGCGGCCGGTCGGCCGGGTCTTTGGCCAAAAGGCGCATCACGAGGCCGGAAAACATCCGCGGCAGGGACGGGACGATCCGGTGCGGCGGCGTCGGCGTCCGAGTCGCCAGCGCGCTCAGGACGGATAGCGTATCCTTGCCCCCGAACGGCGACTCGCCCGTAGCGGCCCGATACAGCACGGCCCCCAGACTGAATAAGTCCGACCGGGCGTCGACCACGGCGGCGACGGCCTGCTCGGGCGCCATGTAGGCGGGTGTGCCGATCACGGCACCGGCTTGGGTGAATTGGGCGTCCGGCTCGGCCCCACGGGCCAGGCCGAAATCGACGATCCTGACCCGGCCCCGGTCTTTCTCCAGCCACACGTTGGCCGGCTTGATGTCGCGGTGGATCAGACCGCGTGCGTGGGCCGCGGCCAGCCCTTCGGCGACCTCCCGGCCGACGCGCAGCACCTCGGCCAGCGGCAGGCGACCGCCCGCCCGGTCCAGCCGATTTTCGAGGGTCTCGCCCTGGAGCATCTGCATTGCTAAGAACGGGACGCCGCGGTCCTCCCCCACCTGATAGATGGTGACGATGTGTTCATGGTCGATGGACGCGGATAGCCGGGCCTCGCGCAGGAATCGCCGGTGGAATTCGGCGCTGGCCGCCAGCGCCGGCCGCATTACTTTCAGGGCCACCATGCGCTTCAGGTGCGGGTCTTCCGCTTGGAAGACGACCCCCATGGCGCCGGTCCCCAGAACTTTCAGGACGCGATAAGGGCCGAGCCGGCCCAGTTCGTCCGGATCCTGCGGCGACGCCAGGAAGGGGTAGTCGGGGCTAGGGGCCAAATCGAGGGAGTCGGGGATGGCGGGCGCCGTATCCTCCGCGGCGGCTGGAGGATGGAGAGTGCGTTGGCTGGAGGCTCGCTCGGCGGCCGCGGGGACTTGCACGACCAGGCTACAGCCTGGACACGCCTCGGATCTCCCGGCCATGCTGTCGTCTATCCGGAGCGGCGCGCCGCAGTGGGGGCAAGCGAAGGCAATCATGTCATGATCAGGGTCGGAAAGCCGATGGATCGTACCGGGACGGGTCGCGGACCAGAAAGCCTAAGGAGCGAACGGCGTGCCAATCGTCGCTCTGCGCGGGCGGACTGTTGTCTGCGAGCGGGCAACCTCGGCGACCTGGTCGCCTCATAATCTTAGAGCGGCGCTGTCGCCCGGGTGAGCTGTCCCATCCTCTAAGGGGCCGCCAGCTGGCTATCTTTCAGTCTGTAGTCACACTGTAGCCAACAGGGCGGCCATTCAAGGAAATTCGTGGACGTGGGCGGAATAGAGATTCGACGTAACCCCTTGCGTGGCATACTTCAATAGACGAGGACGGATAAGAGTGGACGACCCCCGATTCGGTTTCCTAAACCGAGGGTCGCAGGTTCAAATCCTGCCGGGCGTACTTTACTC
>DHJA01000006.1 GCA_002404095.1 Planctomycetaceae bacterium UBA4732 | reverse complement strand
CCGTCATCGTCGCCGTCACCACCCTCACGGAGTGCTGGGGTGGTGACGGCGACGATGACGGGTGACGAGTTCGGCGATTGGGAACGCCCAAACATCGCCCAGCCGCTTTGTACTCAACGCGGATAGGTCGTCCGGCGTACTCGCCGGCGACCGGTAATGAGACTCTTGGTTCGGTGTATGTACTCATAGCCGAACCGCGTTGGCGCATGTAGTCATCGCCAACGCCGCCGCCGAATGTACTCATCGGCGGCGATCCTAGCGATGGGCGGGAGCTGCATATTGACGGCGGCTGGTTGCAGCGGCAAAGCTGGTTGAGGTGACAACGGGATGTCGGTGGTAACAACGGTCTGTCACTTCATGGAAATGCTGGCATCCTACCGAATGGATGAACCCTATTGGCATGAGTAGTCCGTAGCACCGGGCGTCAGGAATGGCGTGAAGTCAAGCCGGCGGCTGGCCGCCAGGCCAGCCGCCGGCGTTGCCGGAGGGCGGCGCCAGCCGACCCTCCGGCGTCCCAAGGCCGTTAGGCCGAGGTCTCGACGTGCCAATCTCGCGGGGAGTGTCTCGCCGGGTTCAAGTGGGGGGGCTTGCCTTGTATTTGCCGCACGATGCGGCTCTTTTGTTCGGTTGCCTTGGTTTTGCTTCTTTTGATCGGTTGTATTGCTTGAATGGTTGATCGGTTGAATTGCTTGTATGGTTGTCTTCGATCGCCGCCGGAGGCCACTTGCTCTTGCGTGGCCCCTGAGGGCCTTCGATCCTCGCCGCCGGTGGCCGCCACAGGCGTAGCCGAAGATGACGCGGGCGATGGTGGCGGATTAGCACGAAGCCGCCCGCGGCCGCAGAGAGGAGCGAGACGCCTCTGGCGTCTCGCTCCGAACGGAGAGGCGTACTCGCCGGCACGCTCGGAGCGCAGGCCGCACTGGGCCGGAGCGGAGTCCCGACGTGCAGGTCGCGGAGGAGAGAGCTACTCAAGAGACGCTTGCATCGCGCCTGGCCGCCGGCAGGCCTTGGCGCCCGGTGGCTCGCCGCCCGGCCGCCGGCAGGCTCCATCGGCCGCAGGCCGCGACACGGAACACGGCCAGAACCTTCGATCGTACACGCCGGCCGTATTTAAGAAGGCCCCGCCGATTGAGGGCGCCGCCCGCGTAGGGCATTGAAAAGCGGCCTAACGAAGAAAAGCAAAAGAGGCGTCCGTGCCTAGATTTGCGGAATGCTACGGCTTCTTCGACTCGGCCTTGTCGCCTGTGAGAAGTTGCGCTAGATGCTTGCGTTGTTCGTCGGAAAGGAGTGCGTTCAGCTGCTTGTGTTCGTCATCCTTGATGGCCGCGATTTCCGCTTCCAGCTTGGCCAGCTTGGCCTTGGCGTCAGCAGTGATGGCGTAGGCCTTTTGCTTCTGGTCGTCGCTCAAGCCGAGCTTTTTCCAGTCCCGAGGCAGCACCCCCTTGATCGCGGACGTCGCGGCTGGTGGTGCGGGCGGTGCCGGCGTGTCGGCGGCAGGAGCGGGGAGAGCGGTGAAAGCCGTGAGAGCGGCAACGGTGAAAAACCTCTGCATCGGCATACCCCAGTGAGTTAAGCGGTGCCGCCCCAACGTGGAACGGGCGCCGCGTTGTCGGGTAATGTATCCCAAGAGCGGCCGTCATGCCAATGGCGTTCTCCAGGGTGAATGCCAGCCTTGCCGTACCCTTGCCCTACCCTTGCCCTACCCTTGCCCTTGCCTAAACCCGGCCGAAGCCTGCCCAAGCCGCCTCTTCCACTCTCATCTATACGGCCTTTTACTGTACACCCATCCACGCGATGTACGGAATAACACTGCACTGTTTGCTCTCTACCACCTGCTGGCCTATATGTCTCGCGCGCACGTTTCTCTCACCCGTAGGTATGTTGCGCATACCTACGGGGGGTGTGGGGGGTGCGCGCGATACATATTCTTGCCCCTTTTGTCGCCCGGTCGCGGCACCTCGGTGAGGTAGCCAAGCTCAACCGCTTCCGCCAACAACCCCTTTGCCTTCCGCTCGGATAGGCCAGCCCGACTTGCCTTCAATAGCACCGTTGCCGGATGTGTCGCTTCTTCCGGGCATAGCTCGGCCAATCTCCACGCGTTCCACTCTTCGACCTCTGGTACGTCCTTCTTGGCCGGCTTCCGTCCGGTCCATAGGGCGGCGGGGTCAAGGTCTGGCGCCAGCTCCCACTGGGGGAACCGCCAGCGTAGACACATAGGTGTGGCCGGTGGCCAGGACCGTAGGGCGAAGTCGAGGACGTAGGCTGCCTCCTCTTGGTGCCTCCGAAGGATCAAGTGGGTGTCGGCGGCTCTTGATATAGCCCCGGCGCCGCTGCCAACGTCCGTAACCATCTTGTCGCTTTGGCTGCCCTTGCTGGCGTGATGCACCAAAACGGTAGACGCGCCTGTCGAGTCGGCCAAGGAATCGACGGCGTTGTAAACGTTCGCCATGTCGGCGTTGGCGTTCTCGTCGGTGTCGGGCGGCAAGGCCCTGTAGAAGGCGTCCACGATGATAAGCGAGTATTGCCCCGCCTCTCGCTCCTGGAACCCCCTGGCGAGCTGGTAGACGTTCTGTAACCGGCCCCGCAAGGGTAAAACGGTGATGGTCCTGTCATCTGCGCCAACCTCGATCCCGTTTGCCTTGGCTACGGCTCGTAAGCGGTGGGCGATGGTCTCGCGGTGAAGCTCGTTGTCGATGATAAGGACGTGGCCCGGCGCCGTCGGGAATATACCAAGCCACGGCCTTCCGGTCGCAACCGAGATAGCCAAGTCGTTGACGAGCCATCTCTTGCCGACCTTGCTGTTCGCGATAAGGTTCATGGTCTCCCCTCTGCGAAGTAAACCTTCGATGAGGGGGGAACGCAAGGTTGGGTGCCGCTCGATCAACTCGCCCCAGGGAATGAGGGCAGAGTCAAGCCAAGCCGCGGCCTCGGCGTCGGCGTCGGGGGTCATGGTTGAAGGCTGATTCATGGATGTAGGCGCCGTCAGCGTTTAACGGTTTGAGGAAAGCGGGGGCGGGCGCGTCCATGCGCCCGGCGGGGGGTGGTCAGTTCAGAACAAGAAACGGGCTGACCTGGGTTACGCCGTCCTGCAAGGTGATGGGTTTGTCGATCCAGGGCTGCCCGTCCACACGCTCGACAACGCGCACACTGATCTGATTCTTCAGGAAGATCACCCCATCGGACGACGCGATTTCGAGGCTGCGGTCGCCGACCACATAATATCGCCAGTCGGCCAGTATCAAGTCGCCCTTGGTGCCGAGGGCGGGCAGCCATTGCGAAACCTTGAGCGGCAAGCCGCCGAGCGTCAAACGCGGGCGAGCAGTCGCCTCGCTGATGCCGGCTTGGAGGTGGACGGCGCTCCCTGAGGTGATCGCGTCCTTCAGTTCCAGCAATTGGGGCAGGGCGGTCGGGCTGCATGTCCAGCAGGCGTATTCGTGCGAGCCTGGGGGCAACTTCGCCAACATGCCGGCCACGTCGGCATACTGGATGACGTTGGCGGCCTGCCGCGACACGGCAATCGTGGCGGCGGCGCCGAGGATGCCCTGCGGCTTACCGACGCCGTTTCCGGTCAGGAACGCCGCTTCCTCATACTGGGCCACGGCATGGGCGACCAGGACTGTCAGGTACGCGTCGAGGTTGGCGCCGTCGTCCAGTAGGGGCCGGCTGATGGTGGTTACCCCGGACAACTCCCACGCCTTTAGTTCGAGTTCCTTGAACTGCGGCTCGGTCTCGGTGCGGCTGGCGGCGTCGGCCAGCCAGGAGAGTAGTAGACCGCCGGCGAAGGGCGACGTGCCGGCGGCTTGAGCGCTGGTTATGTCGAGAAGCGGATAGGCGAATGTGCCCGAGTTCATTTTCACGATCTGGGCGCGGGTGCGGACGAAGGCCAATTCGGCCACGATTCCCATGACTTTGCTGGCGTACTCCGTGGGTACGGTGTAAGCGCCAAGCGTACCGCTCGCGGTGGTCAAAGCGGCCTTCTGCTTTGGCGTCCAGTACGACCGGTCAGGTACGGAAAGCGTGGACCCGTAGTTCTTTTCCAAGAAGTTGCTGTTTCGGAAGATCGCCGCCTGTACAAATTCGCCGAACGATTTGGCCGGCGGGAGTCCGTCGCCGAAGCTGTCGCGGAAGACCTGCTCCGCAACCCGGGCAACCTGTAGGTCTTGCAGCTTGTTTGCGATGAGTTGTTTGTTAAGGGCGAAGGCTTCGGCCGACGTCTTGAGATCGGCGTCGGCCTTCTTTTTGGCGTCCCACTCCTTCTTGAAGAGGGCGCTGATGGTCTCGGCGGCGTCGTCCTTCACGGCCTGCTGAACGCGGGGGCTGAGAGTGGGGGCTTCATTTGTCTGCACGGGGAATCTCCTGGTTCGAGGGGGTCAAGGGTTAAGGGTTCAACTGCTTCGGCTTCGGTGCCAACAGATCGACGAAGGCGTTCCAATCCTCCGCTGGTTCTTCGCGGCAACGTTCTAGGTTCTCGGGGCTTTGGTCGGGGCCCGCGAATTCGTCCGGGACTTCGCTGACTGCCCACTCGGGCCAACCTTTTGGGTCTGTTATCGACAAGTTCGTGCGTTCGTTGGCGTTCATGGGGACTGCTTCACCGGGCGAAAACCCGCCGCCCGGCGCGCCGACGCGCCGGCCTCGGCCCATAATGATTCACGCGATGCCTCCGCCGGCGAGGGGTGCAACTCCCGCGTTGTGTAGCGAACGCCAAGGGAGAAGTTCTTGCGGTTCAGAACCTTCTTGAGGCCTAGTTCGGCGGCGGCGAGGGCGGCGCTGAGTTTGGAAGCGCCGAGGCCTTCGACGCGCCGGAAACCTCCGAGGATAAGCGTGATGTCGTCGAGGCGGTCGCGGATTTGGTCGAGCTGGTTTTCGATGAGGTCTTTCACATGCGTATACTGGTTAGAGTAAGAGCTGGAGTGACAATGGGTTGTCAGTCCGGCCGGTTTTAGTTGCTCTCGGCCGCGATCCTTAGCGCGGCTTCGACTTGGTCGGCATCCCACCGCAGGGCGCGGCCCATCCTGATCGGCGCCGGCAGCAAGTTGGCCCTGACCCACTTCGGTACGGTGAATCGGGTAATTTTGTACAAGTTGCAGATGTCCTTGGTCGTCATCAGCGGTCGAGTCATGCGAACCTCCGCGTTTTTGTGGCCTCTGATGGAGCGGGTGGCTCCTGATGAGCCAATGTTAATCGGCGTGGCGGCTGGATGTCAGGGCGGCATGGGTAATTTCTGCGGAATAGGTAGGCGGTAGGTTGCTTGTTGTTGAGGGGCAACGGCCAGGCGGGTTTTACCGGGACTAGCGCATATAAAAGATGCTTAATACCTCTTTAAGGCTGGGGTGTAGCATGACTGTAGCATGTCCGCTTTGTTGAAGGGGGCTGAGGCAGGCTGAGGCAGGTTGATCGGAAGGGCGTCGATGTAACTATCTGGTGTTGTTAGAGTTATGTTTAGGGTGTTTGAAGAGTCGGTAACTCTCGATGACGGTCGCCGGGCGTACTTCTTTTTTTCGCGCCTCCGCTGCGGCACACTTCTTGCCCTCCTATGTCCTTTTATTATTCCGCCGAAGGCAAGTGAGCCTGACTCATGGAACAACCCGCCCATCGCCTCGTTCGCAAAGCCGCGGACAGAGAGGACGCCGGGTTTGTTCACGTGCGCGGCGCCCGCGAGCACAACCTCAAGAACGTCGATCTCGATCTTCCCCGTGACGCTCTAGTCGTGTTCACGGGATTTTCCGGCTCCGGCAAATCCTCTTTGGCGTTCGGTACGCTCTACGCGGAAGCGCAGCGCCGTTACCTTGAATCCGTCGCGCCTTACGCCAGGCGTCTGTTCCACCAGATGGGCGTGCCCGACGTGGATGCCATCGACGGCTTGCCTCCGGCCGTAGCCTTGCAGCAGCAACGCGGTTCCCCT
This sequence comes from Planctomycetaceae bacterium UBA4732, assembly GCA_002404095.1. Taxonomy (GTDB): domain Bacteria; phylum Planctomycetota; class Planctomycetia; order Gemmatales; family Gemmataceae; genus UBA4732. The sequence goes on along the minus strand of DHJA01000006.1, from coordinate 2,660 downwards.
ACCACACGGTCGTCCGTTGGCAGCGTCACCATGATGAACAGGATCGACACCTAACGGGAAGCCTCATTGCGGGAAGTCGGCTTGGGCTATCTACGGCTCGGCCAGCCGGCCACGGAACTATCCGGCGGAGAAGCGCAACGGATCAAGCTGGCGACCGAACTGCAACGGGCGCAGCGCGGCCGCACACTCTACATCCTCGACGAGCCTACCACGGGCCTGCATCCGGCCGACGTGGAGAAGCTCGTGGCCCAACTCGACGGATTAGTCGAGGCTGGCAATACCGTCATCGTGGTGGAACACGACATGCGGGTCGTGGCGGGCAGCGACTGGGTTATCGATATGGGGCCGGGCGCGGGCGACGAAGGCGGCCGGGTGGTCGCCTGCGGGACGCCGGCCGAGGCGTCTCGGATATCAGGGAGCCGTACCGCGCCTTATTTGGCGCGCTTTCTAAATAACAAAGTCTAGCTTGGAAAATGCCCAGGCGACCGGCGGCTTTATGCTCGCCGTCCGAACCGTCGGGATAAATCCATTAGTACCCACACAAGTGGGGTGCCATGCAACGCCGTCCACTCGGTTTGACGATTTTAGGAGGAAAAGCCCAGCGGCTCGCCTTTTGTTAGTGACTTCACCCTTTCGGTCGGGCGTCAGAAGGAAGTTCCCTAGCCGTCCACAAAGAACTCGGTGCTGCTGGCGAAGGCGGTTTCGAGGTCCAGCAGGGATAGGCCCGAAGCCACGTAGCCATTGATTTCCGCGGCCGTCGCCGCCCCCGTCCGGTGAAGCAATGGGGGGAATAGCGCGGAGACCGAAGTGGGCGCGGGCGTTGCGCTGTAGAACTGGTTCACCACGTTGGAGCGGAACTCAGCCGACTGCGTGAAGAGCGCGGCCACGGCGGCCCGGCCCCTTGATGGCAGAACGGCCACATAGCCGGCGACCTCGGCGTCATCGCCGACGCGGCCCAGCAGGTTGGTGTACAGCGATTGCACAAAGCCGGCGTCGGAGCCGGTGAGGGCGGCGTACTCCGGTGAGGAGACCATCAGACCGATGATCTGCTCCACCGTCCCGCCGTTCTGCAAGAAGGAGACGAAGCCGGCCCGGCCGACGGAGTCGGAAGGCCGGCCCAGCAGCTTGAGGTACAGCCCGTCCACCTGCACACCCAGCGCTTCCGGCGAGTGGACGAGGGCGGACGCCGCGGCGGCCTGCGTCAGCGCCCCGCCGTTGAGGGCGGCGATCAGTCCGCCGGCGTCGTTGGGATTGCTCGTGTCGCCGGCTCGTTTGAGGATGTCGGCGTAAAGGGCGGCGACGAAGGCGGCGTTGCCCGTGAGGTTGTTGGATTCATCGACGTTCGGCAGGCCGGCCGACTTGCTGCCGTCCCAGGTCACGCTCTTGGGATCGACGCCCGCCGCGAAGCTGTCCATCTGAGCCGTGACCACCTTCTGCGCCGGTGAAAGGGTGTTGAGGACGATGGCCCCGGAGCTGGCGGTCGCCGGCGCCGTGAAGCCGCGGAAGTCGTTGCCGCCGAGGCTGCCCAAACTGCCGCCGCCTAGATCAAGCGTTACAATGCCATTATCGATCCGATGACCTCTGTCATCAATATTGCCGGTGTTGAGCTGCACACCGATCTGGTCGTTGTGGAAGTCGTTGCCTTGGATGACGGCGTCGAGTACGGGGGCCGACGCCAAAGAACTGTCCGTGAAGGATATACCGGTCCCAGTCGATCCGGCGTTGATTTGGTTGCCTGCGATGAAGGTGCTTGAGGGCCCAAAGTCACCAGTGCTGATGGCGATACCGGTTGCAATAGTCGCTGACAGATTGATGACGTTGCCGATTACCTGCGTGTTCTGGCTGTTCGTCAGGTAGATGCCGGTCGCGAAGCTGGATGGAGGGGATGGAGGGGCGGTGTTTGTGCGGTTGAAGACGAGGGCGGGAGCAAGCGAGATGGTGTTGTCCTGAATGGTCAACCCAACGAGGTTTGCCACGTCTATGGCATCACCGTTACCGATGTTTGCCGCTCCGCCTTGGTTAATGAAGACGTTGCCAATCAGCTGATCCGTCACCTGGGCTTTTTGGAAGACGCTGGAGTATCTGAAATAAACCACCCCATCGTTGGTGATATTGGACATATCAAAGACGTTGTCGCTGACGAGGGTGCTGGACCCATCGGGGGGACTGACGGCAAGAAGATTAGTTACGCGGAGACTGCTGTGATTTGCGAGCGTGGTGCCAGTAAGGACATCGGCGGCGCCGTCGAATTCTACAAGGCTTGCTACTGGATTGGGGAAGTTCCCGGCGCTGATGTTCACGACCGTGGAGTCAGCGATGGTCCCGTCGGCCGTGAATATAAGTTCGCCGACAAAGTTGGGGATGGGGAAGTAGGGCGTCTCGATCAGGCCGATGTTGACGTGCCGGAATGTGAACCCTTCCTGCGCCGCGCCCACCGTGAAAGCGTCGCTGACGGTGAACTGCGGGATCGCGCTGAGGGCGGCCGTCGGGTCGCCGCGAACCGTCAGGCCGGCCACGGCCGGCAGATCGGCGTTGACGATGTTGCCTGGCGCGGAGCCTGGCTCGATCTGAATGACATCGCCGGGGTTGAGGCCCGGCGTCGCCAGGGCGGCCTGCAAGGTGGCGACTGTCTCTTATACACATCTCCGAGCCCACGAGAC